>WRLR01000026.1 GCA_009777515.1 Oscillospiraceae bacterium | reverse complement strand
TCGGCTCATCGCATCCTGGAGGCGTAGTCGTTTCCAAGGGTTTGGCTGTTCGCCAATTAAAGCGGTACGCGAGCTGGGTTCAGAACGTCGTGAGACAGTTCGGTCCCTATCTGTCGCGGGCGCAGGACATTTGAGAGGATCTGTCCTTAGTACGAGAGGACCGGGATGGACAGACCGATGGTGTACCAGTTGTCACACCCGTGGCACCGCTGGGTAGCCAAGTCTGGCAGGGATAAACGCTGAAAGCATCTAAGCGTGAAACCCCCCTCAAGATGAGATGTCCCATCCAAGAAATGGAGTAAGGCCCCATGTAGAACACATGGTGGATAGGCCGGGAGTGTAAGCGCAGCAATGCGTTAAGCGGACCGGTACTAATCGGCCGAGGGCTTGACCAGAGAAGCGTTGAAGGTCACGGACGCTGCGCGTTATATAGTTTTGAGTGTGCAGGGCCCAGGGGTACCCTGGGCCCGCACACGGCCAGAACACAGGGAAAAGCGCCCTGTGTTCTGCCACCAGAAAATTTTTGGCGGTGATTACGGGAAGGGCACACCTGTTCCCATACCGAACACAGCAGTTAAGCTTCCCAGTGCTGACGATACTTGGATGGTGACGTCCCGGGAAAATAAGTCGCTGCCAAATTAAAACAAAACGAGGGGGCGGTTCCAAAAGAACCGTCCCCTCGTTTGATCTGCGCTGGTTAGTTCACCAATTGGGCGAATGCTGCGGCGCTTGTGCCGCGCGCGACGTATATCCGGCTCATCGCGAGCAGGTTGTCGCCGCACCGGAACTTCCCGCCACCCATGACTACGGCATATTTATAATAGTCAGCCACCTGGGTCCTCACAGACGCGTTATTTTTGCCGACGGGGTAGCACAGGACGTCTACCGGCTTCCCGATTAATTCTTCGAGGAATGTCTTAGACTCGGATAGCTCCCTAGCCACGCGCGCCCCGCTCACATCCGGTAGTTGGGGGTGCGTAACCGTGTGGCTTTGGATCGATATATGGCCGGAATTGGACATTTCGATTATTTCGTCTGTGGAGACGAATTCGTCGTTGCCCCAGACGACAGCATCGGTGATAATGAACACAGTCGCTTTCATGTCATACTTCTTGAGCAAAGGCAGTAAAATGGTATAGTTGTCTTTGTACCCGTCGTCATACGTCAGCATTACAGGTTTATCGTACGCGCCTATATTGTCCAAATCCTCGAATGTGATCGTCTGGAAGCCATTGTCCGCCAAATATTTAAGATGGGCTTCCATTTCCGACGGGCGCACAAACAGACCCGAATTCGATGTGTGTGGGTTGTCGTGGACCGCGTGGTACATGAGGATGGGTATGCGCTTGCCCGCGACCTCGGGGCTGTCTACGGGAATGCTGTCCGCAGGCAGTTTTTCCAACACATATAACTTGTCGCCCTTGCGTGCCAGCGCGAGGCCTTCGTTGAAACTGGTGCAGCCGTAATCATATTGAAAAGGCACGACGACATTGCCGTCCTCGTCGATATAGCCGAACCGCCCGGCGCCGGTCTCGGCCTCAGTTACGGAGTCGGTATTGGAATCGGTATTGGCATCGGCATTAGCGCCGCCCTCGGCGCTGTCATCCTCGCCGTTGTCGTTGTCTGCGCTTGACGCAGGCTGTTGGCTGTTGTTTTGCCCGCCGCTCTGAGTGTCCCGCGATGGCTGATATTTGGATATAGCGCCAAAATTGTCGTCCGCCGCTATCGCCGCCGTAGCTATCGCCTCAATCGTCGTCGTTGCTGTCGACACTGTCGCTGCCGCTGCCGCTGCCGTTGATGGGGCTGCCGCCGATGGAGCCGCGCTTCTACCGTTGTTCCACGACAGTACAGACGTCGCCGCTCCGGCGCTACCCGCCGCCGCTCCTGAACCGTCTGCGCCTTCCCGCGCCAGCGCGAGGCCGTCCCTATAGACGGCGCCGTCCGCCAAATTTACATTGTGGATCAGCAGCGTTATATATGCGTGAAAACTATTATATTTCCTGATTGTTTCTAGGTTGGTCGCCGTATTTCCGGAGGTGTCAACGTACATAATGTTTTGGACGCGGCCCCTTGCCGAGCGGTCCGTTTCGACGACCCTGGCGATCCCGTCGCGAAATGCGTGCGCCCTCACGTAGACAGCCGGGATGACGATGTGGCCGGTCCTGTCAATATAGCCGTAGCCGTCGCGCCCACGTATGATGGCCAGCCCGTCGTAGAACCTGGAGTCCACCGACGGGTACCTCTGATCGGCGGCGCTGTAGTCGCCGACGACTTCCGTCTCGGTGATTATATAGTCCCTGCCGCTATAGACCCGCCTGACGGATTGCTCCAATCCGCCCGATGTGGCGGCTTCCGCCCCGCCCATTTGGGCAGCAACTCCCGCCGCGGCTGCCACTGCGCCGCCAGCGTTCAGGATCAATATAAGACACGCTGTGATCAGTATAATCAGTCTGATTACGGCGATGTTGCGCACCTTGCACTTTCCCCCTTAGCTCAATATGTCCTTGCGCGTTCGCCCACGAACCACATGTCCGGGTTATCCCCAACTTTTTGCCTGACAGGCTCGCTTGCGGCTGCCAGTTTTGCGGCGAGTTCGTCGCTGATTTCTGTGTCCATGCATCGGATGTTTTCCATCAGCTCGCCCACATTCCTTGGGCCTGTAAGCAGCGAGGCGACGCCCCTTTGCCTGAACAGCCATGCAAGGCATGCCTGCGGCATGGTCAGGCCGGCCTCGTCGCACAGCGGACGTAATTCGCGGAGCGCCACAAACACCTCTGTTGCGAATCCCGGCGTGCCGTGGAACTTTCCGTCCGGATCGTTGATGAAGCGCGTACTTTTCAAGTGGTCTGGGGCCTCTGCGGCCGAATTATATTTCCCCGAAAGCAGCCCCTGGGCCAGTGTGCTGTAGCACACGATGCCCAATCCACTTTCTATGGATTTTTGCTGTATCCCATGCTCGATTGCGCGCCAGAACAGGTTATACGGCAATTGGTGCGCCTCCAGGATGTCGAATTTCCCGGTCTCCTCCAGCATGCCCATCTGTTTGAGGCCATAGTTGCTAATGCCCGCCGCGCGGATTTTCCCCTGCTTTTTTAGTCTATACAAGCCCTCCATCGGCTCGTCGAACGGTACTTTCATATTAGGCCAATGGAGGTAATATAAATCGATGTAATCGGTCTGAAGGTTCGCCAGGCTGGCGTCGCATGCCTCGATCATCGTGTCTGCGTAATAATGCTTGCCGTTGCTGACTTTCGTTGCGATCACCGCTTTTTCGCGTTTCCCTTTTAGCGCTTTGCCGACCACGCGCTCCGACACGCCGTTTTCGTAGGCCTGGGCGCTGTCCAAAAAGTTGACGCCCAGATCGAGCGCTGCATCGATGGTTTTTATCGACTCGCGCTCATCCTGCTCTCCCCAATAAGTCCCGCCCGCAAATGCCCAGCATCCCAGCGACAATACGGAAATATCAATGTCCGTCTTCCCCAGCTTAACATATTTCATACATACGCCCCCCATGTGCCTTAATGCGCTCCATACGCCCCATGCGTCCTATACACCCCCGCGCCTCCATACGTCTCCATGTGCCCCATGTGCTACGCCTATATCTGCCTGGCGGCTTCCACTACCCATTTCATGCGCTCGTGCGGCACTTCCGCAGGGATTGTGCAGTCCCCGCCTATGATGAGGCCCCTCTTGCCGAATGAGATAATCAGGTTCTTCGTGTAGTCCTGTATATCCTTTTTTGTGCCGTAAAACAAAATGCCCGGGCGCGTGTTTTTAAAGCCGCCGAGGCAGCAGCGCTCGCCGAAATATTCGCGCCCCTGCTCCATGGAGACCTCTTCGACGTATACGGCCCAGTTTATCGCCTTGGATGGGTAGTCCCGCCATATTTCCAGGCGGTTTTTGTCGCCCGCCCAGCCGCACGCATGCAATATATTATATTCGGAGAATTTGTTCGCGTGCTTTAATACGCGCAAATCGCTGGGGGTGATCATCTCCCTGTATTGGTCGTAGCTGAAACGGGCTAGCTCGCCGCCCTGGACGGGCATGTATATGCCGTCGGCCTTGCCCTCGGTGATGCATAGCTCGCAGATGGTCGCGTTGTCCTGCGCCACGACGTCGAGCGCGTGCATCACCGCGCCCTTGTCCTCTTTAAGGTGCGCCATAACGAGGTCGTTGCCCGCCCCGTTGCGCAGCGACGAAAATGGCGCGTTGACATTATAAAACACCGCGCGCTCGTCGCCCGTCTCTTCTTTTATGCGCTTAACGCGCCACACCTGCTCGGCGAGATATGGATGGTCTTTGCCCAGCGGTTTTAGGTTGTACCAGTCGGAGGCCTTGTTGACTTCAATTTCGATGGGGTAGGGGAAATAGCCGTCGCACATGATTTTCATAATGTCGGCGTCGATTTCATTATAATAGTCCAGATGCGCCTTGACGCAGGCCTCGCCCCGCGCGTATTCGCCTGCGTAATGGTACCAGAAGCCGACGGGGACATGGTCGACTTCCTTTTTGTCCATCGCGTTCAATACCCTTAATCGCTTGTTCATGTTAATTGCTCCTTTGATCATTTTTGATTAATATAACATGTTTCGGTGCGATAAACGCCATATAGCGGCGCGATGAAGACATCGCGCCCTACGAATAATTAAATTTTTGCCGATATGTTGGTTATTTCGGGTGCTTCTATTATTTTACCGGCTACTGTCCACGGGGGGTGTAGGCCGTCGCCCAGCTCGGACGGTAGCAGCATGCTGTCGTAGCAGTCAAACAGCATCTTTTCAAGCCCTTCGACATCCGTGAAGCGCTTTCCCATGTCGCCGACGCGCCTGACATATTCCGGGGGTATTGTCAGTATGGGGTGCGACAACTGTGCGCCGTTGACGCACAAGACCTCCGCGATCGCGGCGTCGGCGCCGCCCGGCGGGACGGGCCCCCCGCGCACCGCTTCGATGCAGTCCCACAATTTTTTCATTTGGCCCCCTGTTGGGCCCCCCGTTTGGCCGGGAGGCGGCGGGGCGTAGCGGCGCGTCGTGCCGTCGTCGAGCATGGCGATAAATGTATCGTGTACCCGTTCGTCCGTATGGACGATGGTCGCGTGCTCAAAACGGTATTGGTTTATCGGGCCGATATTGACGGCGCGCGGCAGGCAGTGGGTCGTATAGAAAAGTACCGGTACGCCGCTGTCTGTCGCCTTCGAGTCGACCATGCAGCGTAGCGCGGCTGTGTCAAAGTTGTCGACGTCGGGGTTCCCACGGTACAGTTCCGCCTGCACTGTTTTGGGCTGCGCCGCCCTGTCGGCTGCCCCCCCGAGCAAGAACAGCATATTGTTTAAATGGTGCGCGACGGCGTTGTGGACCGGGCTGTCCAGGATAAGACGGCCATCGCCGGAGCGCTTGAGACCCGCCCAGTTATTTCGCGCGTAATACGCTTCGTCGCGCGGATAGTGGACAATCGTTTTAAACATGAGGGGCTTGCCGAACGCGCCGCTCATAATGTCGTCTTTCAACGCCAGGACGGCGTCCGAAAAGGACATCTGATAACCGACCCACACATGCCGCCCCGCTGCAGTTGCGGCTTTCGTTATTGCGGCGGCTTCGTCGACCGTCGCGCATAATGGCTTCTCGCACAAGACATGGCTGCCATTTTGCAAGCACTGTATGATTTGCTCGCAATGCAAATGGATGGGCGTCGACAGTATCGCCAGGTCAGCCCGCTTCTCTGCGTAAAACGCGCCGATGCTATCATAAAACGGGATGCAGGATGTAGCGCCGCCCCGTACGCCGGCTGGCGCACCAGATACCGCCCCGGTACCAGCCATCGCTCCGGCGCCAGCCGCCCCGTTTGCTGTAGCCGCCGCCGCTTCCTCCGCTGCCGCTTCCTCAGCCACTGCTTCCGCCGCCGCCGCTCCTGACGTAGCTATCTCCTCCGCCGCCGCTCGCGCCGCCGCCGAAATTTCGACGGCGCCCACGACCCGCACAGCCCCGCCCTGCCTTCTAACTTCGCCAACCTCGCCAAGCCCGCCAGCCCCGCGCCGTCCGCCCCGGCCGACCGCCGCCCCGCTAAACAGCGCATCGACATAATTCTTTCCATATCCGCCTACGCCCACCAATAAAATTGAAACATCCATCGCGCTCGCCCCGCTATTCACCGTTATGCCCTGTTACGCTTAACAAATTTTTATTATATATTATCATACATTCCAAACAATTGCGGTATCTTTATAGACGATTGCGTTGTAGACGAATGCAGTGTCTTTATGGGCATCTATATGAAAGATAGTAACACTAGCTAAAAATAATTTTAATTATGGTGTTGACACGAGCGTTGCGTCAACGGTTACCCTATGATTAGGCAATATTATTTTATATACTTAAATTAATGAAGGGTGGCGTAAATTAATGAACGATCTAATCAAAGCAGGGGATCTGTCAAACCGGTATGGCGTGTCGACGCGGACGCTTCGCTATTACGAAGAAGCCGGGCTTATTGCGAGCCGGCGCACAAATGACTATGCCTATAGAATGTATGACGATGCTAACGTAAAAAGACTGGAGCAGATATTGATACTGCGAAAGCTGAATATAAGCATCAAAGACATTCGGCGCATATTCAGCGCTGCGGGGTCGGAAGTCGTTTTGGAAGTCTTGGGGAAAAAGGTTGACGACATTGATGAAGAAGTCGCGCTTTTGCATGAGTTAAAAGAAATTGTCATAACATTTATCCGCCAGATTGAGCAAGCGGATTTTAGTAAAGACTCCGATGTGAAGTTGCTCTATGACAGGGCAAGGGAGATCAAAACGCAACTCGCCAATGCAGAGTACGCTGGCAACCCCTCGCCTGTTCATCGATTGTTCGAAGTTGCGGAAAAACTCGAGGAAAAAGCCGTTTCAAGGCTGCTGATTCCCGACAATGTATTGAAGCGGGCGTTGGAAAATGTTTACTTCATTTGGGGGGACGGGGCGGATGTGGCAGAAGAGCTTGGCCGCCGGCACGGCTATCATGTATACCACACCTGCGATCACAGGTACAAGCACTCGCGCAACGCCGACCCGCAGTATCAGCCGGAGCTAAGCCGTGATGTGCATGATTTTTACGCGCTGGATCCGCAAGACGCCATGCAGCATGAAACTGGCGTCGTACATGATTACACGCCGATGGTCATCATGGATTTGGTACAGCTTTTAGCGCAGCATGAAAAGGTAATTTGCGAAAATGACATAGACATTGACAGCATAATGCAAATCGTGACCCACGCGGTTATAATAACCAACGATAAAAATTGGGATAATTTTATTGAAGGATATGAAAATGACATACGCCGCCGCGATATTTCAGAAGTTGAAAAGGAAAAACTTATTCGAAAGCTTGATGCAGTATGGGGCAAAGGCAAACCCGAAAACCCGCGCGGAGCGACAAAACATGATGTAAAACAAATAATACGGGACGACAGTTCGACAGTCGAGCACATTGCCGACGTAGTCGAAAAGTATTTTGGATTGCCTACTGCTTGAGGGCTTGAAGGATGGTTGCGATGTTAATAAACCCAAAAACAAAAGCAGCGCGAATGGATGCGTGGGTTTGCACATGATGCGTATTGCATGAGGGATGATTGCGATGTTTAAAACCCAAAAAACAAATGCGGTGCGGATGCTCGAGGTTGCAAATGTTGCGTATACGGCGCATGAGTACGATGTTGCGGATGGCGAAATATCCGGCGTTGCGGTTGCCGCCAAGATTGGCCGCGAGCCTGAGCGCGTATTCAAGACGCTTGTGGCCGAAGGCAAAACAACCGGGATAAATGTATACGTCATTCCGAGCAATGTCGAGCTTGACCTCAAAAAGGCGGCGCAGGCAACGGGCGACAAATATGTTGAAATGTTAAAATCGCGCGACCTGGAGCCAAAAACGGGCTATGTACACGGCGGCTGTTCGCCGATTGGCATGAAAAAGCTGTTCCCGACGTTTATAGACGAAACGGCGTTATTATATGAATCGATAGTCGTCAGCGGCGGGCGTATAGGGTTGCAAATAGAATTGTTCCCCGGCGACCTTGCGAAACTGGCTAAAGCGAAACTTTGCGATTTATTTTGAAAGAGCAAAATGACGGCGCATCCTTAAAATAATACGCCGTCACGTTATTTTATACCAAACAAAGCGGGCAGCGGACAAAATGCTTTATTGCTCTGAATAACCGCTTGCGGGCAAAACGCTTTATTGTTTTGAATAGTCGCCCGTGGGTAAAACGCTTTATTGCTCTAAATAGTCGCCTAATTTTTCTAATATGTCGCCTCGTATAAACCCTTTCTGCACGAACCAGCGTACGGAGTTGATATCGTCCACCCCGATACGGAGAGATGTTTTGTATTCGTCCGGCATCATTATTTCCACGTTTACGAGGAGCTGATCGTATACCCAGCGAGAAGGATAGTCGTCTTGGGTCTTTATTTCCCCTTCGTCGCCCTGCTGTATACCGTCCAACTGATAGGCTTCAAACAGCCCGTTATATTGGCCCCAGCCTAAAATTGCGCGCTCCGAGCCGCCCGATATAGGATACAAGTCGGCGTCTTGCCTGCTGGCCATATAGTTCTCGACGATATGCATCGGAAAGTCGAACTGTACATAGTTCGCACGGGCCGCGCAGTCGATCAGATACTTCCTTTCGGCGAGCATGTTCAGGTACTGAACATTGGATAAATGGCTGTAGTACATCGACTCGAGCGTTTCAGGTTGGCTGGCCTCTATTGCGGTGTACAGGCGCACGCTATAATTGCGCTCGATAATGCGTCCATTTTTATACCGCGCTATGAACCGGACATTACGGGTATTATATGCGGTGTTGCCGCGATACATCGAGGGGGTCGCCCGACCGCTCCCAAACCGCAGGGAGTTGTCCGCTAGAAAATGCTGGAAACTAACGGCTGTTTGCGCGTCTTCGCCGCGCAGCACGGAGTGATCGCGCTCTATGATCTGCCGCGCTATATATTGGGGGACCGGGCCATTGGGCCTGTATTGCTTACCGTTAATCCGCCCGTCCAGATACCCGCCGGGGTCGTCGATGTCCAGGTCCTCTATGGTACCGAAAAATGACAGGGGCTCGCCTTCTATGGCCTGCCTTACGCGCGGCTTGATGTCTTGGATCACGATATAATCGATGGCGCCCGCGTCCAGCTTCATCCTTCCATAGCCCGGCAGGTCGTTATATATGGTAAAAAATACTGCTATGAAAACTATGGCGAAACCGATTGCGCCCATATAGTGCAGCCGGAACACATGTATTGTCCGCCGGATGAACATCTCCGCTATAAAGAAGCCAATCGCGCCGCCGACGATCGAAAAAATGATTTCCCATATCGGCGAATAATTATTGATGTAAGTGGCCCCGTTGTATATCAGGCTGAAAATGAACGAGACGCCGAGCGCCACGCCATAGCGCAGGAACGGCCGAACCTGGCGCAGCGAAATTATGTCGCCCGCCGTCTCCAAGTTACGCCGCCTGTAAAGCAGGACGGCGAGCGCCAGAAAGACGAGGCCCACCAGCACAAACAACAGCGGTGGCAAAAAGTCCGGCAATATATTGGCGTAGTACCTGTCCGCGCCATTGCTAAAATATATCGCTATATGATAAAACGGGTTTATATACCTTGTTAAGGGGACCCAGATTATAAAACCAAACAGGAAGCGCTCGCAGTAGTTGATGAACACCATCTCTACCATGATGGGCAGGTTAATGAAAATCAGCGTCAAGATGCCGTGCGCGATGGAGTTGCCGGTCAGCATCGCAAAGAAGGCGGCGATGCAGAACCCAAAAAAAGCGATGGACAGATTGGCGATGATCCAGTGTATGGCAGCTATCGGATAGAACAGCCCGCGCAGCGCGAATACAACAAAAAACAATCCTCCCCCGGCTATGATCGGCGCGCCCAGCAGCGTCAAGCCCGACAGCGCCGCCGAGAGCAAATGGGATTCGCGCTTGATGGGCAGCGAATGGCTCATAATGGTTTCGCGCTGGTTCATCAGGTAATGGAAGCACAGCATCGCCGCGATAAGCCCGGCGATAAACGCGAATATGCCAAAAACGATTGAGGATTCGTCCGATATGTACTCCGGTTCCGGTACCCATGTCATAGTTTGAAAAAAATACCCGGACAATTCTACAAACTGCGTAATGGCGTATATTAAATATACGAGCATCATGAGCGCCGCACCGGGCCAGTAGCGCCGGAGGTTCGTCAGAAATAGGGATCTATTGATGGGGCGCGGGCCGAAGACGCGTAGCAGGAAGCCGCCGGAAGCGTCGCCATTGTTGGACGTTTCCGCGCCGCCGTTGCTGGTGTTGGTGTTGCCGTTGGCGGTGTTGGTGTTGCCGTAGCTGGCTCCACTAATATTAACGCTGCTGGCGGTGCTGTTACTGCCGTTGGCGGTGTTGACGGTGTTGGCGCCGCTGTAGTTGGCGCCGCCGATATTGATATCGTTACCACCGACGCCGTTTGCGGTGCTACTGCCGTTGGCGGTGTTGGCGCCGCTACTACCGTTAGCGCCGTTGGCGCCGCCACCACCGCCGCCGCCGTCGTCGTGCATACGCATATGCATATGCATACGCATTCGTATGTGCCTTATATTAAATATATTCGGCATAATCCATACCCCCCAACTCGTAGATGAATATTTCTTCAAGTGTCAGCGGAATCGCGTCGGCCAGCAGCGGCGGCGGATCGATGGCGTTCGCCGCAGCGAGGACGCTGTCCGCGCTGCCCCGTATGATATACTCCGAAAGCCGCCCATTGTGCGACTCGTGCAGTATCGTAAAGCCCGGAAGCCGGAAGGCGCCGCCCGGCGGTGATGCCGAATCGCCACCGGCCGCGCCGCCCAACGGCGACGCAATGCCACCGCCGGCCGCGCCACCCAACGGCGACGTAATGCCACTGTCGGTCGCGCCGCCGCCCCCGGGTTTCGCGAGCACGATTTGCAACTTGGTCACATCGCCTTGCAAGTCCGCGAGGGCCCGCTCCAATATCAATTTACCGTCCCGCATTATCCCTATATGGTCGCTGATGCCGTCCAGCTCGCGCAGGTTGTGCGACGATATCAGCACCGTGGTCTGCCTATCGGCGACGTCCCGCAATATCAGGCTCCACACAATCCGCCTCGCCACAGGGTCCAAGCCGTCCACCGGCTCGTCCAGCAGCATCACGTCCGGCATGCAGCACAGAGCGAGCCAAAGCGCCGTCTGCTTTTGCATGCCCTTTGAGAATTTGCTCACGCGCCGCTTTAAATCCAGGGGAAAAGCGGTTTTAAGCCGTTCAAATCGATCCATGTTAAAATTTGGATATATGTGCCTGTAATATGTGGCCAGATCGTTTATATTCGCCGATGGGATGAAGTTTAAATCGTCCGGGATGTGGATCAACCGCTGCTTGATCTGCGGGTTCTCCCATACAGGGCTGCCGTCGACCAATATGTCGCCGCTGTCCGGGCGGTACGCCCCTGCGATGTGCCTGATAAGCGTGGTTTTGCCCGCGCCGTTCGGCCCGACCAGCCCGTATATGCTGCCCCTCGGAACATGCAGCGCCATTTCGTCCAACGCCGTGAAGCCGTCGAAGCGCTTGATCAGCGCCCGTACTTCTATCATGATGGCTGCTGTTACCGTCGGCCCGATGCCGATCGTGGCGTTGTCCATATTAATACCTGTGTTAACCGTCTGAGTCATGTGACGCGACTCCCCCCTTCAATAAGCGCTGCATTTCGTCTTCTGTAACGCCCATATTTCGCATCTCCCCGATAAGTTGCGTGAACCGCGCAGCAAGCTCCCCCTTGCGGCGCTCGCGTATACCGTCGCTGTGTATTGTGATGAACGAGCCCCTCCCCGGGTACGAATTTATCACGCCCCCGGTTTCCAGCTCCCTGTACGCGCGCTGGATCGTATTTGGCGCTATGCGCATCGATTGCGCCATTTCGCGCACAGATGGCAGCCTGTCGCCGGGCGACATGAGGCCCAACGATATCTGCTCCAGCACGCTTTCTTTGATTTGTTCGTGCAGCGGCTTGGGATTTCTTGGATTGATAAATATCATGCCCGTACAGCCCCCGTCTCTCTCATTCATAATTATTATGACGATGGTTCCCGATTAATGTTCCATACTGTACCATTTATTATTAACTGTGTCAACACGCAATGATACAGAATGAGAAACACATGGGCGCGAGCGGATGAGGGGGGGCGCGGGAAGCGCGGGGGGGGACGGGGGTGCAGGGGCGCGGGGGCGCGGGGATGCGGGTTGCGGGGGCGTGGAAGGGTGGGGGAGGGGGCGGGAGGAATCATTTACTCTATGTTATTTTCGTTTATTAATGCCTGTGCCAGGATGTAATCGAAAGGCGTCGTTATTTTTAAGTTATAGCTTTCGCCCTGGACGATCCTCACCGTTTTGTTTTTTAACACAAACATTTTACTCGCGTCGGTCAGAATGCTTTTATCATCATCGGACAGAGAAGTATATACTTCCATTAATAATTTTATATTAAATGTCTGCGGCGTCTGGGCCACATAAAACCCATTTCGCACAGGGATATTCGATATGGTCTCGCCGTCGGTGGACAACACCGGCGTGTCGGTAAATGGATAGATCGTGGCTGCGGCGCCGCATATTTTGCATGCCTCGATATTTTCATCAATGATCCTCTGCGTAAAAAAGGGACGGACCGCGTCGTGCGAGACTATGATATCGTCATCTGCGACGCCGTATAACGTCACGATTTTATCGACGACCGCCATAAGGCTGGAGTTCCTGTCGGCCCCACCCTGGACCAGCACGATTTTTGCGGAGTGGACGCCGGCGTCTTTGTCCGACGAAAATAGATGCTCCGTATATGCCAGCCAATCGTCAGGAACGGCAATAAGTACTTTATCAATATTCGTGTTATTTAGAAACCGCAGTGCCGAGTGCGCCAAGATGCTTTTTCCGCCCAACGGCAAAAATTGTTTGGGCAAATCGTCCCTCCGCATTCGTATGCCGGCGCCGCCGGCCAGTACTGCCGCATATATCATGCTTATGCCCCTTCGTCAGCGTATTTATTAGTTACATATTTTGTTATTTATATCGTTATATATATCTCTGTTGTTTACTATCATAACAGGTTTACGGCAACAATGAGAAATTTTCGTTGCCATGCTTTTTGTGAATAATTGACATATATTGTTAAAATAGTCATATTAAAAAAATAAGCGCCCGCTGACATTGCATTTGCATAGTCGGGGCAATATAATGAGGTATATTTAATATGTTTACGCGGGGGACAAAACTTTGGATATTTCAGATGCGAAAACAGATGGCATCAATATGGACGAAGGCATCAATATGGACGTTGGCTTAAATATGGATGTCATTGGCGGCGGCGTCGAAGTGGACGGCGGCTTAGGCGGTGATTCAGGTGGCGGCGGCTTTGGCGGTAGTTCAGGCGGCGGTGCAAGCGGCGGCGGAAGAGGCGGAGCGCTGCGCAAATGGGCCGGCGATGCCAGCCTGGACGAATATATTGAATATTTGGCCAGTTGCCGCAAAGAGGGCGTCGCCGAAGCTGGCGCGCTGGTGTTGAGCTGCGAGCCGTTTACGAATGGGCATAAATACTTGATTGAGTATGCGGCTGCCCATGTCCCCCACCTATATTGCTTTGTTGCGGACGATTTCGACTCGGAAATGCCATATAAAAATCGGTTCAATCTTGTCGCCGAGGGCGTCGGCGATTTAGAAAATGTCACAGTTGTCTCCGGCGGTAAATATACTGTATCTGTGCGATATTTCACTTCGATGTCGGATGCTGCGGAGGCCAATGATAATGATGTTTCCACTGCGGTTGTAGATGATATTGTGCGGTTTGCGGAGCATGTCGCGCCCGCGCTCGGCGTCAGCATCCGCTTCTCCGGCGGTGAGCCCGTCAGCCCGGCTACGCGCGCGTATAATACGGCGATGCTTGAAATCCTGCCGCAGCACAGCGTCGCGTACCAGATAATGCCAAAGTCCGCCACGTCCGACGCCGCCGTTATTGAGGCGCAAATCAAAGGGCTAATAGATGAGCAAAGGTTTGACGCGATATCGGAGCTCGTGCCGCCCGCGACCCTCCACTACCTGCGCAAAACTTACGAGATACCTACAGTCGGGTATAGGATGAAGATGACTGACGACGAAATCCAGGTAGCGCTTTCGGCAATTTCAGATTATGGGTGGAATGTTTTCAGGCATTTTAAGCGCAAAAACATCGGCAAGATATATGTATACGGGAACGGCAGCGCCTCCGGGAGCGGCGGAGCCTCCTGGAACGGCAGCGCCTCAGGGAGCGGCAGCACCTCCGGGAGCGCCTCAGGGAGCGGCGGAACCTCCGGCAACGCCTCAGGTAGCGCCTCAGGCAGCGCCTCAGGGGGCGCGGCAGCGCTTGCCGGTCGACTCAGCCTGATGGCCGGCGCCATGGGCGATTTTCGCATCGACGGGTTTATCGGGGCAGGCGGCAAAAGAGCATTGAATACCAGGCCGTATTTACTTTCGATCAATTTTATGGATATCGACGACGTTGAGGATCGGCAAACTCCGGTCCTTGTCATCGAAACGATTGAACCTGCCGTTCGCCATAAACTGGAATATAATTTTTCTGAGCTGTACTTTTTAGACGACGTTTGTATGCACGAATATTTTATTGCTTGCTGCGTCGAACCCCTGCTCGCCATTACACGCAGGGAGGGCGCCAGCTTGCTGCTTGTCGACAGGGCAGCCATAGGCGAAAAACCGTCGAAGCATGAGGAATGGATCACCAAAAACATCGGTAAAATCCCATTCGCGAAGCGCCTGTCCCATGACGCCATATTCGATAACGCGTATGCCCCATATGGTTATGATCGGGAGTATATGCGCTCATGTTTTACAACGCTAAAACGGATAAAAAAGGTTTATGACAACACAGGCAAAACGCGGTACATCGGCCCACCGGGCGGTGATACCGATAGCGGTGTCACCGTGGCCGCAGATTGCTCCGGCATATATATGAACTGCTCGGACGGGATGAGGTATACGGAGGGCTTGTGGCCGGAAGCCACTTGCAACATTTATATGCTGGGGCACTCGATTGCCTTTGGTATCGGCGCCGACGACGGCGGGACAATCGCAAGCCATCTGCAGGGCATCATTAAAGACAGGCAGACAGACAATATACATAAATATAATGTGCTGAACTTTGCCAATTCCAATATGGGCGATGTTTTTGAAATCCCGAAGCTGCTTGGGAGGCTACCGCTGCGGCAGGGGGACATTGTGGTTTGCTTGTTGTCATACCCGAAGACGATGATACGCGAATACATGGATTATGCGCATATATGCAGCGTGCAGCCTTATTTTGAGCGCCCCCACGACCTTGGCGAGGTTTTTGTCGACGCGCTGCATATGAACTCATACGGATACAGGCAATACGCCATTGCGATATACGATTCGCTGGTGAACGAAGGCCTGATTCGTAAACCTGTCAAAACAGGCGCGGAGTTTTGGTCGTCCCGTGAAGGCACGGGATTGAGGCTGGAGATCACAGCCGTTTCCGGCGAAACGGGCGAGGGAGCGGGAGCGGGAGCGGAAACAGGGGCTGGCGCGGGCGCAGGATCGGGGGCTGGCTCAGGCGCAGGCGTTGGAACAGGTTTAGGAGTAAGAAATTTAACAAGCGTCGCTGCGGACATTGACAAGGAGGTTGAGGATGCTGCGGCCAATGCTACAGATGATGTTGGTGCAAGCATAGGCGCAAGCTCGGGCTTGAGTGCGGGTTCGGGTTTGGGCTCGGGCTCGGGCTTAGGTGCGTTCGCTGGTGCAGAAATTAACGCTGATGATGACAAAGGTACTGGTCTTGGAAATGGCGCCGGGAATGACTTTGGAACTGGTACCGGAACTGGCGCCGGAACTGGCGCCGGAACGGGCACTGGCGATGGCGCTGATGGCGCATCAAGCATGAATGCGAATTTGGGAGCGGGCACGGGCGCGGGTGCGGGCGCGATAGCCGAAGCCGTTGCCAATATAGATGCTAATAATGGCGCAGATGCGGACACAGGCGGCAATATGGATGGCGCTTATTTAGGCGGGCGCGATGAACAGTCCCCACAGTCCAACCAGGACATTATATATCCTGCGTTTTCATCCGGCTCACGCAGGAATACCGAAATGATGCGGATATTTGATGAATCCGGCGAAACCGTAGACAGGATAGGGTTTGAGATAACGCAAAAAGACGGCGCCCCCGATGATATGCCCAGCGGCGGCGGGCGAGATGACACCGGAAACAGCAGCGGCGCTGGCGCAAACGCTGACGCTGACGCAAGCAATGGCGCCGGCGCAAACACAGGCGCCGACGCCTGTGCTATTGTTTTTGACATTAATTTTCAATTTGATCCTAAAGCCGCCGCCGATCCGGAACTGTTTTCCTATTTAATAGGGCTGTCTCAATACAGGCGCGATGGCGTAACGCAGGCCGGCGCGGTCATCCTGAGCGGCGGCCCGTTCACGCACGGGCACCGCCACTTGGTCGAAAAAGCCGCGTCGCTAATGCAGCACGCATACGTTTTTATCGCAGAGGACGACAAATCGGTATTCCCGTTTACAGATCGGCTGAGGCTCGCAAGGGAGGGCACGCGCCACATAACGAACGCCACGGTGGTTCCCGGGGGGCGCTACGTCGTCACCCAGAAAACCATCGAGGCGTATCATTTGAGCCGCGACAAGCGGAACGCCGCCTCCGGCGCGGCGTCCGAGCTGGAAATATTTGCGCGCTATATAACAAACGCATTGAACATAACCGCGTTTTTTACGGGCGAGAAGCAGCCGGACGACAGTATAGCGCTCCAATACGACGCCGCCATGCGCGCCGTACTGCCCCGCTACGGCGTCGCGTACCAGGTGATCCCCATGCGGGAGTACGCCGGCACGACTATCAGCGCAACGTGGGTGCGCTCGCTGCTGCGCGAGCAGAGGTTCACGGAAATCGAGCGGCTCGTTCCGGCGTCGACCCTTACATATCTAAAAGAGGTGTACGAGTTTCCATCCCGCCAAACGGACAAACGGTAAATAGAAATAGATAGGTTTTTAGTTGTACAGAGCGAACCAGGCCAGTTCTTCGTCGCCCGCCAGCGTGCCAAATTGGATACGCGGCTCGTGATCGTTGCGGTTCACCGCGAACGCTATCCAGCCCTCGACCGAATCGCCGATCTCCCTCGGCTGCTCGTTAATCGGGTTGATGTTCGACGGATTGCTGACCGGGTATATTACGCCGTCAGTTGAATAGCAGTGCATATTTACGCGTATATCTGACAGGACGACGCTCTTATTATCTTTGGAATCCGTTATCTTCGCGCGGACCCATGCTAAAATAAACTCCTTGCCAATGCCCGCGCTGGGGTTGTGCGCGCTGGCGGTTTTGATTATTTCAGCCGCCTCTTCCCCGCGTATAATTTCGACTATAGTGAAGGACGCCGAATAGCCCTGTGTGGCGCTCTCGCCCAAATCGAACGACTTTTTGTTATCGACGTCTACCGTCAGGGATCTTTTAAGCCCTATAACGTTGGTGGCTTCTTCCCTGACCCCCGTATACCTGGGATCGTAGCCGATGTCCGTTTCGATATAGACATGATCCCTGTCCTCGTCGTACCATACGCCGATGTCCAGCGCCCTTGCCACGTCTCTTAATTTGAAGTAATTAGCTTCTTCAATTAAAAACGCTTCGGCAAAAATTTCGCCACCGTCGACGAAGACTCTCGATGTGGTAGGCAGAGCGGTATATACCGCCTGGGCTATCACTGATCCGCTGCCAAACAGCAGCGCGCCGATCACGATGCCGATCAACAGCATACCTGTGCCGGAAAGCCTGCGCGCGTTACGCCCGCGACCGGTCCCCTCGGCGCCATCCCCATTTGTGCAATGTGACATGTTTCTGAACAAGTTTCGCATACAATGCCTCCCAAATGTATATAATCATGTCGATGCAATACATACAATGCGTGTATGAAGCAATACTCTGAATATTTAGAAATTGTTTACGTCCATTTGTTCATTATATTGTCATAATGCTACAATAAATTTTATAAAAAATCAAGGAATATAAAGTGCAAAGGACACAAAAGACGCAAAATGATGTTAAAAAGACGCAAAAAACGCATAAAGTATATTAAAAGGCTTTAAATATATCATATGCCTAACATTAGTTAGGCATATGACGGATAATATAACTGACCGACGCCGTCGGGTTGTCCGCCATAAGCGGACAATTGGCATTTATTGTCAATACGACTGACCGACGCCGCCGGGTCGCCCCTTAAAACATTAGACCATTAGTTCGCCCTGTATCAATTTTTCTATTAGCAGCGCCACGCCGTCGTCGTCATTCGACGCCGTGATGTATCCGGCGGCGTCCCGCGCGGCCTGCTCGGCATTGGCGACGGCGACGCCCAGGCCTGCGGCTTCGATCATGGACACATCGTTCAAATGATCGCCAATAGCGATCGTCTCGTTTAACCCTATGCCCAGGTGGCTGGCGAGCGCCTCCAGCGCGCGGCCCTTCGTCGTGCCGGGGGGCAGCAGCTCGTAGTACTGCGGGTCGGACTTGACGCAGTTGAGCAGCTCGCCGAATATCGGCCGGACAGTATCCAGAATCAAATCTTCCTCCTGCAGCGGGTCGATGACGAGCAGCTTTTTGATTTTATCCCTGCCGCCCGCGCTGCCTCCCGCGTCGCCGCCGTTGACCGCGTCGCTACCCCTTCCGCCGCCCGAACCACTACCCCCGCCGCTTCCCGCGCTCCCCCCGCCGCCGATGACCTGATCTATGTCCCTGATAATTTTGACGCCCTGGCGCACCCGCTCCAGATACTTATCGACGACCGGCGTATATTCTGCGACATATCTGGATTTGTCCAGGTAAACGATGACGTTTTTATTGATTGCGCGGAGCGCGACATAAGCTTTTTTGGATCGCTCCTCGTCCATGAAAGTCTCGTATATCACTTTCCCGCCCAAATGGCTGACGACCTTCCCTCCATTGAACGCAATGCCCGCGACAGACACCTCAGCCCGCTCTGCGAAAGGCTTCGCGGACTCGTCCGATCTGCCCGTCGCATACGTGAACAGCCCGCCGAGCGCGTGGTACTTCCGCAGCGCCTCCACCGTGCGCCCGGAGATTTCGCCCCTGCTGTTCAGCAACGAGCCATCAAGGTCTGAAACAATCAATTTATACCTCAGCTTACAATCAGATGCATCCAAGCTCTATTGCCCCAATCTTTATAAGTATAGTGAATCCACCGCCACCGCTACCGCAACCTCAGCAACCGCCGCCACGCGTTAACATATGTTAATATTACCACATTTAAATATAAAATTTTAAGCCAAATGATTACATCATCATTCACTTGATAATAACGGTCAAGCGCATTATAATAAGATTATCATTCATTTGTGAGGTTTAATATATGGAACTTGATTGGATTACACCATTGCAAGCCGCTGAAAAATGGGGCATAAAAGACAGGCGCGTGCAAGCAATGTGTGCTAACGGAGATATTGAAGGAGTCGTCAAATTCGGTCGAGTCTGGCTCATTCCTAAAAACGCGCAAAAGCCAAAAGATGGGCGGATAAACAACCGGCGGGTTGTAGCTAAAAGCAAAATCACCGACGGAGAATCGTAGAAAAATATGGATGCTATTTTTCAAATGACGATCATACGCTGGTTAGATACCGAGCTTTTAGATATTAACAGGCTGTTCTTGATATGAAAACAAAGTTATGAGGCGACAGAGGAAATCTTTGAGGTAGATAATTGAGGAACATTATAATTTCGCATATCGAGAGGATTGAGTATGGCAATTCGACTTACGCAAAATGAAGCTGATATGCTTATTGAAATGCTAAAAAAGACTGTAACAAAGGAGCTTGAACTGCCTTCGGGCAAAGGTCGAGTTGAATTTGACGTTACGGGAGACAGGAAAGAGGACGTTTTTGTTGTAAATATCTCCCGTAAAGGCATTAACGAAAACAGCGCCTCATATCAAGGTAGGGTGCGCTATGGTAGCGGTGCAATATTAATGCGGCTGGATGTAAATCCAACGCAACCACATCGCAACCCTGGTGGCGATAAGATTGTGGGAGCGCACCTGCATGTTTATTCGGAAGAGTACGGTGAACGTGTGGCAATTCCATTTGATATTGAGAACAAAGACCTTTTTGATCTTTGCTACGCGTTCTTTAAACGATTCAATATTATCGAGCCACCAAACGTGATTATGCAAATGTCTATATAGGAGGGATGAGTATATGGACTGTCAAAAAATGATAGGCGAGTACACAGAGTGGTTAAAGAAAGAGATAACCACTGCCTCGTTCGGTGAGTACGTAGAGTTCACAACTCCATTTTTAGATCGATTCAACGACTATATGCAAATATATGTCAAACAAAATGTTGACGGTACGTTTAGCCTGACTGATGACGGCTACATTATAGGCAACCTTATTTCCTCGGGAATGACTTTTAGGAAAGGTACTAACAGGAGAAGCATGCTTGATAGGATAGCGAGTAACTTCAATGTAATTATTGATGGAGAGGACATAACTACTACGGCATCTACCTATAATTTTCCGCAAAAGAAGCATATGATGGTTCAAGCTATGCTTTCTATTGACGACTTGTATGTTGCGTCTCCTGATAGTGTAAAAAGTATGTTTCTTGAAGATATTGAAACTTACTTTAACGCCAATGAAATTTTTTTTTCAAGAGACTTCTCTGTACTTGGAAAAACAGAAACTATTTATACTTACGATTTCCTTTTGCAACGAACGAAGATGAAACCAGAGCGTTTTTGTAGGGGAATAAACAGATTGACCCAAGACAGGCGTGATATAGCGCTATTTAATTGGGCGGATACGCAAGAAAAACGTGGGAACACTGGCGAGTTAATCATTATATTTAATGATGAAAATACTGTTTCAAATGATGTCCTACGTGGGTTTTATAATTATGGAATCAAAACAGTTCCATTTAGTCAGCGTCAACAACAAGAAAATCTACAATTGTTTGTCGCATAGGAGTGGCGAACAAGGGAAACTGAGTATATGAATCTGCCGGGGGTGTGGGAGTAATAAAATATGCAGATATAAGCGGCATTGGGCGGCATTGAACGGCATTGGGCGGCATTGAACGGGATAGATAAATATTTTTTGGTGTTTATTTTTGCAAGTGATTATCTACAGCCTCGTTACAATGATGTTGCCGGACTCGTAGCGTTTCAAGCCTCGGTAAAACACATGGGCGGCTGCGACGCAGAAGAGTACGGAGCCGGCGAACGCCGCCGCTGCGAGGATGGGGGGGTCGCCGTTGAGCAGCCGCATCGGCACATGCACCGCGAAACCGACCGGTATCAAGCTGTACATCAGCGCACGGACCGGCGGGCCGTATATTTTATCCGGATAAATCGACATGTTGATCGTCAGCTCCGTCACTATGCGGGAAGGCGCGGACGCGTCGCCGATATAGAACGTAAACGAGTTCGCGAGCAGCAGGATGGCGGTGATCAGTATGCAGCCTGTCACAACCGAAACCGCGTACCAGAGCCAGGCGGCGCCGTTCCCCTGATAGACGATCCCCATCAGGATGATACCGTACATAAAATCGCCGTACGCGGAGAGATTCGTCTTCGCGCAAATGACATTGAGCAGAACATTGCATGGCTGCAACAGGAACGCGTCCAGCTCGCTGGTCACGATGATCTGCGTCAGCGAAGCGGCGTTGGCGAACAGAATGTGCGCGAGGCCGAACCCGGAGCTCGCGGCGGCCCAGATGAACATCACGTCCTCGAACGAGTAGCCCGCAATCTGGCCGCCCACATGCGAAAAGGCGATCCACCAAAAGAATATGAACGAACTGTTGGAGAGCGCCATGCCGAACGCCTGCACGAAAAAGCTTGTCCTGTATTCGAGCGCCGACGATAGGTTCATGCGGAAGTAGCACCGCATTATTTTCAAATGTTTTTTCATATTGGCGTCAACCGTCCTTTGCACATTTAATAGTCGTAGGGCGCGATATCTTCATCGCACCGTGTATCGTAGGGCGCGATGTCTTCAGAGGCCGTTGAAAAACCCCTAGCTAATCGCTTTTTAGCATGACAAATATTTTCGATCCCGCTTGTCTTGCCAAAAATGAACCTATAGTGATTCTTCTAAAGGCCAGTAATCATCTATATTGATGCATTATTGGCCTATTTTTATGCTTTTTTATCTATATTGCACCCTTTAATCGTACAATCCTTTTTAAATTTGCCACAAAGAGCACAGCAGCCCCTTGTATTCGCATGGCCTGCAGGCCTGTTGAGTAGGCAGTTGAATAACCATGCCGGTTTTTTAGCTCCCCGTTTTTGGCCTCTATCTTGTACCTATGCGACGCCATTTCCTTGAAGCGCTCCGTGTCCTGGAATTTCTGGTGCTCCTTCTGTATGTCGCTTGTTATTGAAACCGAGTACGTTTTCGACTTGCTCCCCTCTTTGTAGCACCCTTCGCGCATAGGGCAGCGTTTGCATTTTTCGATGTCGAAATAATATACTGACCTGGGGTTCTCTTTGCGCCTGGGATCCTTGTTGTGCCGTTTGGTTTTGCTTGCGGCCATGTGGCCCGCAGGGCAGACGTACATCCCCGCGTCTTTGTTGTATTCGAACCCGTCGCCTTCCCGATGGTACCCTTTCGTTACGGTCGAACTCAGCCTCGAAACCAATTCGAAATTGCCTTTTGCATACTCTATGTTTTCCTTCTCGCTGTAAGCCCCGTCGCCGATCACCGCATCCACTTCCACTCCTGCCGCCCGGCTCTTTTCCACCAGCCCCGTAAGCTCCTTGCCGTCCATCTTTTCGCCGCTTGTCACGGACGCCGCTGTTATGATGCCCTCTTCCGTCATTGCCAAATGCGTCTTGTACCCAAAAAAAGATGTGTCGGCGGACTTGTGCCCGACCTTTGCGCCCCCGTCGGCGGACGTCCGCAGATGCTCCAAATTGTCGTCCAGCATTTCGCGCAGATAGCCCGCCGCAGTCGTCACCGATTCAAATATCGCCATCTTGTCCTCGGCCGCAACGACATCGAGCAGCTCCTCGCAATAAGCTATATGCTCGTCCAGATTGTCATTTGTGACTTTCGCGGGGAACTTCCCCTTGATGGACTCGTCTACCCTGTATGTCGCTTTGCGCAGCTTTTTTGCCTGTTCTTGCAATACCTCATGCGCCTTTCGGTTATGGAAGCGGGACACTGTGTGCAGCGAGTCCACTATTATGTTCTTGCTTTTTATTATGCCGAGCCCCAGCGCTATCCCTACTGTTTTTGCCAAGAGCTTGTCCATCAGATCCTCGTCGGCAAGCCGCAGTTTGCGGAACTTCGACAGCAGGCTCGTTGATATTACATCGTCCTCAGGCCGATACCCCAAAAAATATTTGAACGACATGTCGAACTTGCTGCGCTCGACCAGGTCCCCATCCGACATTTCATACATGGCTTTCAATATCAGATATTTGAATAAGCGCACCGGGCTTTCTGCGTTGCGCCCGTTGTCGAGACAATATTTGTCATGCAGCTCCTTGTAGACAAAGGAGAAGTCTACCAAATCATTAAACTGCCGCAGCATGTGATTTGATGGGATTATCCTGTCATACAGACCTTCAAAATCACTTAGCATTGCCTGCTCGTTCCCATTCAACATTTGGTTTAATCTCCTTGTCTTTATATGGAGATTATACCACATATTGTGTTATTATGCAATAATTGACTCGTATTCTATCGCCTGGCTATGGCTTTTTTCGGCTATAACATATATCATATGCATTGATATCAAATTGGCAGAGGCCTTGCCACTTTTTCAGCAGCCTCTGTCTTCATCGCGCCGTGTATGGATTTTATTTATTATTAATTGCAAAGCGGATCAGCCGCCGTTGATCTGCAGCCTGCGCGCGCCCGCGCGGTAGCAGAGCAGGGAGAGCGCTGCTACGAGCACCGTCCACATGAGCTGGATGGGGACCAGCTCGGCGAACAGGGCGTACGAAAAATCCACGAACAGTTTCGCCGGCGCCCAGCTTATATATGAGAAGGGCAGCGCTTTAGCTATTTGCGCGAGCCACGGCGGCAGGAACTCGACCGGTAAAAATGTCCCGAGCATGAATGTCAGCTTGCTGAAGATCAGGTACATGGCGAAGTTGTCCTCGATAAAAAACGCCGACAGCCCTATGAGTGTCATGAGGAAAAACTGCAGCAGGAACCCCAGCAGCACCGAGATGAACATGGCCGGTGCATGGGCCGGCGAAAACCCCGGAAGCGGGCCGACGAATACGAACCCGAGCAGCGCAGCCAGCGCGCCGTATGTAATGAAGTTGAATATGGCCTGCCCTGCGGCGTTGGACAGTTGGTATGCGATGTAGTGGATCGGGCGCCCGATCAGGTATGCGATTGCGCCGTTTTTGACGTCGTCGTTCATGATGCGGTAGACGCCGATGCCACCGGCGAAGAAGCCGACGAGCTCCGTCAGCGTCAAATACCACACAATCTGAACATATGTATAGCCATGGACGCTGCTCTCCTGATATATCGCCCGCCATAGCCCCATAAATATGTATATGTATAGCGTATAGGCGATAAACCCCGTTATCAGCGACGCCCGGTAATTTATCGCGTTCGACAGGCCCACGCGTGCGATTATATAAGCTTTGCGTAACTTTTTCATAAATCGCCCCCCGCGTCCTTTTTTTGGCTCTCGAATATCGCCGTGATAATTTCTTCCATTGGCGGGTTGTTGATAGTGATGTCCATAACGTTCCCCAGCGCCGAAAGCCGCGCCATGACTTCGCCAATGGGGCGCGCGGCGGTGTCGACGCTCAGCGTCCAACGCAGCGCCTGTGTATCGCGGGTTTTGGTTCGAGTATCGCTGTCCCCGTTCCCGTTTCCGTTCCCGTTTCCGTTCCCGTTCCCGTTCACGCCCCCGTCTCCTCCGCCGTCCCCGGCTCGCGCTACAGCGCTCACCCCGGGCAGCTTTGGTATCGACTGCGGCACGCTAAACGTCACGTCGATGAGCTTTTTTTCCAGATACTCCGAACGCATTGTGTCCACCGGCTGATCCAGCACGATAGAGCCATGGTCGATGACGACCGCCCTCCTGCACAACTGCTCTATATCGGCTGGATCGTGGCTCGTAAGGAAAACAGTCGTGCCCTGCTCCCTGTTGCGGCTGACAATCAGCTCCCGTATCGCCTGCTTAACAACGACGTCCAGCCCGATGGTCGGCTCGTCGAGGAACAGTATCTCCGGGTCGTGCAGGAGCGACGCCGCCACCTCGCAGCGCACGCGCTGGCCGAGCGAAAGCTTCCTCACCGGCGTACGGATAAATTCCGCCAGACCGAACAGTTCCGTAAGCTCTCCCACGCGCCGCTTGCGCTCGGCCTCCCCGATTTCATATATTGCCGCGAGCAGCGTGAAGCTGTCAACCGCCGGCAGATGCAGCCAGAGCTGCGACTTCTGGCCGAACACCGCGCCAATCCTCATGGCGAGGCGGCGCCGCTCGCGCTGTGGGGATATGCCCAGCACCGATATCTCCCCGCCCGACGGATGCAAAATACCACACATCATTTTGATGAATGTGGATTTGCCTGCGCCGTTCGGACCGATGAACGCAACGATCTCGCCGCGCCCGACGTCCAGATCGATGCCGCGCACGGCCTCGACAGTGCGCCATTCCGGCCTGACCAATGCTTTAAAGCTCGCCGCGAGCCCTTCCGACTTCACCTTGGCGCGAAATGTTTTCGACAGACCGCGCGTCTGTATCGCGCCGTTTTTAGCCTCGCCCAATACTGCTGCTCCCATGATTGTTCACCCGCTTCCTGTATTCCCGGAAAAATAGATTTCACACTGCAAAGATGAAAATAAAATAAAAAAAACCCCGGGCGTCATATCGCCTGGAGTTTTGGGTTTGCATGATAACGCTAATAATTCGCCGTTATCTATAAAATACAGTCCGCCCGCTCCGCCGATGTAACGCCAAACAGCGCCCGCACCGACGGCCCCGATCCTTGCGGATCCGCGCTAATACGCGCTTGGGGCTGGCCGGGGCGGCCGCGTAATAAGACATACATGCATTCGGCGCTGTCGCCGGGAACTGCATTGCAAAATAAATAACATTAAAATGTATAAACCTTTATTATATTAACGAAATTACGTTATACTACACCCAATACCGCGCCCATGTCAAGCCTGTAAATTACGCAATATTAGCACATTAATACAGTAAATATTTGTTTTGATTGCATAATCGATAAACATATATGTATACATATGCAACAAATGTATAGGCGCATATTAATTGAATATGCTCTCGGGTTGTGGTATGCTGACTTGGATGTCCGGCATCTGCTGACGACACTACGCTTAGCCGGAGCCATAATATTAATATTTGGGAGAATGCCATGCTGGAATTTACTGCTCCATCTTTTTATGTTGCTACAGACGGGGACGACGCGTGGTCGGGGACGCTGCCCGCGACCAGCGCCGACAAAACCGACGGGCCGTTTAAAACGCTCGACCGCGCAAGGCTGGCAGTCCGAGCTCTAAAACCTCACGATCCGACCGACAACACGGCCACGATCCGCCACTTGCAACGCTTTGACGTCATTGTCGAGATACGGGGCGGCGTCTACAGGCTCGACAAAACGGTCGCGTTTGACGTCGAGGACTCCGCCCATTGGTATAAAAGGGTAGTCTACAAGGCACATGGAGACGAGAAGCCGGTCTTTACAAGCGCATGCCCCATCGAGGGCTGGAGGCCTACCGCCGAACCCGTGAACGCTGCGGCCGCAGGCAAGGTTTGGGAAGCGGACTTACCCGACGCTGTCGGGCTGTGCACGTCGATGTTTGACGGCGCCGGTCTTTTGCCCAGGTCTCGCTCCGAGTTGTTCTTCCCGGGGCCGGAAAACAGCCACGAGTCCGTGCAAGCCCGGGAGCCTCTGCCGCCCACAGGGAACCCGAACATCGACGAGCTGGACGACAACGCCAAGCGGCGCTATGTCTTCCGCTATCCCGAGGGCTTCATCAAGAACTGGGACAACCTGCGCGACGTTGAACTGTACTCCAGGCCGCGCAGCTCTACGATGAACCTGCTCCCGCTGTCGTATGTCGACGAGTCCACCAGGACGGCGTGCGTCAGCGTCCACGGGACGGTCCCGTTTTCGTCGTTCGGGCGAAAGCCCACCGTCGCAGTCGAGAACCGCATCGAGTACATCAGCGGCGAAGGCCAATGGGCGGTGGACACGCTAAAGAAAAAGGTATACCTATGGCCAAGGACTTCCGGACCTAGGGCCTCGGGATCCGGCGCCCAGCCTATCGGCGTATACGCGCCCACGCTCAAAGAACTCATCCGCGTGGAGGGGGTGGGCGACACGGTCGGCAGCAACGACGCCCCGGCTTCGGGGATCATGTTCCGGGGGCTGACATTTACGTGCGCGAAGCGCGACACCTGGACGACGCGCGACGCCTCGATGCAGCATGACTGGGGGATGCTGGACAAGGCCGACGCGCTCGTGCGCTTCAAGAACGCGCGGCGCTGCGGCGTGGAGGACTGCGTGTTCACGCTGAGCGGCGGCTCGGGCATCCGCTTCGACAACTACGCGCAACACTGCTTCGTCATCGGCTGCGAGCTGAGCTACCTGGGCCAGAGCGGCGTGGACATTCTGGGCTACGGCCCCGGCACAAAAGACGTCAATATGCAAAACTCCGTCATAAACAATGTCATACACGACCTTGGGCTGCTCTACCACCATGGGAACGGCGTCAACATTTTCCAAAGCGGGGAGAACCGGATAGCGCACAACCACATATACAATATGCCGCGCGTGGCTATATGCTTGAACGGCGTCAGGTATCAATATTATTCCAACCCGGCGCTGCGCGAGCAACGCGAGTTCGGCAAATGCATGCGCTGGAACGAGATCGAGCTACCCGTGTTTAAATGGGAGGACGTCATTAAGTACACGCACTCGCGCAACAACCTGATCGAATACAACAATGTGGAACATTGCCTGAAGATGCTGAGCGACGGCTCGTCGATAAATGCGTCCGGGTGCGGCCCCGGCAATATCTTCCGGCGCAATTATGTCCACCACATCTATTCCGCGCCGGGGGAGGGGCTCGCGGGCGCGGTGCGCACGGACGACGATCAGCTCGACACGTACCTGGTCGAAAACGTCATCGCACACACGAACTGCGCTGCATACGAGTTCAAACGCCAAAATTATTTCAACAATAATATAATCTACGACGTGGACCCCGACCGGATGATGGCCTACACCACCAAGTGGGGCATGCCGGGGCGCGGCAGCTTTGAGAAGAATATATACATCGATATTTTCGGGGATTCGTATGTTTTCGGTAATATATATGAGCTGGCGGAAGCCAGTACCATGATTATAGATAACAACATGTATTTCCGCTACACAGGCGACCGCTGCGTGCCGCGTTCCGACCACCATTTTTACAAGGTGTGGGGGCGCGCCGACAGGCGGCTGCCGCTTGACGAGGACTTGGATGTCCTGCGCAACATCGGGCACGACACGTCCAGTACATATGGCGTGGACCCGCTGTTGGTCGACCCTGCCAACGACGATTTTAGATTGTCGGAGAATTCCCCCGCACGCGCGATGGGGATTGTGTCGCTCGACATCCGCCAGACGGGCCCGCAGGGGAAGTACAAGCGGAAATAACATGGAGCATAGGCGCCCTCACGGCTCCTGTGATAATATCTTATACGCCGCGTAGTTCCGCGCCTTTAACATGCCCGCCCTGAACCGAGCAATTTCGTTCTTGCCTCGGTTCACGTGCTTTTCGTCCAACTTTTCCAAATCGATTTCCACGACGGCATGCGACCCCGGTTCGTCCAGCGTCTTCACCACATGCCCGCCGGGCGACACGATGCCGGTGTAGGCGGTCCTTGTTTTGTACATGATCCCGTTGTTGAGCTGGCTGGGCACTATGTAGACCCCGTTGTCGATGGCCCTCGCGCGCAGGCAGACCTCCCACAGGTCACTTGGCGCCATGTCCCCCCATTCGCCGTACAGGGGGTAAAGGATGATCTCCGCTCCGTTGCGGGCTAGAATCCCGGCGGATTCCGGGAATTTGTTGTCAAAGCAGATCATGATGCCCACTTTGGCAAAATCCAACTCGAACACGGGGAAGTCGTGGCCGCGCGAAATGCCGTACCCCAGTTCGCCCGACGTCGGGTGGACTTTTCTGAAACGCCCCACTTCCGAACCGTCCCTGCCGTATATGAATGACGTGTTATACACCTTGCCGTCGGCGGTATGCTCCAAGTCCCATGTCACGACATATGCGCCATATTTTTTTGCCAGCTTGGAACTGCGTTCCAGATTATCGTCTATGTACAGCTTGGATTTTTCTACGTTTGCGGCCTCGCCGGTCTTGTACTGGTACCACTCCGGCATGGTCACGACGTCCGCTTTTTCCTTCAGGCACTCCTCCGCCAGCTCCAGCATATGTTCGACGCATTTGTCCGGCGCCCAACTGTAGTCGGCGACGACCTGGAATATCCCTATTTTTGCCGTTCTACTCATAATCAAACCATCCTTTGGTCTGTACGTATATTATTCAAACCTGACCACCCTGACCACCCTGACCGCGCTGCGGTCTCGCCTTTCGGCGATAGTATATCACATAACGGATTTATATTTTAAATTTCATTAATTGGTGGCATGATTAATACCCCAAAATTAAAAATAGATAAATTTATTAAATGTTATACTATATAGATATATGTAATAGCGGGTCGGGGCGGGTCGGCTTATAGCGGGAGGATATAGTAAATGCTTAAATATAGTAAACCCAAAATGATCATATTCGACTACGGGCACACATTGGTATATGAAGACAAGTGGGATGGGACCCGGGGGATGGAGGTTGTATTGAAGCATGCAGTCTCGAATAAAAGCGGCGCTACGGCGGAGCAGTTGGCTGCTTTATCTAATAATTTATTCGGCGTGACGACACAAATGGCGCGCAAACATGGCGTGGAGGCCCATGAGCACAAAGTTCAAAATTTATTGTACGAATATATGCAGGTCAAAATCGATCTGTCACCTGATAAAATAGAAAAAATTTATTGGGACAATGCCGCGCCCGCGCATGCGATGCCACACATAGGAGAGGTGCTTGATTATTTGCGCTTGGTGGGCATAAGGACGGCTGTCATCAGCAATATATCGTTCAGCGGAGCGGCTCTGCGGCAGAGGATTGACAGCGTGCTGCCGGGCAACAGCTTCGAGTTTGCCGTCGCCTCCAGCGAATATGTCGTCAGAAAACCCAACAAAATGATTTTTGAGCTGGCGCTGAGGAAAGCCGGCCTGGATGCCGCCGACGCTTGGTATTGCGGCGACAGTGTGGATTACGATATTATCGGCGCGCATTCGGTGGGGATTTTTCCCGTGTGGTACGAGAGTGAGATAGAGTGCTGGTACAGGGAGCGCGGCGGGCAGATCAAACCGGACTACGATCATCTGCATATCCGCGACTGGCGCGAGCTGATCGAGGCTCTCCAGAAATTATAGGGGCGAGATGTTTTATTATGACAAACGCCACGCCTATATGATAAAGCTGCCCCTGCATAGTATTTGTTATGCAGGGGCGGTGTCCATGCAGAGGCGGCGTCCATGTAGGCGCAGCGCCATGCAGGCGCGGCGCCAGTATCGCGTTCTTGCCGGCCTATTTAACCGTGCTTGTCCGCCTGTTGGCCAGCGCCTCGTTTATTTCATCAATCGTCATTGGTGCGAAAGTTGATCTGAGGTATATAGCTTTGTCGCTTTCTGCGGACTGGTATGCGGAATCGATGATTTCAATGACATGCGCCGCATGCTCAACCGAACACAGCGGCGGCTTACCGCCATACAGCACCCAATCCACTAGTTGCATAATGTCTTCATATACGTGTGACTCCCGCATTTGGGGGTGGTTGCCAAACCCATGTGGCAATGGCGCCAAAGAACGAGAAAGCGATACGAATTCTTCATAGTCCTCGCCATTAAGCTTGGAGCCTACAATACTGCCGCCGAGGCCATAGACGCCATCGGAGAACGCCGGGGGCAACTGTGTGGAGACGGCGGCGACGATGCAGTATGCGCCGTTTTCGAACTCGAGCAGCATGGGCGTGCAGTCGTCCGCGTCGTTTACCAATGTACGGCCATCGAATTCGAACGAGTCGCGGGTCTTACATGAATACGCGACGACCTTCTTGACCGGCCCCAATAGCCCTGTCACCATATGCAAACCATATATAGTTGAGTCGTACAAAGGCCCGCCACCGGGTTTTTTATAGTACCAGGCCGGGATGATCGGCTCTTCGCCGAAATTGCCCTGGCGCTCGTTTTCATCCAGGTGGTACTGCGCGATGTTTCCGCTGCCGCAGGTCGCCCAAACGACTCTGCCTATTTTCCCTTCCAATATCGCTTTTCTCTTGCTCTGGGCGGCGGCGGCAATCATTTGCCCGGGCGATGCAACAATTTTGACGCCCTTCTTTTTCGCCGCTTCGATAAGGGCGGCAGCCTCGTCATATGTCACAGTCATGGTTTTGTTGAAGTGCACATGCTTTCCCGCGTTAATCGCCGCCAAGCCCTGCTCGTAATGTAGGCCAATCGGCGAGCACATAGTCACGACATCCACATTAGGGTCAGCCAGCAGCTCCTCGTGGCTCAAATAGCCTTTTTGCGCCTGCCCTTTTTCTACCAATGCAGCCGCCCGGCCCGGCACCGGATCGCAAACTGCAGCCACATACAGCTTGTCGCTTACATCTTCTTCTTGCAAATGCCCGAACGCCGTACGCAGCGCGATGGCGCCGGCGCCGATAACGCCTATTCCAAGCCTGTTACCCATGCGATAACCTCCCCGATAAATCATATTTTTTGATGTCTGTAACGCATAATAAGTATACATTAGTATATTTTAAGCGTAATATATTAGCAAGCAAATGATAATCATAATAAAGCCACTGAAAGGATTAACCATGATTTACGAACTGCGCATCTATCATATGAACCCGGGCAAGCTTCAAAACATGCACAATCGCTTTGAAAGCCCGGAGCTCGACCTTTTTAAGAAGCATGGGATCCATGTCTGCGACATGTGGGAGGATCATACGGGCGTCGAGAAAATTTACTACATTTGCGCTTTTCGCGATCTGGAGCATCGCGAGGCTGCATGGAAGTCTTTCGCGGACGACCCCGAATGGCAGAGAGTCTCCGAGGAAACGCAAAGGGACGGCAAGTTTGTTAATAAAGTCGAATCATATTTTATGAGCAGGGCGCCTTATATGAAGCCGGAATGGCCAAATAAATTATAAATTCGTATATAATATAACGTTAATTGTATCAATTGAGTTGCCCGGCGCCCATAAAATTATGATTGTACCCCTACAACAGATTGGCCGAATTTAAACATAGCACTAAACTCTGCGAAGGCCGCGCGTTTGCGCACGATTATAGTTGTTCGGCTTTCGGTCGCGGGATTGTCAGGGGATGTGGCAACATAGACTTCCGCACCGCCAGTGTCCATTTCCAGAGAGAGCGTTTGATTCACCAACGTCCAGATGGGAGATAGCGTGCCTGTGAAGAAGCGGATATCGGAGAGGTGCTCATAACCCTGGCCGCTAGCAGCCGGTATAAGCTTGGCCGGTTGGAACTGCCCTGCAAGGCTCATCTCCCCGGCGGAGTGGAATATCCAGTCTATTACATGCTCTGTATCTGCTTCATCTGAGCCGACGGTCATCCGATCGCATAGGATCGCACCATCCAGTTTCAGGGCGCGGCGGGCAGTGACGCCAGGGTACGCGCCTGCTACAACCGCCGTCAGCTCCCTGCCGTCTTCTGACAACTCGGCATTGCCGCAAGCAAGGGGGTTCTGACTGTTAGCATCCACCATAAAAGTGCTGTGCGCCAGCGTCTTTGTGAACCATTCGCGGTGTAACTGCGAGCCGTAGCCCGGTGTGCCTGTGTCCATAGAGAAGCCGTTGAAGCTGATGGACAGAGCGTCCGGGTGCGCATGGCTGCGGGTCAAGTTGCCGAATTTTATATAGACTTCTGTTTGTGGCGATCGCAGTACCGCGATGCGGTTGCTGCCCAGTAATATAGATTTATCATACTGCGATGTGCCGCCGGTGTGCGGGACGTCAAACAGCAGCTTATTCAAGCTCGGGCCAGCGTCGTGTTCGCAGATGTACGCGCTCAGCCTCCCGGCGCCCGGGGTGTTTTTGAGCGGATGCACCAGGCGGCGCATCAAATCGGCGCTCCGACGGACGTCCGTCCCCTTCCAGCCATCGTTCATCGCAGAAATTACGCCGTCGCGATATGCTATATTTACAGGTGCGAGCGCGGCTTGTAACACACGTTCATATATTTGCTGGTTTGGGCGCATCGCCTGATCCAAAAAAACGCACAGATTGGCGGCGGCTTCCAAGGAATAATAGTGGTAGAGGTTTGAGTTTTCGTACCATATACCGTCCGGCGTAAAGCCTTTGATGATTTGATTTAGCCCGCCCATTTCCTGGTTCATCGACGAGGCGTACAGCCGCTCGTCTCCAAACAACAGTGCCGCCGATATGGCATATGAGGCGTGCCAGAGCGGTATGTTGTGGATGGCAGATTGTTGCGACATCACAAGGCGCGCTGCCGGCAAGAACAGTTGCCGGTACCAGCGCTGGCCACGGCTACTGCATGTGTCGATGCCGATGTTGGCGATCGCGCGCAAGAGCTTGATCCCCCATACAGCTTCGTCGAGCGATTGCCCCATCACGCGGCCTTGCCCTGCATGCTCGCCGTGTTCGGGGAATTCGGCGTAATGCTCGGCGTACCAGTCAATCACATGCGCCACATAATCGTACGCTACGGCGTCCCCGTGGATATAGTATGCCAGTGAAGCGTTTACAAGGCTTTCCGATATTTCAGAACGCATGGTGTATACCCATGCTTCTAGCACTTCGCGCCTGTTGGGCGCGACCGTGCTACATTGAGAGCAAATGTGCAGCAGCGGCTGTCTGCGATCGGCGATCAAGCGGCCGGCACAGTCCGGGCACACATAGTCGTGGCCCCAGCCCGAAACGCGCCCGGGGCTTTCGAACGCGTCGAAATGGTCGCGCCATGTCTCGTATACATCCGTTAACTCTTTAAATATTTTACGGTATTCGTCCGATTGGTCCAGCATTGCCCGAATTTCCCCGGACGGGCGCATGTTCAATCGCATATTGCTACCCCCTGCATGTGGGCGTTTACGGACGCCCCTGTTTCGCCGCTTTGCGGCATTGTTATGTGTTTTATGAACTGCTTCCCGTGAGCGGATAGTGTAAAATCGATGCACGCGACTTCCGCCAACGGGCATGATATGGTCAACTCATATATATGCGCCTTTGGTTTGAGTAGTATAATACAAGGATCTGATACGGTAATGTCAATACCCCCGAATGAGAGGCTACCGGCTTCATAGAACACCGCCCCTATAACGTCTACGCCACCCGCCGCGCCTGCGTCCGAGCCCGCATCCGTGCCGACTGGCGCGTACCGGACTGCTTGCAACTTCCCGGTGTTGGCCAATATTGCACATTGTTGTGTTCTGTTGCTATAATCGTTCGGCGTCACGTCCGGGATGATCGTGTATGCATAACCTGCGCCCTTCTGCCGTATGCCGTGATCTATAGTGAGGGTGAACACGTCGCCTTCGACAGGGCTGCCCACTGCGACGCCGATGTCGCTCCAACTGCCGTTGCGGCGTTGCGCCTCAATGTTGACCTTTGTGCCCTCGACCGGCAGGTATGCGACACCGTCGTGGTATATCCGGCCGGCGCATATCTTTGCCGTGAGATCGACGCCAAACTTCTTGTCTTGATTGTTGAGAAGCACATCGTTTTGTTCAGCTATCAACTTCGTCCCATCGGCTAATATATCGCCGTGCAGTCGGCATTGGTTGAGCGTTGTCATGACTTTAAAATCCGATCTGGAATCAATGTCCGCCCCCAGGCACACTATTTCGCCGCCAAAGAAAAACCACGCTTTTTTTAGCGCGGACATCCAATTTATCTAACTGCATGGCAGCCGCCCCGAAGGTTCCGTCGGACACCCCGCCGACGAACTCGACATCCGTGTTGACGAACACAGGCATCTCATACAGCATTTGTGGCGCCGTGACGCCTGGCAACTGCGTCCAGTTGAACAGAGGGACTATCCCATCATACTCGTCACCTCGGACGAGCGTGAAATGTACGCCGAACGGCAACCAGCAGCCTTTGCGGTTCTCCCTGTTCATAGACTCGGTCCCAAACAAGCGCGACGAGGCCATCCGGACCGAAGAAGCAAACCCTGCGTCCCTGTGGGACATATAATCGCTGTGGTGGAAATAGCGGTTTCCGATCACACATGAACGCGACTTGCCGCTGATCATGGATTTTAGCCCGAGGATTTCTGCGGCGCGGGACGGCGCCAGTTGCTCAAGCATGTCGCATACGGGTATCAGCGAGATTGCTTTTTTGTCGCAGCCGACACGTGCGATCTCCCGCCCCTGAACGCAATAATCCATCCAGTGACTATAAACCATCCAGCGATCGCCTTCGAGCAGCAGCCCGACTATCATATCCAACTTCTCGGATGGGAAGGCGTACGCGGTCCCTCGCAGCATGTGGGCGAAATGCGCAGTGTCCCTGACGAATCCAAGACCGTAACCGCCATTGTATAGTTGCGGGCCGTGCTGGTGGAAGCTGTAGTCGGTTTGGATGCCCTCGCGCTGCCCGATCGTGATCTCACGCAGGATATAGCTGACGCCGTCGGCGACGTCGCCCTCGTCCTCCTTGATCAAGCCTCTGTATATAGATTCTGTAGCGAACCAGACCAGGTTTTGGCCGGTGGTGAAGGTTGGTCCGACTTTAGCGGGATCGAGCAGCGCGTCTGCACAGGCGTCGATCAAAATCCCTGGTAAATCGTCTTTCAACATTAACGCTATCGGACCCAGTTGCAATTGTTTCCCAATTTGGTTGTGCCACCAGTTTAATGAAACCGGTTTTCGCGCAAACCAAAATTCAAGTCCTTTTATAACTGCTGCGAGCATGTCTGCGCCGTTGGCGCCTCCGCCGTCCCCGCCGTTTCCGCCGCATATACGCTTGTACGCCACCGCCATTTCGCGCAACCTAGGTAGATGCTTTGACGGCTCCCACGAAGACATGCTGTCGTTGCTGTAGTCGATGTCGGGGAAGCTCCCGTCAGGCCGCTGCGCCACATACGCCGCCGCCGCGCCCTCATGCTCGCCGCTCTGTACAAAACCGTCGACAAGCCGCTTGGCTATTATATTTAAATCGCAGCTCATAACAACACCCCTTTTACACGCTCACACACGACTTCACATTCCTTGCCGCCCATATCCGCGCCGTCTTCCAACGCACAGTCACTGATCATCAGTCGTGCCGTCCTGTTCCCGGCGCGAATTGCGACGCGCGGGCACTCCGACACGCGGATGTCCGGCGCCAGGCTATGTTCCCCGGCAAGTTTGCTGGCATGCTCTCCGTTAAACGCTATTTCGCTTGCGCTCATATCGTAGACGAAACGGTCAATATCGGTCAGTCTAGCGCGAAAATTGGGCCACAGCCCACCGGCGTCTGCTGTTCCTGCTGTAACTGATGAGCTTGCTTTACCTGTATTGCTTACGTCACTTGCGGCGCCTACTGCATATGGCTTTGCGCTATAGCATCTGTCAACATCGCCCGACCATAGCCTAAAGCCCTTCCCGGTTTCCGTCGAAAGCCCCTCGGCGACAAGCAATTCTGAAAAAATATGCGGGAAATCGCCTTCCGCAGGGGCGCCAAAACTTTTCAGACCGGTATTGGATTCGTCAATTCCGCCGAAGATGCTGACGCACTCATGCTGCCCGCTTTGCGCTTCGCCATGCGTTCCACTTTGTACCCCGCTTTGCGTTCCGACCCGTAACCCGCTGTACTGGCCGTCCATCACACGCAGCCCTTCGATGACCACCTTACGCGGGAAGCTGCATGGGTATCCAAAATCGTGGTCGCCGGAGTTATTGGCAGTGATTACGGCGGGATTGCCGCTGACGCGTTCAGCCGGATACCATGTGACATTTTTTATATATAAATCGCCGTCCCAACTGCTGCCATAATCCCCTCGGAGACTCACAACGGACGGCCCCATGATAGTGACGTTTTCAACGGTGAGCAAGCCATGGCCGATTGCATTGAAACCCTGTACGCCCAGCGTTGTGTTGCGGACCGTTAGGTTAGCCACGTTCATATGCGCGTCCACCCGGGAGAACACGCAGCCGTCCAGCAATAAATCCTTGCATCCGTTCGAGCCGATAACGCCCCAGCGCGATGCGTCCATAATGTTGTCCTGGCGGCAGTTGTAAAACGCGACGCCAATGGATGTTTGCAAGTTTATATCATACGTACCCATCGAAACTGGCAAGCCAGCGGCGCCGATGGTCGAATAAAACTTATGGCCGAAGAAGTGGCAATCGCGGAATTGGATATATGCACAAGCGCGGGTGCGCACAAAGCCCGCGTAGGGCGAGCCCGTATCCTCCAGTTCGCCCGCGACATGGTGCACCAACCCCGTGACAATCACATTGGAGCGGCTGAACGATATACCGCGCGAAAAATAGTTGTACCCCTTGTCCTGCGAATATTTGGTCGATACGGTGGTAAATTCGCCTCCGGTCAGCAGCAACGCGCGTTCGTCGATGGGATAAGCCGTGAGCGAAGTGACATTATCGAAATCCCAAATTACGGGCGTGAGGATGTTGCCAGACTCATCTAGGATAAAACAATCGATTTGATCAAACCCGCTGTTCACGTTCAGCCCTTTGCGCATGAATTGCTTTTTGCCGCTGTTAGTGGCGATGACAAGGGCATTTTGCTTGAGTTTCGCAGTATTACCGCGCTCGCCGTTGTCGCTGCCATCGCCGCCGCCCGCTTCCGCGCCCATGTATATGCGCCGCTGCCCCTTGCGGATGCCTGCCGGAGCCTCCATCTCAAACGGCGTCATTCTCGATTTGACTTCGAACACATCTACGCCCCGCTGCTCAGCGGGGACGCAGGTATCGTCCACGATAAAGCGCGCCCCGCCCCAGTCTGTGTCTGTCATGATCACAGCGGGTTCGGGCGAAAACCCTATATAATAAGTCTTCGCTGGATTCGCCTTGACGGTGAGGCAGCGCTCATTGGCGTACGCGTGCGCTTTTTGTATCGCGTGAAAGTCGTCGGTTCGCCCATCGCCCGCTGCTCCAAAATCTTCATAACGCACATACGAATTATCATCGGTAATCTTATCATCCATCATAAACGCCCCTTTCATAGTAAACGAAACGCAAGGGGGCGGTTCTCTTGTGCCAAGACACACAGCACATAAGAACCGCCCCCCTGCGCTCATCCCCCCGTGTTCGCATATGTCCTAATAAAATGACGCACGGCCCATTGCCCGCGCCATTTGGTTTGTGGTAAACACCAGTATGGCGCCCACCACGTTTTGGAACAGGCCCACCGCCGCTGAGAATGAATACCTCCCACCGACAATGCCGATCCGGTACGTGTACGTCTCAAAAACTTCGGCGACGTCAAGGTTCAAATTGTTTTGTAACAAAAATGTCTGCTCGAAACCGTTGCTCATGACGCTACCGACTCGCAGTATGAACAGGATCATTATAGTGTCCGCGATGCCGGGAACTGTTATGTGCCTAAGCTTCTGAAACCTGTTGGCGCCGTCCACCGTCGCCGCTTCGTAATATTCTGGGTTGATGGCGGATAGGGAAGCAAGGTACACTATCGTGCCCCACCCGGCCTCCTTCCAGAGGCTCGTTATAATAACCAGCGACCTAAACCACTGAGGCGATCCCAAAAAGTTTATTTTCGTGCCGGTTAGCCTGAAAATCAACATATTGACGATGCCGTCCTCCATAGTTAGGAACGCATGGATGATACCCATGAGCGCCACCCACGATATAAAATGGGGCAGATACATCAAGGTTTGGGTCGTGCGTTTGTATGGCATAGCCCGTATCTCGTTTATCAACAGTGCAAGTATTATCGGTATCGGGAAGCCCCAGACAATGCGCAGTACACTCAGGACGACCGAATTGCGCAACACATCAAAGAAGACCGTCGACTGGAACAATTGTTTGAAATTGGCAAAATCGTTCCAGGGACTTGCTATAATGCCCTTTGCGAAACTGAAGTCCTTAAATGCCATCAATATGCCGTACATGGGGTAGTATCTGAAAATTATCAGATAAATCAACCCGGGCATCATTAGCGCATAAAAATATCGGTTTACAAAAATGTACCTGAAGACCGCCGACAAACCTTTCTTTTTATTATTCGGCGTCATTATGCGGGCCTGCATCTGTGTCATGGTTCAACCCCCGGCTTTGCTCGGTTTGGCTTGGCTGTGCTTGGTCATGTGCGTGCGGATGGCGAGGGCGGCCGCAAAGGCTGCCCTCGCTTCAAAACTTTATTTATTTGGCTGTGCCGCTGTGATGGCGGCGACTTTGTCAGCATTGGCCGGAATCCACCTGTCATCGAAGAAACTCACGAGTTCGTCGCGGTTGATCTCCATGCAGATATACTTCGTGATCATCGTGTCGCGTTCTTTCTGCAGATCGGCTATAGCCTGATTTACTGCGCTGACGCCCGGCGTCACAGCTTCCCATGAGGGCAGATAATCAAAATGGTATGTCGCGTCACGGATAGCCGTCTCGCGTTTGACGAACTCCTCTATTTCCTCCTGCGTGTTGCCGGACGACCATGTCTTGTCACCGGGGGAGCGGTGGCGGAACGTGAGATATGACGAGGCATATTTTCCGGCTTCTTCACGCTGTTCTAATGTGCGGTCCACAATCATCAGATCCAAATCGATACTGTCATAGTGGAGCCCTTCCACGCCGTAATTAGTCAAAATATGCCCCGCGTCCGTAAACCCGAAGTCTATCAGGGCCAGCACAGCGTCAAGGTTCTTTGTGTTCGCGTTTATGTACCAGTTGCCCCATACGGGCGGGAACCAGTAGGTGGTGGCTCTGGCTTCGCCTTCGGCGCGCAGCACCGGCCCTGGCAAGTGCTGATAGCCCGGGAATGCCGTTATGAGGTCGTTGTTTGTGAACATGTCCATCGTATGCGCGGTCGTAGTGTCGAGAGCGCGGATGCCGACTTTGCCGGCTGAGAACTTGTCCGCTTCACCGTAGCGCTCGTTCAGGTACCATTCGGGGTCCATCGCGCCGCTCTCGAACATGCCGCGCAGCCAGTCCATGTAATCCATGTAGCCCGGCTTGGCTTCTATGATATTGTATTCCCCATTTTCGTCCGGCACCGAATCCGGCGCGAAGAAGCAGGAGGTCGTATAACGGTGGTTCAGCGTCTCGATCTGGAACGAGAAACCGTAGGTGTCCTTCTGGCCGTTGCCGTCTGGGTCGTTGTGCGCCATTGCATATGCCACATCAGCGAATTCGGCTGCTGTCAGCGGGATTTCCATGCCGAGCCTGTCCAGCCAGTCTCCTCGGTAGCCGATGGCGTCGACAGCCTTGGTTTGGATGCGAGGTAGCGAATACAAGCCGTAGTCCAAATCGGGAATGCGCGCCGTGTTCAATTCCAGCTCGGATAGATCGGCCAGCACATTGGGCATCCTGTCAAGATATTCGTCGAGCTGGAGAATTAGCCCCTCTGCGGCCCACTGTTCATATAGTACGCCCGTGCCGCCATAAATGATGTCGGGGATGTCGCCGGACGCCATGACGATGTTACGGCGGTCGTCATAGTTGTTGATAGGCGGCGCTTCTAGGTCGATGACTGTGTTCGTGATCCTGCCCAACTCGTCGATGACCGGATTGTTCTCCACGACGAATGTGGCGTTCAAGCGGTTGATCCATGTGATGGGTACGGGCGGGGAACCAGCCTCCGCTGCGGCTGCCGTAGTAACTGCCGCTGCC
>WRLR01000025.1 GCA_009777515.1 Oscillospiraceae bacterium | reverse complement strand
CGTTGCACCCGCGCGCCGCGTTTCGCCGCCATAGTGTCCACGACTCCATACTTTCGTGCCATGTTGGTGACGGCACTGTCGTGAACACTATTAATCAACAAATCAGCGGACATGAGGTGGTCATGTGAGTACCAATCCAGTTGTGTACGGCTACCATGACGAAGACAGCGGTAGCGGCGGCAAAGGCGGAGGCGGCAATTCGCAGAAAGCCAAGCTGTCGGTCAGGATAAAGCGGCACGCTCTACTGTATGTGTTACTGAGTTTTTCTCTGGTGTGGACCATAATATTTTGCTATGTGCCTATGGCGGGCATTGTTATGGCCTTCCAGGACTTTAACGTCGTCGACGGCGTGTTCGGTAGCCCGTTTGTCGGCGGCAAGCATTTCGCTAGCATGGTGACCATCGAGCCGCTCCGGCGCGCCGTGGTCAACACCGTGTTTTACAGCGCGCTCAAACTGTTCTTCGCGTTCCCGCTCACCATACTCTTCGCGCTGATGCTCAACGAACTGCGTAAAATGCTATTCAAGCGCGTCGTGCAGACCATCAGCTACCTGCCGCATTTCCTTTCGTGGATAGCCATCGTGTCGCTGTTCTACTCATTCTTCGAGCTATACGGCCCGTTTAACGACATACGCCTGGGCCTTTTCGGCCCCGAGACGACGCGGATCAACATACTGATGATGTCCGAATATTTCACCGGCCTGATGTTCTGGTCGCACGTGTACAAGGAAATCGGGTGGGGGACTATCATCTATCTTGCGGCGATAGCCGGGGTGGACGCGCAGATGTACGAGGCGGCGGTGGTCGACGGTTGCGGGCGCTTCAAGCAGGCCATATACATAACGCTGCCGTCCATCCTCCCGACCATCGTAATTTTGTTCATCCTCCAGGCAGGCGGCATATTGAACGCCAACTTCGAGCAGATCATCGGCTTACAGAATTTATACACGCAGGAGTCGTCGGAGGTCATCAATACCATCACATATAAATACGGTTTGCAACAGGGCAAGTTTTCGCTCGCGACGGCGTTCGGGCTCACGCAGGGCGTCGTGTCGTTCATGGTGATGTTCACTGTGAACAGGATCACGCAAAAGCTGAGCGGCATCGGCGTCTGGTAGTCGGGTGTGCGCCGCTTAGTTGCGGCATCGGCGTCTGGTAGTCGGGGAGCACGCAGTTAAACAGTGCCGGTGTTTGGTAAACGGCGTGGAGCTTAGTGGCATCGGCGTCTGGTAGTCGGTGTGAGACTTAACGGCGGCAGTTCGGTTTAATTTGGGAGCGGCTTAGCAACATCAGTTCGTTTAAATATGGGGGAACGTCATGGCGCAGGTATCGACGGAAGTGTCTGGGACGAAAGGCAACAGGGCAAAATCACATAGCGGCCGCAGGATGACGGTATCGGAGCATGTTTTCAATATATTCAACATGACGCTGTTGTCATTGCTTTGCGTCGTCTTCCTTTATCCATATGTCAACCAGTTCGTCATCTCGATCAACAAGGCCAGCGACACCGCGCTGGGCGGTATCACCGTATTCCCCAGGGTGCTGTCCATCGAAAATTACGAAATGGTGCTGGGCAATGAGCTGTTCACAAACGCGTTCGCGGTCTCGGTGATGCGCGTGCTGTGCGGCACGGCGCTCAGCCTGATTGTGACATACTCTGCGGCGTACGCCCTGTCAAAGCGCTCGCTGCCGGGGCGAGGCATATTTACTACGATGCTCATCATACCGATGTTCATATCCGGCGGCCTCATCCCGACATTTATACTGTACAGGGAGCTAAAGCTCATCAACAACTTTTTCGTCTATATATTCCCGGGGCTGTTCGGTTTCTATAATATGATCATATTCCGAACATTTTTACGGACCATCCCCGAGTCGCTGGAGGAATCCTTCATGCTGGACGGCGCGAACAGCGTGCAGATAATGCTCTATATATATGTCCCGCTGTCCACGCCGGTCATCGCCACAATTGCGCTGTGGATGTCGGTATCCCATTGGAACGACTGGACCAGCACGTTGCTATTTGTGCAGTCCAGGGCGCTGCACACCCTGCAGTTTATGATGTACAGGTTGCTAAAGGAATCCGAGGTCATGATGCAGATTGCCGCAGACCGGGCAAGGCAAGGGCTCGCGACCGGGCAGGATACCGCGCCGACGATAACACCGGAGTCGATAAAGGCGGCGACGCTGATGGTCTCGACGCTGCCCATCGTGGTGACGTACCCGTTTTTGCAAAAATATTTCGTAAAAGGCATAATGATAGGCGCAATCAAAGAGTAGGGACGACCGTCCCCGCAGGGGACGTTTCCCTCGGTCGTCCGTGTTGAACTATGTATAGCGTATATGAGAACCTAAAATCAACAATACATCGAGGAGGATCTATCATGAAAAAGGGAAGACATTCGTACAGAAGAGGGACATTGTTCACTATTTTGACGGCGCTGCTGCTGGTCGCGGCGATGCTGCTGGCGGCTTGCGGGACACCGCAGACGCCGCCGGTCGAGCAGACGACCGCTGCCCCGGCAACGACGGCGGCAGCGGCAGCCGAGGCTGACGATGCCACCGACGAGGAAGCGGACGGCGACGATGACGAAGAGGCGGCTGACGCCGGCGGGCAGCAGGCCACGACGGCGGCAGCGGCAGGGGCAACCACAACCGCGCAGCAGGCGGTGGCCACTACGACGGCGGCAGCGGCGGCGGTAGAGGAAGGCGGGTTCATTCCGGATAAGGAAGTGGGCTTCACGTATTGGTGGATGAACGACGCGGACATCCCGACCATCCAGACGCCCATCGAGAACATCCCTGACCAGTGGCTGCGCGAGCAGACGATGACATACGTGCAGGAGGGCTTCGGGAACGCGGGCATGTCGCCGCAGGTGCGGCTGGAGACCATGATAGCCGGCGGCACGGTGCCGGACTTCGGCGTCACGTACAACTTTGAGGGCTTCGACCGCAGCGTCGAGACCAGGCAGGCCTACGGTATGACAAAAGAATTCATACAGCAGCACGCGCCGAACGTTTGGGCTGTGATCCCCAGCGCGAGTTGGGACGTCGTGACCCGCGACGGGCTGATTTACGGTATCCCGGCGGGCGTCAACCTGGATTTTCTGGACAAGTCGCTGTACCCGGAGGATTTCTTCACATACTACGCCCATCCGCAGCAGACCGTGTCCTGGAATCCGGGCGGGAACTACTTCGCCATCCGCGACGACATCCTAAAGATGCTGTTCCCCGACGCCGTCGATTTTAACGAAGCCTGGGCTATGGTGGAAAAGGACAACAAGCCCATTCCGGAGGCGTTCGTGCTGCCCATCACCAACACAGAGGATTACATTAAGGTGTTTTATGACATCAGGGACATGAACATAATGGAAAACAACCGGCCAGTGTACGCGTTCGGCTACGTGCAGGGCGACAACTGGATGGCGCTGACGGCGTTCGGCGGCGAGATGTTGGGCTACAAAGGCTACGAGTACATGACCGTCTACAACTCGAAGGAGGACAAGCTCGAGTTTGGATTCGACACGCCCATGCTCAAAGAGGCTGCCAGCATCCAAAACCAAATGATTCGCGACGGCGTCATCGACCCGGAATCGATTGTACATACAATAGAGCGCTACCGCGAAAAATACCTGAACGGCAACTATGGCATAATTTGTACAATGGGCGGCAACATGGCGGGCTACGGCACCTTTGATCTGCTCAACGGCGAGTTGGAAAAAGCCGGCAAAGACTTCCTCTACGTGCCTTTCTTTACGCAGGTCCCCAACCGGGAGGAGTATCCGACGGTGAAGCAACTGCGGGTGGCCGGCGCGTGTAGCACGTTCATGGTACCGATGAGAACCATGGACGAGGCCAAGCTGACGCAGTGGCTGTATTGGATAAACGTACAGTTTACAGAAGAGTGGGACGACGTCAGATTTTGGGGCCCCGCGTCCGCCGGGCTCTACTCTGTGGGCGCTGATGGGCTGCGTACGTTCACAGACGAAAATCTGCAAAAAGCCATCGTGGAGGGCGACACGTCCATCGATTGGCGCGAGTGCAAGGGTCTGCTACAGTACAACAGAGCTAATAACACAAACTTCGCCATCGCGGCGTCGGGCTCCAGTCTGTACAACCCGGCCTATATCTACCGCGACACGAAGCCGTTGACGCAGCAGCAGGCGTTTGGGAAATTCCCCTTCACCAGCCCGTACGCGCAGAACATCCCGGTGGTCCCCGGCTTCCAGTCCTGGGCGCCGGATTACGCGCACCTCGAAGACGTCAATTTGATGTTCCAGACGCGTTCGGTTTGGGAGGAAGCGTTCAAGCTGGCGCTGGTGGCAAAGGACGAGGCCGAGTTTGAGGATAAGTGGAACGCCGCAATCAAGTTGCTGCATGAAAGCTTCAATGTGCAGCAGTTGCTGGACGACCAGACGCCGATATTCCAGGCTAACAAAATTTTGCTCCGGGACATGGGCATAACGATGCAATAAATGCAATAGACGCAATAGATGCTATGGGGCGCGAGTGGCTGGAGAAAACGTCCCCGGTCGCACGCGTTCCCGTTCATATTTGCGCATTAGCATTATAACGACAATGACAATGACACTCATTTAGGAGCTTGTATGTCTACAGACATATCACCGATCAAACCACCGATGGTCGAGCGCATCAAAGACTTTTACTGGCAATTCGAAAGGCGCAGCATACCGTTGGGCGTCGGGTGCGCATATTTTGGCGACGCCGACGACTACCGCGACACATTGACGGGCGATCTGAAACTTATGGATCGCCTGTATTCTTTGGGCCTGCGCTACTTCGACACATCGAGGACATACAACAACAGCGAACAGGCCGTCGGCGAATTCGTATCGCGCATAGACCGCAAGACCATTTTTTTGGCCACGAAATCGCAATACCCGTTCCGCCGAAGTAAAGACGCGTTTTCCGTGTTCTGCGACAACTTTTACGCCTCGTTCGAGAGGCTGAAAACCGATCACATCGACCTGTTCCAGATCCACGACACGGATCACTTCGACTGCTGCGAGCCGCAAGTTATACCGTTTTTGCTTGAACAGCAGGGCAAGGGGCTGATCGACTACATCGGGCTGGGCACGCGCTCGCTGAACGCGCATGAGCTGGCCATACTCAGCGGCCATGTCGACTCCGTCCTCAGCTACATCAACTACTCGCTGTTAAAGCGTTCGGCGGCGCATGTGATTGGCGTTGCGAAGCAGCGGGGCGTGGCGTTCATCAACGCGTCGGTGTTTCATTTCGGCACAATCAAGCACCCCGACCCGCTCGGCCCGGACGGCCTGGGCAGTACGGATCGCCCCGCGTTCGGCTTCCGCAGGCGCAATCTGCGCAGCGTGGCCAAGATGCAGGCCCTGTGCCGCGAAATGGGCGTGGACATCGCGCAGGCGTCGCTGCAGTATTCGATGTTTAACCCGGATATTGCGCTGACGCTCAACGGCATCCGCCGCGACAGCAACATAGACTCTACCGTCGCCGCCATGCGCGAGGTCATATACCCGGAGCAATGGGCGCGCATATACGCGCTACAAGCAGAAGACCCCTACCTGTACGTACAGGACGATTTATTATGAACAGGATTACGAACTCGTTAAACCGCGTTATAATTTGAAGGGAGCAAAGCATGAGCGATTCAATTCCTTGCATTAAAGGCTATCGCCAGGAGACCCCCGAATGGGCGGCGCTCGAATGGAAGCTGATCGACCGGATGGAGGAGGCTGTCGAGATTTTCCGTAAAAAATATGTGCGCGACGACGGCACGCTGGTATGGCGTGAGTTCTGGCCGGGCATGGACGGCGCGGACGACGCGTTTGAGGCGTTCCAGAACTATCCGCTCCTGTACGCGATGGGCGCCGGTGGGCGGCTTTTGGATTTGGCGCATTCGGAGTGGGACACGGCGGCATGGCAGTGGACCGAGTATGGCCAACTGTACCGGGAGTTCTTTAAATACTACGACTGGATGCACCACGGCGAGGGCAGCCTGTTCCTGTATTATATGGGTCTGGCCGACCCGCTGTCGCTAAAGTTCCGCACGCGCGCCGAACGCTTCGCTTCATTCTATAATGGCGAGGACGCCGAAGCCGCCAACTACGACAAAAAGCTCAAAATGATACGCAGCCCCATCAACGGCAGCTACGGGCCGCGCTTCACGCACAGCGGCGAGGACTGGGAGACGCACCGCGCGCAGCTAGACTACTACCTGCCGCCGTTCGAGGACATCCCCGGCAACCCGTTCGTCATGGGCAGGGCTAACTGGACGGGCGAGGAGTCCTATGCCCACATCCTGCGGCTGATGAACAAGCGTATGGCGACAGGCGACGTACCGCTCAACCTGAACGCGACGTCGATGATGGCACATGCGTTCATGTACACGGGCGACGTAAAATACCGCGACTGGATTGTCGAGTACCTGGGCGCGTGGGAAGAGCGCACGGCACGCAACGGCGGCGTCATCCCCGACAATATCGGGCCCAGCGGCGAAATCGGCGAGTGCATGGACGGCAAATGGTGGGGCGGTTATTACGGCTGGCGCTGGCCGCACGGCGCGAATACTGTGGTGGAACCGCTGATCACCGCAGGGCTGAACGCGCTGCTGCTGACGGGCGACATGAAGTGGGTCAACCTGGCCCGCTCGCAGATGGACATGCTGTACGAGAAGCGCATCGAGGACAGCGAGGGCAAGCCGCTGGTGCCGACGCGCCATTTCGACAAGGGCTGGTCCGAGTTCCGCCGGGAAAACACGAAGTGGCCCGTTTACCTGTGGTCGGTGACTATGGACGACGGCGACCTGAAACGCATCGGCCGCCTGCCGGACCAGCACACATGGGGCAAGGTGCCCGAGCGCCTCTCCAAGGGCAACCGCATGGACATCCACCCGTGGTACTACTATATGGCGGGCAACAACCCGGCGTTCCCGGAGCAGACGCTGAACGCGAACCTTGCGGCGGTAGAGCGCAGGATAGACGAGATCATCCACGACGAGACCGACGTCCCGGCGGCGGACATCCACCACTGGCAGGACAAGAACCCCGTCATCTGCGAGGCGCTGGTGCAGCTCACGATGGGCGGCTCCACCAACATCTACCACGGCGGACTCATGCATGTGCAACTGCGTTATTTCCACGGCGACAGGCCTGGGCTGCCCAAGAACGTGGGCGCGTTGGTGCGCAACGTGAACGCGGGCGGCGTGACGCTGGCGCTGCACAACGCGGGCAAGGACGGCGCGTCGTTCACGGTGCAGGGCGGCTGCTTCGGCGAGCACGAGATTGTGAGCGCAACGGTGATGGGCGCGGCGGGCGGTGTTGGCGGCGTAGGCGCGGGTGCGGGTGGCGCTGGCGGTGCTGGCAATGCCGCAAGCGGCAGCGATAGCGGCAAGCCGATCCCGGTGAACAGCAAACACTTGAATGTCGAGCTGGGGGCTGGCGAAGGCGTGGAGCTGAAGCTTGAGCTGCGGCGCTTCTCGCAGACGCCCACATACCGCGCGCCGAACATGAGGGGCGACTTCCCCAATCTCATCGTGCCGCGCCAAATGGTAGAATAAGACGGAACACAGGGGGACGGTTCTTTTTTGTCGAGATTCATAACACAAGAGAACCGTCCCCTTTTGTCTTTGTTTTTTTGTTTTTTTGCGGTATAAATGGTATATTAACATATGAAGCAATTTGCTAGGGAGGGTTCTTTAGTGAATCTCGATTATGTGAAAAGGGTATTGGGGCTGGAAGGGAAGCGGGCCATTGTCACGGGCGGCAATTCCGGCATCGGCAAGGGGGTCGCCATATCCCTGGCCAACATGGGGGCGAATGTCGCCATATTGGGGCGGGATCAGCCCACAATTGACGAGACGGTCGCCCAGCTTAAAGAGATTGAGCCCGGATGCACGGGCCACCGCGTGGATATCAGCAGCAAAAGCGACGTCGACAGCTTCTTTGACGGTTACTACCGCGAAAGCGGCGGTAAGCTGGACATCCTGGTGGCCAACGCCGGCGTATGCTCGGCCATCCGCGCGCTGGACACAACCGAGGCGGACGTGGACTATTTTTTCGACATTAACTATAAAGGCACGTTATTTTGCTGCCAGCGGGCCGCAGAGGCCATGAAGGAGCAAAAGTCCGGCAATATCGTCATTGTCACGTCGGTCAACGCGCTGTACCCGCTGCCGCCGCAGGCGGCGTATTCGTCGACCAAGGGGGCGCTGGAGGTCCTGATGCAGTGCCTGGCCGTCGATCTCGCGCCGTTCAACATCAGGGTGAATTCACTCGCGCCGGGCGCGATACACACCAACATCGGCCGCAACAACCCCAACCGACCACGCAACCAGGGAAAGGCCCGCCCGAATCTGCCGCTTGGGCGCGTGGGCGAGCCGGAGGACATGGGCGACGCCGTCGCCTGTCTGGTCTCGGACGCGTTCAGGTATATGACCGGGTCGACCGTTCTGGTGGACGGGGGCTTAAAGCTACGCAATGTATGAGCGGCGCCAGACAGGGATCAGAGCCACAACCTTAGAGTCAAAATAGCAACCATAGAGTCAAAGCCACAACCATAAAAACAAAGCCGCAACCATAACGCAATAATAAACTGAAACTGTAACAATGAAACTGTAACAATATAGGCGATTGTAAAAGCCGGTAATTAACGGGCGAACGCTGTTCGCCCCTACAACATTTTGTATATATGCAAAATTGGCTGCCCATATGTAGGGACGCACATTGTGCGTCCGCGACTCTTACAATCGCCTAAAACTGTAACAATAAAATAGGAGGTCTTTCGAATCATGGGGGAATCGAAATACATACCGGGTTACACGAACACTGTGGACGGCATCCAAGTGGCCACAAAGTTTGAGGGGCGGATAACGCGGGACGCAAAGGGCAATCTGCAGCTTGACATGGACGGGGTCAATTTTTTGAAGCAGATTGGCGTCGAATGGGTCATGGTTAGCGGCGGGCAGATACCGGACCACAATCTTGACACCATCATCGAGGCGAAAGCCCTGCTCGAGCAGCACGGCCTCAAGATATATTGCCTGCACAGCCAAGGCTACCACAACATGCCGTCGGTGACCTTGGCCCTGGAAGACCGCGACGAGTGGATAGAAAAGTATCTGGCGCACATAACGAGGATCGGCGCGGCCGGTATACACTACTCCACATACGCGCACATGGCTAACGGGATATGGCGCAATTTCGAGCGCATGCCCATCCGGGGCGGCGCGACGGGCGGCGGGCTGGATTTTGACAGACCGATGCGCGCGCGCACCGGCAACAGGGAATACACAAACGAAGACGGGCTGACGCATGGCCGCGAATATACAGAGGACGAGCTGTGGCGCAATTTCGAATACTTTATGAAACAGGTCGTGCCCGTCGCGGAGAGCGCGGGCGTGTTCATCGGCATGCATCCGGACGATCCGCCGTACTACAAAATCGGCGGGATCCCACGCTGCATACTCGGCTCTTTTGAGGGATACAAGAGGGCCATCGAAATCGCAAACAGCCCCAATATCGGCGTGTGCCTCTGCGTCGGCTGCTGGGTGGAGGTCGGGACGGAGCGGATGGGCGCCTCGGCTGAGGAATTTATCCGCTGGCTCGGCGAGCGCAAAAAGATATTCAAGCTGCATGTCCGCAATGTGACGCAGATGATCCACGAGCCAGGCGGCTTTACGGAGACATATCCGGACGCCGGGTACTATAATCTAGTCGACGTCATAAAGGCGCTTGACGACATAGATTATGACGGCGCCATCATCAACGATCATCTGATTGACATGGTGGGCGGGCATTACGCGTGCGAGGCGGCGTTCACCTCGTTCCTGAAAGGCGCGGTCGCCGGAGTGCAAAACTACAGACTGCATAAATAAACGTATAAATAAACGCATAGATAAACGTATGTATAAACGCAAAAATAAACGCATAAATAAACGCACAATAAACGTACAATAAACGCATAAATGAACGTATGTATAAACGCATGTATAAACGCAAAAATAAACGCAAACATATAAATATCGCAACGATGGGCCTGGCGGTGGTGATGTCGCTCGTTGTAGCGTCCGCCACCGCTTGCGCCGAACTCATCAGCACCGTGACCACGACGACGACTGCGGCGACGACAACAACGACGACGACGGACAGCGGCTTCGACGTCATCGAAGTGGAAACGAAGGCCAACCAGCCCTGGCTGGAGTATTCGATTGATTTGGCGCTGTCCTCCGTCGCTACCACCTTGGACAACCCGAACGACATTGTGACGCCATACATAGAAAACCGTTTCCGCGTCAGGGTTACGGACATCGTCCAAAGCGGGACTACAAACCTGGGCTTCAAAGAACGCATAGACAAATATGTGGCGTCTGGCGACATGCCGGACGTCATTATCGCCGGCAGCGAAAACTGCGCCTACGCGGTGGCAACGGGGCTTTTTGCCGATCTCACGGACGAAATAGATAAAATGGAGAACCTGAACCGGACAATCGATCCCGTGTTCTGGCCGCGCTTCATGAACGACGGCGTCAAGACGCAAATCCCCATCACAGGCCCCGACGTGTCAAAGGAGCCATACGCGGGCGATCCGTATGTGGCGCCGATGAGCTCGTGGGGTATGTGGATCCGTGAGGACATACTGGAGCGGTGCGGTTATATCTTCTCGTCGCTCGCCGAGATAGAACGGCAGTACCTGTCGCGGGGATTGCTCGCGCCGACGGAAGCGTACCAGACGAACCCGCCCATAAAGACGCCGGACGATTTTTATGAACTGTTAAAAAAAATCGCGAATCTTCGCATTACCATTGACGGCGAGCCGCTGATACCATGGTCGAGCAGCGGCTGGAGCCAGTTGCATATGGGCAGCATGTTCGACTTTGGCCAATGGCGGGCGGATCCCTTAACCGGCGAGGCGGACGCTTTTGTCGGAAGCCCCGGCGCCAAGGAGTATTACCAATTTCTCAACAGGCTATATCAGGAAGGCCTGATCGACCCGGACTTCATGAACCACTCGGAAGAGCAGGCGCAGTCCAAAATCGCGTCCGGGCGCGTGGCCATGGGCATGTACATACCCGGCGTGCAGGACGCGCAGGCAGCGCTCTATCAGTCGGTCGGCGAAAAGGCCGTCATTCGATACATCGAGTGGCCTAAGCAAAAGGAAGGCGTCGGCGCCTTCGATATCTTTGAAAACGGTTTCTGGAGGCTGATCATCCGCGACGGGTTTCCCGACAAGGAACGCCTGACGCAGTATTTTGACTGGTTCTATTCCGAGGAGGGCCAGGACATACTCACGTGGGGGCCGGAGGACGCCGGTGTCTGGGAGTACCGCGACGGTGTGAAGCGTTTTATCGATCCGAGGGTCGAGGAGGACTGCCTGCTGGGCGTCACGGGGGGGCGTGGCGCAGACTATTGGGGTCTTTATACAATCACGTCCGGTTCGTATTTCCCATACCTGTCCAAAGCCGGGATCTGCGCGCCCTACACGACCGTCAACTACGCGGACTACCGCCGTTCGTTCCCGCCCAAGCTGGACAGCATGGTGATGAACAGAGCAGCGGTGTCGCTGGGGGGCTACGATCGCAGCGGGCGCTACGCATATGGCGACGGCTCGGAGCTGGTGTCGCAGGTGACCAGTTATTATTGGTCGCACTTCGTGGGCGAGGAGGTGCACGCGCTGCTGGAGGCGGCGACCGAAGCCGAGTTCAATGACTTGTGGGACGAAGCGTACGACCGGTTTTTGGAAGGCTCCGATTACGAGAGGGCCCGGCAGGTAATGACGGTCTGGTTCAAAACCAGCAATTAAAATTTTATGGCTGTCAAGCGGATGTTAATCCTATTCCGGCAATTAATGCGGACCGCGCGGGACGGCCTGAGGGGGGCGGTTGTATATGAGGGTACGTTTTGAGGTGCTACAGGGCGAATTTGAACGGGTCTTGATTAAAAAGGGGCTGACGGCGGAACTCGCGCGGGTCAATGCGACGCTATTTGCGCAAAACAGCCTCGACGGCATATATTCGCATGGGCTCAACCGTTTTCCACGAGTCATGGATTACATCGACAAAGGCTATATTCAGGTCAACGCGGTCGCGGAGCGCGACGATGGCTTTGGTGCGCTTGAGCGGTGGAACGGGAACATGGGCATGGGCCCGAGCAACGCGAGGCGGTGCATGGGCAGGGCTGTAGAGCTGGCCGGGCAGTACGGGATTGGCTGCGTTGCCCTGCATCACACGAACCACTGGATGCGCGGCGGCGCGTACGGGCTGCACGCGGCCGACTTGGGCTGCGTGGGCATCTGTATGACGAATACATCGCCCAATATGCCTGCCTGGGGGGGACTGGACAACCGGATCGGCAACAACCCGTTCATCGTAGCGATACCCCGCGCCGACGGTCTGCATTTTATGCTGGACATGGCTGTTTCCCAGTACGCGTACGGCACTGTGGAAAAGGCGATGCGGGATGGGAAGATGCTGCCCGTACCGGGGGGTTACGATAAGGACGGCAATATAACCAGCGATCCGAAGCTGCTGTGGGAGTCGAGGCGCGTGCTGCCGGTCGGGTTTTGGAAGGGCTCGTGCATGTCGATGGTGTTCGACCTGCTCGCGGCAGGCCTATCCAACGGCAACACAGTACAGGACATCGGGAAGATCGGCACAGAGATAGCCTGTTCTCAACTGTTTATCGCCATATCCCCGGCTAAGTGCGGTGACCCCGGTTTCATGCGCCAAATCACGGACAGCACCATCGAGCATATCAAAGCATCGACGCCGGAGTCGGAGGGCGGAAACATATATTATCCCAACGAGATATCATATATAACCAGGGCGGACAACTTGGAAAACGGAATCCCCGTAGACGAAGAGTTCTGGGCGATGGTTCAAGCGATGTGACAAACAGACATCATAAATTAATTCTTTGACAACGAAAAACAAACGTAGGACGATTGTAAAAGTCGCGGACGCACAATGTGCGTCCCTACATATAGGCAGCCAATTTTGCATATATACAAAATGTTGTAGGGGCGAACAGTGTTCGCCCGTGAAATACCGGTTTTTACAATCGCTTATAAAAAGGAACGTAGGATGGGGGCGACTTCCTCTTTTAAGCTAACTAGAGGGAGTCGCCCCCGCCGATTTACTGCGCTGCGTTTGTCTATTTTTCTTCTGTGCTTGCCCTGTCGCTCGCCACTTTGGCGGCGTCGTATTTGGACCTCGCCTTGCCGGCAGAACCTGTGACATCAAACAGGCGTATCACTGATTCTTTCGTGGACGCGGAAATGGCCGGGTATATCCCGTGCGCCTTGTTTCCGGCAAAACTGCCGTCCAAAATCGCCTGGTAATTCGCTATGATGATGTCGGTCACAATGTTGACCTTGGCAATGCCCATTTCGCAGGCCCTGTGAATGTTATCGTCGCCCGAGCCGGAGCCGCCGTGTATGACCAGCGGCATCCTGCACGCCTCGTTAATCGCTTTTAGCCGCTCAAAATCCAGCTTCGGGGTGCCCGTGTAGACCCCGTGCGCTGTGCCGACCGCCACAGCAAGGCAATCTATGCCGGTGTCGTCGATGAACCGTTTCGCGTCGTCCGGTTCCGTGAGGTTCTTCGTCCCGTCGACAGCGTAGTTGTCGCCGCGCCCGACATGGCCCAGCTCGGCCTCGATGCTGACGCCCGCCGCGTGGGCGATTTCTGCGAGCAGTTTGACCTGCGCAACATTTTCGTCGTACGGCAGTTGGGAGCGGTCCGCCATGATGGCCGTGCAGCCGGTCCGAACGCCCATAACGCAGTCTTCAAAACTCCTGCTGTGATCCAGGCACAGCGCTATGGGGATATCGACTTTGTCTGCGAAATATTGCACGACGCCGTGGGAAAACACCGGATCACCCCTGTTGCTGGTCAAAAAGATCAGCGGGGAATTGGCCTCGACCGCCGCCTCGATGGAGGCGCGCACCAAAAATTCATTAAAAGAGGGCACTGCCGGCACGCCGTATTTTCCGGCATATGCCTCGTCGACAATTTGCTTCATAGGTACGAGCATTGTATTACCTCCATTATTTTATGTGGCGCAGGCTCAGCTTTACTTAAAACTAGTCCAAGATGCCATGCATCGGGTTGTTTTTCATTGCCTCGCTGCGGGTGTATTTCGTCTGCATCGTATATCTCGCCTTGGCTTCGGAACTCTTGTCAAAACTCGACAGCACCTCCAGCACATGCAGCGTCTGCTTATGCGACGTGCGGCTGGCCCTGCCGGTGGCGAGCGCTTTTGCCATGTCCGCGAGGCCGAGCCCCCGGCTGTTCTCTTTATAATCGAAGAGCAGCGGTATATCCATGTAGTCGCCCTGTTCCGGGCGCAAAAGCTTAACCTGCCCGCCGAACCCGTTCGGGTCCGGCACGACTATCGTGCCCTTGGAGCCGTATACCTCGAAGCGCGCCTGCGGCCTGTAATGCACGTCGAACGTCGTGAAAATCGTGCCGATTGCGCCGCTGGTGAATTCAAGTATGCCCGCCACGTGCGTGTTCACATCGACGTCCACGACCGTACCGTAGTACGGCTGGCTCGTAATGGTGCGCGTGGGGAACGTCTTGCGAGCGACGCCTGTCACCCCGCCGATGCCGCCGAGCAGGTTGATCAATGCGGTGATATAATACGGGCCCATGTCCATCATCGGGCCGCCACCGAACTTGTAATAAAACTCCGGATCGGGGTGCCAGCTCTCGTGCCCTCGGCAAATCATAAAGCACGCCGCGCCGACGGGATCGCCGATGACCCCGTCGTCGATGATCTTCCTGCAGGTCTGTATGCCCGCGCCCATGAACGTGTCGGGGGCGCCGCCGAGCATGAGGCCCCGGCTCTCCGCCAGCTCGACCAGCTCCACACCCTCGTCGTACGCCGCGCCGAGCGGCTTCTCCGAATATACGTGCTTGCCCGCCAGCAGCGCGGCTTTTGTGACCTCGAAGTGTTCGTATGGCCGCGTGAGGTTCAAGATTATGTCCACATCGGGGTCATTAAACGCATCGTGCATCGTGTCGTATATCTTCGGGATGTTGTATTCGGCCTTGGCCGCTTCCGCCCGCTCGCGCACCAAGTCGCACACGCCGATAAGCTCTATCTCTTTGAACCTTCCCGTTATATTTTTCAGGTAAATGCCGCTAATCGCCCCGACGCCAATCATCGCTATTTTCACATTGCCCATTAAAAAGCCCTGCTTTCATTATTTATATTGATATAAACTATTGATATAAATTATTGATATAAATTGACGGTATTTTTATTTTTTATATTGTTGATATGCTGCTAATATGCAGTTAATTTATAGCCGCTAATTTATAGCCGCTATGTTACCGAACCGCTCACACCGCTCACAGCCCCAGTACGTTGTGGATATACTGCCTCGATATGAGCGCGGACTTATAATTGCACACATGCGGCCTGTCCAGCTCCACGCACAGCACGCCGTCAAACCCACCGGCTTTCAATGTGTTGTACACGCCGAGAAAATCGACCACGCCCATCCCGAGCGGGACGAAGCGGCTCATGCGCCGCCCCGGAACGGCCTCGACCGGGGAGACGTCCTTCAAATGGACGTAACCGATTCTGTCCGCATATTTTGCGAACGCCCCGACAGGGTCCATGCCGCCGAGCAGCGTGTGCGCCGTATCCATACACAGGTAGACGCAGTTTGGGTCCGTGTTGGCCGCATAAAAATCGATGTCCTCTTCCGTGAATATCGCCGTGTTTGCGTGCGGGTGCATGCACGCTTTTATGCCGTTGTCCGCGCACAGCTTGCCGATTTTGTTAGACACTTCGGCGTACGCCAGCACGCGCTCCTTGTTCAAGGGTCGGTCCTGCGGATCGTCGTTCCACATCGTGCCCTGGAGGTTTAAATAGTCGGCTTTGATCTTTTTCATAAAATCGACATATGCGACCGCTTTTTCATAGTCGGCGCCGCTGTCGTCCGAAAAATGCTGGTACAAATTAGCCATGTGCAGGCCGTATTTTTCCAACAACCCCGCGACCTCGCCGGCGTCGTCGTCGAAATACCCCATTATGAACGCAAAGTTTTCCACCGAATCATAGCCGATGTCCGCCGCTTCTTTTAAAAACTGCTCAAACTCCCACTTGTAGTTGTCCTTGTGGTTGATAAGCCATGTCCAGCCCGTATACGCGACCCTCATTGCAGACCTCCTCCCCGTCATAAACGGTTTATGATTACTTGCCACCGGCAAGGCCAGTTTCCAAACAAAAAGCGTTTCTTAGTACATATCATAATTTGTAAATGCAGTCAATAAATTTAAATAATGGCACAGGTATGCGCTATATTTTTATATGCTTTCTCAAGCCGGCGTCCAGGGCTTCCATCAGCGACTCTGGAGACTCGAGGCCAATGGCTATCCGGATGAGGCCCGGCGTCAAGTCGCCTTCGCCCCTGGGTGCGCGGGCGTCTCGCCCGCCCTCGTTCCCTTCGCTCCCGCCTCTGGACACGTTGGCGCCCGCTCTCGCGCCTGCTCGCGCGCCCCTCCCGCCGAAGCCGACGCCAGTGAGCAGGCTGTCGAATCCGCCCCAGCTCGGCGCGCGGTTGAATATCTGTATATCATGTAAGAACTCGCGCGTCTGTTCGATTGTACCCTTGGTGGTAAAGGCGAAAAGGCTTGAATATCCGTATAGGTACTTATTTGCCAACTCCTTTTGCGGATAGCCGTCCAGCCCCGGATACTTTACCTCCGCCACCAAAGGGTGCCCGTCCAAAAATTTCGCGACTTTCATGCCATTTTCCATGTGCTTTTCCATCCGGACGGGGAAGCTGCGCAGGCTGCGGACGACCATCCACGCCTGGTGCGGGTCCATCTGGCAGCCGAAATTGAGGCGCTCCGTCCGCCTCATGCCCTCGATGATTTCCCGCGAAGCCATCACCGCGCCGCCGATTAAGTCGCTGTGGCCGCCCAGGTATTTTGATAAGCTGTGCACAACAATGTCGATGCCGAAATCCAGCGGGTTTTGAAAAAACGGCGTGGCCCATGAATTGTCAATCATAGTCATTATGCCGCGGCTTTTCGCCAGCTCCGCAACCCCTTCCAAGTCCTGCATTTCAAACATGAATGTCGATGGGCTTTCCAAATAAATAAGCTGGGTGTTCGGCCTGATAGCGTCCTCAAAATCCTCAACGCGCGTCCCGCGCACATAGGTGGTTTCAATGTTCAGGCGCTCGAAATATCTCAACTGGGATTTTGTACCGCCGTATACATTGCTGAGCGTTATGATATGCCCGCCGCTCTTTACGCAGGAGAGCATTGCGACGGTTATCGCGGACATGCCGGAGGAGGTCAATATGGCGTCCTCGGCATTTTCCATCAAAGCCAGCTTTTTTTCCGCCACCTCGAACGTGGGGTTGTTGACGCGGGTATAGAAGTAGCCCCCCTCCCGCCCGATATCCACAAAAAGAGACGTCTGATATATGGGCGTCCCCATGGAACCGTGGAAGTTTTCGTAGTCGTCGCCCTCGTGGGCGCATATATCATACATCCTTTTGCGCTGGTCGTTGTAGCTCATCATTTTTTGTCGCCTCCCGCATTATTAATATTATTGCATAGTCAACGCTTTTCAACTGTAAAAAACATCTCGTTTCCAATTACTGTTTTATCGCAAATTGACAGCCCATCCGGTAGGTTGCGTTCGAACATGGCGCTGTAAAACGCTTCCATGCCCCGCTCGCGCCCGGATGCGCTTTTTGTCGGAAAGGACACTACTGCGGCGCGGAAACCCATTTCGCTCAACATATCAAAAGCGCAGCCCTTTTTTTGTTGTTCGAGTAGAGGGAACAGCTTGAGCATGAAAACGACAGTATTATCGGCTGAACCGGCGCCAGTTACGATAACGTCTGCTGGGGTCTTTGTTGCAGCGTCGAGTTGTGCGGCAAAATAGCCAGGCCCAAGCGGCATAAAATACGCATTCAACAGGTCGGTGGTGCGCGCGCATATGTCGTATGCCGTATATGACTTCGGCTTGACCGGGAAAAAGGGAAGCGCGAAAGGGCCGAAACCGCACCCAATGTCGACCAGGGCATCCCCCGGCAAAATGCAGCCACCCGCAACGCAGTACATGCCGTCGGCTGCGGCCGCGCGTTCTGCGGTGGACATGTGCAAATCCATCAGGCGCAAGGCAAATGCCTTATCGCTGTGTATATCCGCCCCGCCGTAGCTACTAATCAACGATGCGGCGCGTTCATGGCAATCCTTTGTCAGGAAAGCGCCGTGGATTATATGTAATTCTTTTTTAACGGCTTTCAGCCCGTCGCCATATTTGGTATATCGTGGCATGATATCGTCGCAAATGCGCCGGATTGCGGCCCTATCAAGCCCGGAATACTTTTTGCCGCCCAAGATTTCATCGGCAGCTTTGGCAGCTCTATCATCCCCGCCGCGCACAGTATCCTTGCCGCGCAAATCATCCTTGCCGCGCATATCATCCATGTCCCGCTCCATCCGCACTGCGCCGCCGCATCCGCAGCCGTTCCATTAATTCGGCGTAAAAACGCAGGTTGTGTATTGTGGCCAGGCGATAGAGCAGCGAATCGTCGCTCTTCGCGAGATGATGCAAGTATGCCCTGGAATAATTTTGGCAAGTGTGGCAATCGCAAGAGTCTGAGACAGGGCGGCTATCCCTGATATACGCTTTGTCAAGGATGTAATATGTGGAATGCAGAAGCCTACCGTCGCCCCTGCTCTTGTCCTCGCTTTTACTCCCGTCAACGTCTCCGTCCCCGTACGTATCCGTAAACACAAACAACCTATGATGACGGGCGTCGCGCGTGGGGATCACGCAGTCGAACAGGTTATACCCCATTGCCTCGCACTTAATGATATTTTCAGGCTTCCCGACGCCCATCGCATATTTTATTGCGTCGTCCGGCATCAAGTCGGCTGTGTATTGTAAGATATCCTCGATGAGTTGCATGTCGGATGATAGCGGCCAGCCGCCGAAGCCGTAACCGTCGAAGCCAATAGCAACCAACGCCTCCGCGCATCGCTTGCGCAGGTCGCGGTAGCCGCCGCCCTGGATGATGGCAAAGAGCAGCGGCCTTTCCCCGTTCGGCGCCCCATGCTGCGCCCCATGCTGTATATTTTGCGACGGTGCCCTGTGCGCCCCATGCGTTGCCCTGTGCGCCCCATGTTCTGCCCTGTGCTCATTTTGCGTCTCCCTGTACGCCCCATGCGCTGCTCTGTGCTCATTTTGTGCCACCCCGCGTGCATTTTGTGCCGCCAGCAGTTTCTCGTACTCACGCTTGCAACGTTCCGCCCAATGTATGGTTATGTCCACGGACTCTGCGGACAGTTCGTAGGAATCCTCCGGATGAGAGCAGTAGTCCAGGCACATCATGATATCAGACCCGCAGGCGAACTGTGCCTGGATGCATTTTTCCGGGCTTAGGTTCAATTTTTCGCCGTTTTCGCGGCGGAAGATGATTTCACTCTTCCTGATTTCGCCGAATTTGGGGTTTTCGCGAATCATCGAAAACACCTGGAAGCCCCCGGAATCCGTGAGCAGCGGCCCGCCCCAGCCCGAAAAGCGACGCGCCCCGCCAAAATGGCGCAGCACGCCCAGTCCGGGCCTCGTGAGCAAATGGTAGCAGTTCATGACGAGGCCGGGCACGCCGCAGCCAACCAAATCGGCGGCGTCGACGCACCGGACCGACCCATACGTAGCATCAGGGAAAAAAGCCGGCAGCGGCACATCCCCATGTTTCAAACGCAACACATCCGCGCTATCTATTATCGCCTCCATGCCCCCCGCTGCCACGCCATCCGTCGCCTTATATATATTCGAACCCTCCCTATGATTTCGCTATTTCGCATTTTTATTGCCAGGGTTACTGGTCACACCATGTTTATATTGACATGGATAATTGTAGGGACGACCGCCCTCGGTCGTCCGATTGTGCGGCTAGCATTTTTTACACGGACGACCGAGGGAACGCCTCCTACGGAGGCGGTCGTCCCTACGAAAATAGTCATCGATAGACACCCCTCTGACCAGTAACTTGCCAGGATCGTCTTTATTATGTTCTGCTTCGAAGGATTTGTAAATATCCTTCATGTGAGTTAGTATTAATTTATTAACCTTTATTAATGCTTGAAAGGGATATGACATATGCCAAAGTTTGGAGTCACGATTTATAGCATAAGCCGCCTCATAATCAATGGTAAAATGACGCCGGAAGAGGGAGTGGAATGGCTGTGCAGCCAGGGTGCGGAAGCCGTCGAGATCGTGCCGTTCGGCATTGATATGCTGGCGGACCGCACGCTTGCCAACAAGCTAAAATACACAGCCGCAAAGCATGGCGTCCCCATCGCCAGCTATTCGCTCAACGCAAACTTTGTGATGCTGACCGAAGATGAGTTGAAAGCTGAGATTTCGCGGGTGAAATCGCACATCGATGAAGCCGTCAAACTCGGCGCCACGGATTTCCGGTGCGACTGCGCGAATTTCAGGCGCCCCATCGAACTGAACACCATCGAAACATTCATAGAAGAGCTGCCGGTCATTGTCTATGCGTATGAACAATTATGCGAATACGGCAAAGCAAGGGGTATCCGGATACTAATTGAAAACCATGGCTTCCATGCAAATGGCGCCGATAGGGTCCGGCTGATATTGAAGAATGTCGCTTCCGACAATTTTGGGCACCAATTGGATGTCGGAAATTACATATGCGTGGACGACGTACCGGAATCGTCCGTCCGAAAAATGCTCCCGTTTGCATCGACCATCCACATGAAGGATTTTTATGTCAGGCCGACGCACATGGACCCCGGCGACGCCACGCAGTTTGACTGTTCGGGCTCGTGGTTCCGCTCCGCCGGGGGCCGCTATTTGAGGGGCTCGATTTTGGGGCAGGGCGATTTGCCCATCAGGGAAATCATCAGCGATATAAAAGCGTCAGGTTTTGACGGCAACATCTTCGTCGAGTACGAAGGGATGGAGGACTGCCTATATGCGACCAAAGTCAGCCTCGACAATTTGAAAAGGTTTTATACCGAAGCCTGACGATCATACAATATTTTCGGAGCATGTGATTGCTCTATTTTACTACATGGTATCCCCAGTGCGGCGGCCAACCTATAGGCTTGCAACTCGATGGCGCAGCCTTTTTTGTAGAGCTTGGACTTATGAGTTATCAGTTCGTACGCCTTTCCATGATGTGTATAAGCTGGCTATGACCTGCTCGATTGGGGCCTTTTTAATCTCCACGTCTTTTACCCCATCGGAGTCGGATAGCTGGCGGAGCAGATGCTTAATCGGGTTTTTGGTAACGTCAACTTCATACTCAAAAACCCCGTTTCCGGAACCGATGAGCGCAGCGCCTTCAAGTTCTGGCCGAAAGCCGCTGTCTGCTGTCACGACAAACCGCGTCAGATTTCCCGCTATGTTTCGCAGCCCGTCAAAGTCGCCGTCGTAGGCAATTTTGCCGTTCGAGATCATGAGTATCCGCTCCGCCATTTCCTCGAGATCGTCCATGTCGTGGCTGGTCACAAAAATCGTCACGCCGTTATCGCGGTTGATTTTTTTGAGGAAATCAATCATTTGGCGCTTCGCCACGACGTCGAGCCCAAGCGTTGGCTCGTCGAGCAGAATAAGCGTCGGGCTGTGCAGAAGCATCATGGCGAGGTCTGCCCTCATGCGCTGGCCGAGCGACAGCTCGCGTGCGAATGTTTTCATCAGTTCCCCGATGTCAAGCAGCTCCACGACCATTTCGAGATTGCGCCGATATACGTCATTTGGTATGTCCCACACGACCTTCTTCCATTCAAAGCTCTGCGAAACGGGGTGATCCCACCAAAGCTCCGTGCGGTTGCCGAACAGCACGCCCAGCCTGCCCATGACCTTTATGCGGTCGCGCTCCGGCGACATGCCGAGGACGCTCACGCTGCCGCCGGTCGGCTGGAGCATGCCCGCGAGCAGCTTCATGGTAGTGGATTTCCCGGCGCCGTTGGGCCCGGCGTATGCGACAAACTCGCCGCGCTCTATGGAAAACGACACATTATCGAGAGCCGTGACGATTTTTTTTTGCGGGTTCAGCAGGTTTTTGAACAAAGCCCTGCCCGCGTTCTCGCGCTGCCACTGTTCGAATATTTTCGTAACGCTGTCGACGCGTACGGCATTTGTCGCCCCAAAAGCAGCGCCCGCCTCAACTGCGGCGCCCGCAGCATCTACGGCGCCTGCAGCATCTACGGCGCCCGCCTTAACTGCAGCGTCTGCCTCAACTGCTGCGCCCACTTCAACAGCGGCGCCTGCCCCAACAGCAGCGCCCACCTCAACTACGGTGCCCGCCCGCGTGGTAGCGGTTGATGCCTTTTTTGACATAATAACTAAATCCTTTCTTGAAACAATGCGCGGCTACAAACGAAAGCAGCGCCGCGAGCAATATGGGGTACAGGTTGGCAATAGCGGGCGCCTTGCCCAAGATCAGCAATGTGGGGAGCCACGCAATCAGCCCCGCCGGGAAAACGGTCAGCAACGGTATCCTCATGTATAGCGGCATGCCCGACAGAGGGAACGTCGCTGTATAGTCCACACTGTACCGTATCGAGCTTGAGATTTCCTCGCATTGCACGGGCGCGTAGAACGCCAGGCTGGATACAAGGTATGAAAGCGCGACGACTACGACGATGCTGATGAATATATTCAATAACAGAACGGCTATCCACCACATGGGCAGTGTCGGCAGGTTGAACACCGCGATAGCCATCAAGGCGATCCCCGAAACGAGCCTGGTGGAGCAGGTGAACGGGAAGAAACCTATCATCTGTACGCTGTACGGCAGCGGCATAATAAACATATGCTCCCATTGCCCGCGGCCGATTATGCGGCTCGGGAACGAGGCGTTGCCCCGGTCGAGCACCCCGATGACGCCGTTCACTATCCCCCCGTAGGCGAGCATGAACAGTATCTCGAATTTATCAAGGCCGCCGATGCCATCGAACCTCCACGCCAGCAAAAAAACGCCGGAGATGCCGGAAACATTCGCGCATATATCCGATATCATCGCAATCAACATGAACTGTGTGTCGCGGAACAGCGCCGCCATGTCCATTTTCGCGTATATGCCAAGAATCTGGCGCCAGCGTTTAAATGATACATTACCCACCGAAGCTCACCATTCTTTCCCGCGATTTATTGAACCACAAAACTGCGACGCTCCATAAAGCGACGTTCCAAAAAATTTGAGCCGCAATAATGCGCAATGGCTCCGCCGTGCCGATATAGAGCGAGAGCGTCGCCCCGCCCAGGCTCCCGAAAGGCTGGTACGCCATCCACCGGTCCATCCCGAAAGGTAAAATTTTAAATGGTATGACTGTACCCGAAAAAAACGAAACGATGGCCGAGCGTATTACCGACATCAGCCACACGACATTTTTCAGGCGCAGCGTAACGCAGAAGAACAAAAACTCGAGTGCGAAGCCGAGCGACGCGCACAATATAAGCGACGGGATCGCCCACAGGGTTTGCGGCAGTATCTGTATCCCGAATAGCGGCGCGATTATCGCCATGGGCAAGGAAAACATGAGCAGCGTCGGCGCCCATTCCCCAACCGTGCGCGATATCACCTGCCCGTAAACCGACATAGGCCGGGAAAACAGGGGAATGACCTTGCCCGCCGAGTCCCAATCGTTGATAAACGTGTTTACGATGAGTATGTGCGACAAAAGCGCGTTGACATAGGTGTAGCTCAACAGTTGATTAAGGCTCATCCCGGAGTCGACGCCGCTCGCCGTGACAATGCGCCAAATGAACATCAGCGGGATCAAATAAATAATCTTGAACAGAATCTGCGGGAACATATAGATGATTCCGCCGTTAGTCTGCCCGCGTAGCGCCGTTTGGGCGGTCTTATAATATTTTAAAACAGTCATTAATGCTCCTGAATGTTCCGGTTTTGCGTGTTGTTTTGTTGCTTCCAGCGATATAGTTCATTGATTGCCGCTCTATGCATGGCGCTATTGCCCCCTCTCAATGTATGCTGGCTAATTATATTGTAATACAGCAATAACTACAACGAATTTAGGTTGCTTGCGCGCATTTATTCAAGACACAAATTAGTAGAAGAGATAGTTTTTGGATCTTGGCAATTATATAAAAAAATATATATATTATTTCATTTGATTTCATTATGATGATATAATTGCTACATTAGAATTTTACGTATGATTAATTTTATGAAGTTCGCAAATAGGTTCCAATACAGGTTAGTGTACGCAGGCGCTAAAGGCTTTAGTCGCGCATGGGAGGGCATTATGCGTTTATTGAAGAGGGCAGTCGCTGTTTTGCTGATGTTGGGGATGGTGTCTGGGTTGCTGCCGACGGGGCTGCCGGTGCTGCCGGGGGTACTGCCGGATTTGCAAGGGGCGGCGACCATGGAGGCGCACGCCGCAGGGGGTGGGCTGCCGGATCCGCCGGTGTGCGCGATTAGCGGAATGCCGTTTGCCGGCACGCTGCAGCAGGCGATCAACACCGCGTCGGACGGCGCCGTAATTACGCTGCTCGCGGAGGTGACTGTTGCAAACGGCGTATCCGTGAACGGCAAGACCGTCACCGTGGACTGCGGCCCATATAAGTTGAATTTAGGCAATAGCAATTTTACAAACGACTACGGGATATACGCGGAAAACGGCGGAGGGCTGCTCTTTGTCGGCGATACGTCCATGCAGATCATGGGTAACACCGGCCTTTACGCCCGCAGCGGCGGCGTGATCAGCGTCCGGCTCCGCCCGTTCGAACCCGGCGGCGGGGATGTGCAAAGCAACGTGTCCGCGAGGGAGGACGGGATATACGCGCATGGCGCGGGTTCGGCGGTCTACCTGGACGGCGTGGTCAACACAGGCGCCAGAACGGGCTTGCGAGCGGAAAGCGGCGCCAGGGTGGATGTGACGGGCTACGCGAACGCCGAGGACTGGAGCGTCATCGCTTCGGGGGCGGGCACTACGGTCGGCATCAGGCAGGCCCGCGGGGGCGAAGGCGGCGGGGGCGGCGGCATATGGGCGCGGGACGGCGCCCGCGTCACGGCGATGTTCGCCAGCGGCTTTTTTGGCGTCCGCGCGGAGGAAGCGCTGACGCCGGAAAATGTGCAGCGCGCGCTAACGGATTATACATGGGTCGACATCACAGACACACTGGACGGTTCCTATACGGGCGTATATAACCTGGGCGGCGTCGTTGTCGTGGGCAACAAATTGAATGCGCCGAACAGCTTTATAACCACAGGCGCGCAGAGCGCGCTCGGTACGCCGATTGAAACTTACGAATCCTACGAACCGAGGGAAAAGCCGCCGGATATATACACGGGCTTGTACGAAGGCTATGACTGGTATTATTTCGACGGGGGCGCGCTGGCGCACAGCTTCACCCTCGTACATAAAGAGTCGGGTGTCTGCGCTATCGGCGATCAGCGCTACGACTCGTTCGGCGCCGCGTTTAGCGCGGTGCAGACGGGCGAGACGATCAAGCTGCTGCGCAACGCCGCCTATAATGACACGCTGGTTCTTTCGGACGGGCGGAAGTTCACGATCGACCTGAACGGGCGGAAGCTTGACATTGATACAGGGTCCGGGCCCGCGCTCACAGTATCCGACGACAGCCATATCTATGTCGAGGGCAAGGGCGAGTTCAACTGCATGGGTTCGACAGCCGGCGTGGAGGCGCGCAACGGCGGCCAGGCCACCGTGACGAACGCCACGGCTGCGGACGGCAACGGCGCCTATATCGGCGAAGAAGGCGAGAACGCCAGTATTACGGTCTTGCAAAACGCAAAAGGTTCGAAGAGCGGCGCGCGGGTCGAGAGCAAGGGTACGATCACCGTTGGTTCATTCGAGCGCGGCGGCGACGCAGTCGGCGAGAGCGAAGCCGGCGCCTGGGCGGAAGCCGGCGGGGAGATCAAGGTGTTCGGCGACGCCAAAGGCAATGACTTCGGCGCGTACGTGAACGGCGGTAACGAACCGCTGTTTCGGATCGAGCCCGAATGGCCGACGGGCGGCATGCAGCATTATAACTACGAAATCGGCAAAGGGGCGAAGATATCCGTCGGCCGCGACGCCATAGCGACCGGAGACGACGGTATCGGAGCGCGCGCGGAAAAAGGCGGCCAGATCACCGTCACAAACGACGCTGTCGGCACGCTGGCGGGCGCGTCGGCGGTGGAGCAAGGCTGGTGGTCGACCGTCAACGCGACATATATGGGCAATGGTCGCGCCGAAGCCGGAATAGGCGGCGTTCTTGCAGCCGATCGACCCATCATAAGGGTTGGCGGTAACGCTAAAGTGACGGGGGCAAACGGCGCTGCGGTGGCTAACCAAAACGGCATAATCATCGTAGACGGCGCGATGGAAACCAGCGGATTGCCGGAACAACACCACCTCCGCATCACATATGGCGATTTAATCGATTATAACGGTGGTAATCCGATAAGTAGTTTGGGCTATGATGTCTTCGACCCTGTATTGATCCGTAACTATTCCATACCCGCCACCAACACCCCAGGGTTTTATTGGCATGTGCGCGATTTTCAAACCGAGTGGAATTTTGATCAAATGCTCACTAACTACTATATAACAGATTATTATGTTAACACTTTGATCGATAAATTTGGCAGTAACTTCAACGATTATCTATGGGTGCGTACACAAGCAGATTCGTTGGCTAACAGTCCGGCAACTTCTACCAGTTATACCCTATCCAAGACACAAATAGGCGAAGCCGCCAAAGCTGAGGAATATGTCTGCGAAGTCGCCTTTTTGGGGAAGTATACCGACATCGATAAAGCCGTACAGGAGATGTACAAACAGCGTTCCAATCATTTGGTAAGCAAGCCGGGCGGATCCGGCGGGAGCAGCGGGAGCGGCGGGAGCGGCGAGGCCGGCGGAACCGGCGGGAACCAGCAGGCGGAGTACTATATGAAGCTGCTCAAGGACGCGGAGCTTCCCAACGGCCTTTCACTCTCGGATATAAAGCTGGGCGTCGACACCGACGGGCATAACCTGATTTTAGGCAACAATATCGCATCGTACGGGTTGTATTTGAACAACTCAGCGCTCACCGCGATAGGCGCCGGCGAAATCCGGGCTACCGGGCTGGAAGGCGGCGCCGTGCTGGTCAATAAATCCAGAGCGGAAATAACATACGCAATCGGCGCCGAAAACCTCGTAGGGGTGGGGAACGGCAGGGGCAGCATCGGCGCGATGGTTACCGGCGGCAGCACGATCACGGTTAAAAAAGACGCCACCGGCGACGACTTTGGCGTATACGCGGAAGGCGCCGGCAGCACGGCGACCGTGGAAGGCGACGCGAAGTCGGAGAAGCAGGGGGGCATCGGCGCGTTTGCCAAAGACAATGCCAAGGCGACGGTGAACGGCAATGCCCAGGGCGACGACTTCGGCGCGCTGGCGAACAGCGGCGCTACGGTGAACATAAAAGGTTCGGCGACCGGCAGCAGCAGCGGCGGCGCCGGCGCGGCGGCCTCCGGCGAGGGGTCCACCGTGTTAGTATCAGGCGACGCGATTGGCGACGGCTTCTTCTGCTTTGGCGCGTATGCCGCAGACAAAGGCAAGGTAACGGTAGGCGGGAGCGCCACTGCGCCGAGCGGCGAGGAAGGGGCCGCAGCCAGGAGTGGAGGCTCTGTCTCGGTAGGCTTGAACGCGGTCGGGGGCAGCTTTGGCGCTTCGGCCGACAGCCGCGGCAGCAGCGTGACAGTAAGTGGCCTGGCTGTTGGCGTAAGCGCGGGCAGTGTCGGCGCAGCGGCTTTTGGGGGCGCCAAAGTCACGGTAAAATCCGGCGCGCAAGGCTTCATTTTCGGCGCGTTGGCTTCGGGCGTGGCGCCGTACGAGTTTGGCGGGCTCGGGGGCAACGCCAGCAGCGTCAGTATCAGCGAGGGCAGCGCTATAGGCAACGGACCCGGCAGCTACGGCGCCCAGGCTATCGGCGGCGGCTCGGTTAGTGTCTCGTTGAATGCTGAAGGCGTGGAATACGGCGCGTCTGCGTATGGCGCAGGCAGCCGGACCACGGTCAAAGGCGACGCCATATCGTCCAACAACATCGGCGCTTGCGCTGCGGCCGGCGGCGTGACCCGCGTGGAAGGCGACGTGACGGGTATCAACGACGGCGCATATGTTGAGGGCGCCGGCAGCAGGGTCACAGTGGGCGGGAACGTTTCCGCTATACATGTGGAAGGGTTTGGCACGCGAAGCAAGAACGGCGTACAAGCCAGAGACGGAGGCGTTGCGGAAATCACGGGCGACGTCGTAGCGGACGGTACCGGCGTGAAGATCGCTTTCGCGGGCGCTTACGCGACGGGGGTGGGCAGCAATATCGCCGTCGGCGGCACGGCTTCGATCATTCAAAAAGCCGAGTATCTCGCGACCGGATATAAGAGCGGCAGCGGGGTATATGTCACCGATAGCGCGAATATCACGGTTAATAATATAAAAGATTGTTATTACGGCGCCCAAACATATTGGAATCCATGGGGCCCCGCTAACAGCACAGGCGGAACGGTCACGGTGGACGGCACGATATCCGACTGTATCGGCATGGCTCGTATTTTTCTATCTTTCAAGCAATGGAATGACGGCATTGTCACTACGGCGGGGGCGCATGGCGAGCTACATAAGGAAGGTTATCTGGCTTATTTCGACGAAGAAGTTTACGAGCAGCACGGCGTCGTATGGGTGAAAAGGGGCGCCGACATCGGGGGCGAGTCCAATGTGGGCGGTGTAAATAAGGGCGTCTCCCTGCCGGACGCCATGGAGTATAACACATACAGCGCGCACGTAAACATGGACGTCGGGGTAGCGCCCGTCGCCTGGTCGGCTCAGGGGCTGCCCGGCGACATGAACATAGACCCCGCGAGCGGCGTAATTTATACGCCAGATAGTATATTCGGCAGTTCTCCGCCTTCGGCTGGGGTATATAGCTTCACTGTCAAAGCTGAGAACAACGCCGGAGCAACAACTTCGTTTGAACTCGAACTCCCCGTGATCAAAGGCTTCTACCAAACGCGTATTCAGAACGCCGACTTACCTGTGGGCGTGGTCGGTCAACCATACTACGGTTCATTCATTGTCGATCGCGGAACGCCTCCCTACTCCGCCGACGTGTCCAATATCCCGCCCGGCTTGAGGACGAGGCGCACGAGCGGCGTATATGACAATCCATATGTCAGCGTTTTTGAAGGCATACCGACGGAAGCCGGCGTATACAATATGAAGGTCGAAGCGAAAGCGCAAGCCGGTATTACCGTAACCACTAATTTATGCATCGTCATCAATCCATCCGGTGCGAACGATGCCGCGAACATCGCGGCCGACGCCGCCAACTTGACGTGGAACACAATCAAAGGCTACAACCAGTCCCAAGCGGCCGTGACGTCCGATTTGCGGCTGCCGGCGAAAGGCGGCAACGGTTCGAAAATAAATTGGCAATCGGACAAAGAGGACGCCGTAAGCGCCGACGGGAAGGTGACGCGGCCGTTCTTTAACGAAGCGGACGCGGATGTCGAGCTGACCGCCACGTTGACTAAAGGCGCCGAAGAGAGGACTGTGACTATCCCGATCACGGTGAAAAAGAATCCCACGCCCACCGCAACATTTGTAATCGGCGCCGAGGAGTACGAAACGCTATCCGACGCCGAGAGGACGATAGGCGACGGGGAATCCAAGACAATCGCGCTGACGAGAGACGCTGTTTCATACGAAGCTTTAGTTGTGAGCAACAGGAGCATCACATTCGACTTGAACGGCTTCGAGCTTGTCATAGACACGCGTGCGAACCCCGATTCCATAGCGCTCGACATAAAAGACGACGGGAATGTGTACTTACTAAACGCCGGGGCGTTCAACGTCTACGGCGATGTGTGCGGCGTGTACGTCGACGGCTGCGACGTAACGGTGAGCAATGCGACCGGCGCCGTTTACGGCGCGTACGCCAGCGGCTCCACGAGCCGGCTGTTCGTCACGGGCGACGCGACGGCGACCGGACAGAACGCGGGGGGCGGAGCGCCGGCCGCCGACTGTTATGGCGTGTTCGCGGAAGCGGGCGCGACCGTCATAGTCGGCGGCAGGGCTGCGGCGCTGGGCGACGGCGGCGCCGCCGTACGCGTGGCCGGAGTTGGCACGTCCGTGACGGCGGGCTTTGTATACGCCGCCGGCAGCGGCCCATACGGTGCGCTCGCGGAAGATCGCGCGTGGTTGCATGTAATCGGGGATTACGCGGCGTATGGCAAAGATACCGGCCTGTATGTCAACAATGCCGAAGCGACGATTGACGGAAATTACCTCACCGACGCCGCGACATACATCATGGTGTACCCGGAGGCAAAGGACGGAAGCGCCGCGAGCAGGTTGGCGTACACCTCAAAGAACGGTTATTATTCATACGGCCCGTCGGACGGTTCCGCAGGCGTCGTATGGGTAAAAAGGGAAGTTTTATATCATGAAGAGTTGCCTGTGTTCGTCTGTCATATCGGACTGAAAGGCTACACCAGCCTGTTGGACGCCATAGCCGACGCGCCCGAGAACGCCCACACGGTCATCCGGCTTGCGGAAGATATCACCCACAACGATTATGCCTGGTGGTCGCTAAAACTCAGGATTATCAACAAGGACATCACTTTCGACTTAAATGGCAAGAACCTGATTTTCGGGACGGGCGTCGAAGTCCGCAACGGCAGCCTCGATTATATAGGCGAAGGCCGCTTTGAAATATATTATATGGCATACTTCTATGAAAGCCGGGGCGTGATTGGGCCCTTGACGGGCGGCTTAGGCATTGCCGAGAGCGATGTGACCGTAAACGGCGATATTACGCTGGAGTACGACTACTCCGGTGTATCAGTCAACGGTGGGTACGGCGACGCCCAGGCGGCAAGCTTGACGGTAAACGGCGACATCGTCGCGGATAGTATACCCGGCTACAAGCAAACCGTCGGCGGCGTCGGCAATGTGGACATCGTCATCAACGGCAGCTTGATCACTACCGGGTCCGGTTTTTGGCTGCACGAGAGCAGGGCGACGGTAGACGGTCGTTTGCTGGCCGGCGGGGACTATGTCGCCGTGATCGCAGGAATTACGCTTATTGGCGAAGATGAAGCGAACCTGGTGTCCGCTAAGCCGGGCTATGTCGAATATGGTACGGCGGGGAGCGCCGTGTGGGTGAGGGACGCCGTAGCGGTTACGGGCGTCGTCGGAGCGCCTGCGCAGGCCCGCGCGGGCGATCCGCTGGTGTTGACAGCCGCCGTAGCTCCGGGCGACGCCTCCTCGAAGCGCATTGTATGGAGCGTGAAGGACGCGGGTGCGACCGGTGCATATATCGTCGACAACATACTCTACTCCTCGTCGCCGGGCGAAGTCGTCGTCACGGCGACGATTACCAACGGCGCGGGTCCCGGCACGGATTTCGCGCAGGATTTCAATATCGCAGTGACGCCGTACTTTGTCGAAACAATGGCCGTCGCTGGCGTGCCAAGCTCGATATTCGCGGGGGACTCGCTCCCCGGAAATGTACCATACACTGCGTTCGGTGTAGGCGCCCAGCACCGTGCGGGGCGACCCCTCGAGCTCAACGCGTCGGTGTTGCCCGCCAACGCCACGAACAACCATATAGTCTGGAGCATAAAGAGCGCCGGGGCGACGGGCGCGAAGATCAGCGCCGGCAACCTGTTGGACACCTTCGCGGCTGGCACGGTCGTCGTCACGGCGACCGTCGAAGGCGGCAGGACAGATGGGCGGCCATATACGCAGGATTTCACGATTGAAGTTAAGAACGTTTGCGAGATAGGCAATGTCGGCTACCCGTCCATCCGCGCGGCGATCAAGGCCGCGCCGGACGGCGAGCAAACTGCGATCAAGCTGCTTACGGACGTATACGACCGATCGTGGGACAAGGTACTCATACATGATCGACGGACATCGAATCCTGCCCTGGCGCCTCTCGGCAATTATTTATTATCGATAATGAACAAGCGGATAACATTTGACTTAAACGGTTACAAGCTGAACTGCGAAAATGGGATTGAAGTCGAAAACAGTAGCGTGGACTATATCAACGCCGGCGTCACGGGTGGATTTATCGCCCCGATGATTAATGCTTACAACAGCGATTGCACCCTGACTTCAATAGGTTATTCGCGCAGTATTTCCGGGGACTCATGGTTCTATACCTATACGTATGATACCTCAGACAACCAATGCCATATAGAAAACAGCTCTGTCACGTTAAACGACGATTTTACCACAGTGTACGTTCATTTTCATGAAGGCGCGAAGCTTACCGTCAACGGCGACGTCTTTGCGTCTTCGTGGTATTTGCAAATGCTATCCGCCAGCGCGGAGATGATTATAAACGGGGATTTTTTCATAGGGCCAAAGTCAACAGGCAGGCGCAACGAGATTATAGATTTTACATCGTATTATGACGAAGATGGCCCCCCTTATTGGCGCAATGGCGGGACATTGATAATCAACGGGACTATTTATGACAGCCCGGACAAGGCGCCGGGGAGGGAAATGGGCGTCAGGTTGGGATCCTCCGCGTGGCTCGATTACTACCCGCTATCCGAAATAAGCGTACCGGTATCGAGCAAACCGGGTTTACATGAATTCTCAATCGGCGATTGCCATATATTTATCCATGGTATCTTTATACCCGTAACCGATATAACGGGCATACCGGAGACTGTGTTCCGCGGAGTCGCGACGGAGCTGGACGGTGTCGTCGCGCCTGGCGACGCGCATTATAAAGACATCATTTGGAGCGTAAAGAGCGCCGGCGGTACGGGCGCGACCATCAGCGGCGGGAGCGGGGGCGGTAGCGGTGGCGCGGGCGGCGGATATGTGCTGAACACCACCGCCATCGGCGAGGTGGTCGTCACCGCGCGGATCGAGGACGGCGTGAGGCCCGGCGTGCCATTCACAAAGGACTTTAGGATAAATGTCGTTAAAGCTGCTCCTGATCCTGAAGACTATGTCTGTATGATTGTAAGCACGGGCGCGCGCTATACTGAGTTGCTGGCGGCTATAGACGCCGTCGGCGACGGGGGCGCGGAGACGATACGCCTGTTAAAGGACATTGAGCAAGGCGAAACAGTGGAAGTGATAAACAGGAGCGTGACACTCGACTTGGACGGCTACAACCTGCTGATAGATACTGAAGACTATATCGCCCTTTACGTATTTGAGGGCGACATATTCCTCTTGGGCGATGGCGTCAGCGGTAGCAGCGGCGCGTTCGACATAAGGGGCGCCGGGAGCGGGGTACTCATCATGGGCGGGGGCGAAGTCACCGTCACCAGCATAGAGGCGCACAACTTTTGCGCCGAAGTGAACGCCGAAGCGTACGACAGCAAGCTCACGGTTTTAGGCGACTTGACGAATCTTTCATATGAAACTGCGATACAAGCGAACGTACGGGAAGATGGCAAAAGCGCAGCGGTCGAAGTGGGCGGCGATGTCCGGGGATATGTGTACTGCTTCAACGATTGGGACGTGGGGAGCGGCGCGAGCGTGACCGTCGCGGGGGACGTGATCGGCCCTGTAGTTGCCACATACGGCGGCATTATAAACATTAGCGGCGAATTGGTATACAAAAAGGCCTCATATGACGAGGAGGAAGGCGAAGGTTATAGGTACGAATACGCCATTGACGCCAGCTACGAAGCCGCCGTCAAGGTCGGCGGGACTGTGCGGGCGGCGCAAGGCGCGGGTGCGATATATACGTTTGTCGATGCGCGCGTCGCCGTCGGCGGCGTGGAGGTGCATGACGCTGGTTATGATGAATGGCGGCCCGGCATCAATGCCAGTAGCGGATCGACCATCGATATATTGGGCGACTACAGGATTGAAGGCAAGGATATCGGTATATATACGGGCAACGAGGCCGTAATTACCATCGACGGGGCCTATACCACGAACGCCGCCGACTATATCAAAATGGAACTGGATCATCCCGAAGAGGGGTATAAGGAACTGTTTTTTGGCCCTGACGATTACGTCGAGCCCACCACGAAGCCGGGCTACTTCACATATACCGACGTCGGGAACGCCATGACATCGACGGTGTGGATCAACGGAAACCCGGGCGGGGGCGCGGCGCCCGCGCTGACGCGCATTTATTTGAACCCGGCGCCGCTGAAGACCGCTTATGTCGTGGGCGAGAGACTTGATTTGGGCGGCATGGTCGTGATGGCGGAATACAACGACGGGAGCAAGAGGGACGTTACGGCGATGACTGTGACGGCGCCGGCGCGCGGGGAGGCATTCCGCGCGAGTGGCGCGCATACCGTGATGGTGCTATATACCGAGAGAGGCGTGACCAAGACCACGGGCTTCACGGTCGATGTGGACGGCGAGCCGCTCGTGCTGGAGAAGATAGAGGTGGTGCGCCAACCGTACAAGACGGGCTACCTTGTGGACGAGTTGCTGGAACTTGCGGGGATGGTCGTGATGGCGACGTTCAGCGGCGGCTATGTACAGGATGTGACGGACGACTGCGATACCGTCCCTGCAGAATTTGACGTATTGGATACAGTGGGCGCCGTGGATGTCGTTGTCAGCTACACGGCGGACGGCGTGACCCGGACGGACAGCTTCGCCGTCATGGTGGTCGACGCGGCGGCGCTGGTGGGCATCGAGGTGACGACGCTGCCGGCAAAACTGAACTATTATTTGGGCGAGGGGCTGGACCTTTCCGGGATGGTCGTCATGGCGTTGTACGACGATGGCAGCCGGATGGTCGTGACGGAGTTTGTCACGACAAGCCCCGCAGACGGCGATGCGCTGGGCGCGCTCGGGACGCAGCCGGTGGACGTGAGCTACACGGAAGGCGGCGTCACGATGACGGCGGGTTTTGATGTGGATGTCGTAGAAGAAGAGATAACGCTGGAGGGCATTGCCGTGACGGCGCCGCCCGACAAGGTTGAATACGTCGCGGGCGAGGCGCTCGCGTTAGGCGGCATGGTCGTGACGGCAAGGTACAGCGACGGCAGCCGGCGGGAGCTGGCGGCGGACCCGACGGGCGCGGCGGGCTACACGACGGCGCCGACGGGCGGCGTGCTATTGGGCGCTGCCGGCCCCGGCGGGAGCGGTGGCGGCGCCGGCCCGGACGAGCGGCTGGTGACCGTGAGTTACACGGAAGGCGGCATCACAAAGACGGATATAATTACCGTGACGGTAAACACGCCTGTGACGCTGGACAGCATCGCCGTAACGATATTGCCGGACAAGACGGTTTATATTGTCGGTGACGGTTTAGATCTGAACGGTCTGGAAGTGACCGCCAGCTACAGCGACGGCAGTTCGCACGTCGTGACGGGGTATGTCACGGATCCGGCGCATGGCGCGGCGCTTGTCGAATTGGGCGCGAACGGAGTCGGGGTGAGTTATACGGAAGGCGGCGTCACGAGGACGGCGGCGTTCCAGGTTTTGGTAAATGAAAAAGTGACGCTGGACGGTATCGCGGTGACCGTATATCCCGACAAGACGGACTACGATGTGGGCGCGGCGCTGGATCTGACAGGTATGGTAGTCACCGGATATTACAGCGACGGCGGACAGCGAGCCGTGACTGGTTACATCACAGGCCCCGCGAACGGGGCGGCGCTGGGCGCGGTCGGGTTTCAGCCAATAGATGTCAGCTACACCGAGGACGGCGTGACGAGAGAGGCGCTGCTTAGCGTAACGGTTGGCGTCGACTTCCCTAAGGTGCTTATGGCTATCGATGTGACGACGCCGCCGGACAAGCTGGACTACATCAAGGGCGAGGCGCTGGATCTTGGCGGCATGGTCGTTACGGCTTACTATGACGACCGCAGCACGGCGGACGTGACTGCGCATGTGACGACGGACCCGGCCGACGGAGACGCGCTGGATGTCGCGGGTGCGGCGGGCGCCGTGGGCGCTGTGAATGTTGTTGTCAGCTATACAGAGCATGTGAGCGCGGACTATGCAATCACGAGGACGGCGGACTTTGATGTGGAAGTGAGGGAGCCGGGGGCCGTGATGCTGGTGCAGATAACAATCGACAGGCTTCCGGACAAAGTCGCCTATACAGTGGGCGAAAGGCTCGATCTAACAGGCATGGATGTGGTGACGGCGCTTTACAGCGACGGCACGACGGCGAACGTAATCGACTTTGTCACCGTGGCGCCTGCGGAGGGCGACGCGCTGAATGCCGCCGGCCTGCAAGTTGTGACCGTCAGCTATACGGAGGGCGGGATCACCAGGGCAGACAGCTTCAATGTGGCGGTGGGCGCGGCAGTGGTGCTGGACAGCATCGCCGTGACCACGTACCCCAAGACCGAATATGAATTGGATAATGCGCTGGACCTTGGCGGCATGGTCGTCACCGCCACATACAGCGACGGCGTTAAAAGGCCGGTGGAAGGCTACGAAACTGTGCCTACGCACGGCACGACGCTCAACACGGTCGGCTATCAGTATGTCGATGTCAGCTACACCGAGGGCGGGGTGACAAGGTCGACGGATTTCCGCATATCGGTGGGGGTGTCGGCGCCCGTGCGCGAGCTGGACAGCATAGCGGTGAGCGTCTATCCGGACAAGACCGTTTATGTGGAGGGCGAGCCGCTTGCGCTGGCCGGGATGGTCGTGACCGCGCGCTACACCGACGCGACCACGTCAAACGTGGTGGGCTACGCCACAGACCCGCCGGACGGCGTGGTGTTGGCCACTGTCGGCTCGCAAGTTATATTAGTCAGCTACACCGAGGGCGGGATCACAAAATCCACAACTTTAAGCGTCACGGTAACAATTGCGTCGGAGGAGCCACCGGAGGACCCGGATGAACAGCCGACAGAACCGACGCCGACGCCGATGCCAAGTGAGACGCCGACGCCGACGCCAAGCGCGACCCCGACGCCGAGCGCGCCGCCGCCCGGATCAACGGCGCCCGGGGGAACAACATCGGGAGGCTCAAGCCAAGCGGCGATGCCGCCTGCGCCGACGTTGCCCCCGACCCCGACCCCAGCGCCCACACCCACGCTGACGCCTGCGGCTCATTTTGACGACGACGACATACCGCTCGGGTTCAACTCGGAGCATATACGCTACCTGCTGGGATACGACGACGGTACAGTCGGCCCCGACCGGCCTATTTCAAGGGCGGAGCTGGCAATGATACTGTTCCGGCTGCTTTCTGACGAGGGCAAGCACGATGAGCTGCCGCAAAAATTCTCTGACGTTAATGCGGACGAATGGTACTATCAGGCGGTCACATACCTTGCCAGCATCGGCATTGTCGCCGGCTACCCCGAGGGGATGTTCTTGCCGGACGCGCCGATCACCCGCGCCGAATTTGTGACGATGATTTCGCGGTTTTCGGAGCTAAAGCCAGGCAATGGCGTAAGCTTTACCGACATCGCGGGGCATTGGGCGGTAGGCGAGATTCTTAGCGTGGCGGGCAGGGGCTGGATCGTCGGCTATCCGGATGGCACTTTCAAGCCCGAAAACAGCCTCACCCGCGCCGAGTCGGTGACAATTATAAACAGGATGCTGCGCCGCCGCATCGACCGTGCCTACCTGCCCGACTGGGCGCCCGTCTTTACCGACATAGCATCCGACTACTGGGCATACGCGGACATCATGGAAGCCTCGATAGGGCATAAATATGAACGCGAACCCGACGGTTACGAATTGTGGACAATCAAATTACCCGACCTACCCTGACATAATCAAACATCGTAGGGGGCGCAGTCCACTGTGCCCTGCAGACTGCGCCCCCTTCGTATATAACCTCGCCTCTACACAGGCAACGACGCCATAACCAAAACATTTGTAGAGTTTTGTTCATGTGTGTTTCATGTGTGTTTGTTGAATTTGGGTTAAAATATTGATACTATGATTCCGAGTTATCTGTTGTATGATTTTTTAAGCTCAAACCTTATGAAATCATCGGGCAGATGATGCCCGAGTAAAATTAAACGTTTTTACCCAGTTGTTGAATGAATTATATATTTAGATGTTACATTGTACCAGTGGTATCATTTGTGTTTGCGCCTGTTATCCATATTGGTTTGTGTTGTTTTTGATGAATAGCGATCTGCGGGGTTTCCATTATGAAAAAGCTGCCGATAGGCATACAGAGCTTCAAGGATATTGCAACCGGCAATTATGTATATGTCGACAAAACTCAATACATTTACAAGCTTATCAATGATGCTAAGTATTATTTTCTTTCGCGTCCCCGAAGGTTCGGCAAATCGTTGCTGCTCGACACTATCGGCGAAGCATTTGGCGGCGACAAAGAACTATTTGCCGGGCTTTGGATATATAATTCCGACTATGCTTTCCAGAAGCATCCGGTGATCAGGCTCGACATGAGCTCAATCTCCAACAAGACGCCTGAAGCGCTTGAATCCGCCCTATTATATGAATTGGAAATAAAAGCCAAGAATGAAAACCTTGCCACATACGACAATGACCCGCCGAATGTATTTAAAAGCCTGATAATGGATATGCATAAAAAGTATAACCAAAGAGTAGTCATACTTATCGACGAATACGACAAACCAATACTGGACCACATAGATGATATTAATACGGCGAAAGCAAACAGGAAAGTATTAAGAGGTTTTTATGGCATTCTCAAATCATTGGATCCATATCTTCGATTCATCTTTATCACAGGGGTTTCAAAATTCACAAAAACATCGCTATTCTCCGACCTAAACAATCTAAAGGATATCACTATGCTGGAGGAACACGCGAATATTTGTGGTATTCCGGTTCAAGACTTGGACGAGTATTTTTACGAGTTCATTGAGAATCTGTCAGCCCACAAAAGATTCCAACAATATGATAATGTTCGCGACGAAATATTAAAGTGGTACGATGGCTATTCCTGGGACGGGGAAACGAAACTGCTGAACCCTTTTTCCCTATTGAATTTCTTTGATCAGAAGCGATTTTCCGGATTTTGGTATGCCAGCGGTACCCCGAGTTTTTTGCTTGAACTCATAAAGAAAAAACCGGAATCGTATTGCGACATAAAACACACTGAATTGACAGAGCATATGCTCGATTCCATAGAAATCGACAGGATCACAATTGAACCGCTCCTGTTCCAAACCGGGTACTTAACAATAAAAGATATTCCGTTTATACCCGGGGCGCCCGTTTATGTCCTTGATATGCCGAATTTTGAAGTCAGGGAGGCGTTTAGCCTGCACCTGCTTTCAGCATTGACCGAAAAGGACGATGTGCGCATATGGCAGGCGCGGGCGGAAATAAGCAAGGCCCTCCAGGCAGGGGACCTTGATAAAATGCTCGATATGCTGCGAAGGCTCTTCGCTTCGATACCGTATGAGCTTCATGTCGACCAAGAGGCTTATTACCATTCCATATTCTACACATTCATGAATTTGCTCGGGTTTGACATGGGCGCCGAGGTCTCTGTGGCAAGGGGCCGGGTAGACGCTGTTCTGGAACTGGAGCGCAATGTCTACATTATGGAATTCAAATATGCGAAATGTCTGCCCGGCGCAAGCGACGAAACAAAGCGAAAACTGTTTGATGCCGCTTTGGACGAGGCTATGGCGCAAATTAACGACAGGGGATACGCGGCGAAATATAGAGGGGGCGGCAAGACTATATATCAGGTGGCATTCGCATTCCTCGGAAGAGACGAAATAGAAATGCGGGTGTAGCACACAGGTCGAACACAGAGAGTGGCTAGACGATGCAGCAAAAAAAGGTTCGGGCGGGAATCTGCGGTTACATTTTTTTACCCAAATTCATACTGCTTGCCAAATATACCAATGCCTTTCTGCATAATACAACGACCTCCGACATTTTCCGGTTACGTAAATGGCGTAATATAACCCACCTTATTTTACAAAGAAGCCAATGTCAAGAATAACATTCCCCTTTTCATCGGGCGTTGTAAAACGCGGGCAGGCGTAACGTTCAAAACACCAAGGTAAATCAGCATTGAACTCAAAACCTTCGTTAATCAATTTATCTACGCATTGATTGTAATTTCCGTATAGCTCATTTTCCTTGCCATATACCCAACATATCCCAAATTCGCTTTTTGGTAAATCAATGTATTCAAACCCTTCCGGAACGGCCGTTTTTTCCGGCATGAATATCCCTATCCAATATTCCATAGGGTCTTCTGCCGTACCGCTTCCCCCTATCAAGCCTATATACGCATCGCCGTCTTCATAGATGTCCTTGATTTTTCCGTTTATTTGCTGTTCGATTAAATCGAACCAGCCATTTTCAAACCATTCTTGCCACATCGCGCCGAACCCATCCGCAGAGTCGCCATATTTTTTCCCAATAAATCTAAACGCCGGAACACTCTGTTTGTATACTTTAATAAATTCCCTCAATTACTGCACCCCCTGCTAGTAATTTACTATATGTTAAATGCATGGATGAAATAAATTATTTTTTATTATAAAATTATATTAGCAATATTGCTATAAGTAAAAGTGTTATTAATTCGTAGGGCACGTAGCCCCCTGCACCCCGAATGTCGTAGGGCGCGTAGTCCTCTACGCGCCGAAAAGCCACAAAGGCACGCATTTCACGGCGTTCCGAATTGTCGTAGGGCGCGTAGTCCTCTACGCGCCGAAAAGCCACAAAGGCGTGCAGTCCCTTGCATATAAATGATCCGGAAAGGATGCTATTTTGCCATACGATTTATGTTTGTTCGATCTTGACGGGACACTGATAGATCCGAAGCCCGGCATTACCAAGTCTTTTCAATACGCCCTCGCCGCGTACGGCATCCACGAAGAACTCGATGACCTAGTAAAATTCATCGGCCCCCCGCTGCGCGAATCGTTCAAGGTTTCTTACGGGTTCTCAGAATCAGATACGGAGAGGGCCGTAGCTAAATATCGCGAGTATTTTGCCGAAAAAGGTCTGTTTGAGGCAAGTGTCTATCCTTTCATTCCGGAGGCTTTGAGTTGCTTAAAAGAAAACGGGAAATTAATGGCTGTTGTCACCAATAAGGTTAAAACATACGCCAGCCGCATCCTGGATCACTTTATGCTAAGCAGATATTTTATTACGGTGTTTGGTGACGAACTGGACGGCAGCCTGACCATAAACGGCAAGGGCGCCTTAACGCGCGCCGCGATTTCTGCCCTTGACCCGGAGCGCAAAAAAACGTCTATTTTGGTTGGCGACAGAAAGCACGATATCATCGGGGCGCAGGAGGCCGGAATAGACAGCGCAGGGGTCACATGGGGCTACGGCACGCGCGCCGAGCTCGAAGGGATGGGCGCAACTTGGATAGTAGATTCTATAGAGGATTTATTGCGTTTGACAGGGGGATATAAGCCATGACCATCAGGATTATGACAATAAATGATTATGAACCGGTCTACGATTTGTGGCTAGGCACGCCGAACATGGGGCTGAACAACCTCGACGATTCAAAAGAGGGCATAGCGAAATACCTGGCAAGAAATCCCGAAACATGCTTTGTCGTCGAAGACGACGGCAAAATTATCGGCGTCATACTGTGCGGGCATGACGGGCGCAGGGGCTACATCCATCATACCGCCGTCGACGGGCGCTATCAGCGCGGCGGCGTCGGGACGTCGCTCGTAAACGCGGCTATGTCCGCGCTCGAGCGCGAGGGGATCAACAAAGCCGCGCTGGTCGTGTTTGGTAAAAATGATAAAGGCAACGCCTTTTGGGAGAAGCAGGGGTTTACCACGAGGGAGGACTTGATATATCGAAACAAAGCCATTACCGAACTGAAGCGGATTGATACTTAACCTTGAGCCGTCCCCATTGAAATAAAAAGATATTTAGAGATAATGCGAAACCTCGCTCAAAAAAACCCGTCTTTTATTGTGTAGGGCAAAACAATTGAAAGGAGGGTTGGTTTGGACGACAATGAGATTATTGATCAGTTTTGGGCGCGTTCAGAATAGGCATTAAGCGCGATAAATACCAAGTATTATAAATATTGCCGCGCTATCGCATCTAATATTCTCGGCAATGCCGAAGATACGGAAGAAGTCATAAACGACACTTATCATCGTATATGGAACGCCATACCGCCGGAACGCCCGAATAGTCTACGGGCGTTTGTTGGAAGAATAACCCGTAATCTTTCATTTGACAGGCTCGATAAAGCAAAAGCGGAAAAGCGCGGCAGCGGTCAGCTCGACGCCTTACTGTCCGAGTTAGAAGAGTGTATCGCTGACAGTAGGAACTCTTTCGACGAACTGATTGAAACCGAAGCAATAACTGTTGCGCTGAATGCTTTTTTATCAGAGCAAAGCGCCGATAACAGACGCATTTTCGTCCGGCGTTATTGGAGGGCGGCAAGCATTGATGAAATTGCCGCAGACTTTGATATGTCGGTCGGAAAAGTCAAAACCACCCTGTTCCGTACGCGAAAAAAGCTACGGAAACATCTTGAAAGCGAAGGAATCTATTTATGAAAAGCAAACGCCTTTTTTTAGCGATAGGCAACATAGACGATCAGTTTATCAACGAGGACGCAGAAGTCATTGCCGCGCCAAAAGACCGTAGAAGCGAACGCCCGACGTTCGCACCGTGGTTGAAACTGGCTGTGCCGGTTGCAGCATGTCTAGCAATAGCCGTAGGTGTATTTGTCGGGCAAAGCGGTCTGTTCACGCCGCATAATGTGTCTGATGTTGTCGGTGACGTGAAGCAAATTGCATCGTCTGAACAAACGAGGTTGGCTCCTGCGGAATCTTCTATTGCTCCGCAACAGCATACTGAAGCGCCAAGTATTCCATCAACAGAAACGGCGGATGTTTATGTTGGGCAAAACGGCCTGTCCGCACCACCTGATGCTGGCGGTGACGTGAAGCAAATTGCATCGACTGAACAAACGGATTTGGTTAGTACGGAAACTCCTTTTGTTCCGCAACAGCAAACTGAGGCGCCAAGCATTCCATCAACAGAAACGGCGCATTTATCCGTAATCAATATAAACGAGTTGTCGGAGATATCTGCCGCGAGGCTTATTATAGACCTTAAACCAGAAGATTTTGTGCCTATGGACAAAAATGAAATTGTCGACTACTACGGCATTGATTTTTTCCCATCAACAATCCCGGCAGATATGAAGATCGTTGAAGAAGGCACATATGGAATTTACAAGAGAGACGAAGGGGCCGGAGAGGTTTATTATAGCGCGAATCTGGCATGGTATGTTGATGAGAACGTCCACAGACAATTACAGGTCAATATCGACAAGGGGAAATTGCCGCACTCTTGCTTTGCGTACCTTGGCACAGAGTATGAAAAGTCCATGATTAATGGCACGGAGTTATTGATAGGGCGTAGTGTCGGCCATT
>WRLR01000024.1 GCA_009777515.1 Oscillospiraceae bacterium | reverse complement strand
CGAATGTTCTTGTGGGTATAAAAAGGGGAGGGGCGGCGATGCAGTGGATAACGGGTTATTTATTGGCGGCGGCTCTTTTTGTACCGGCGGCCTGGTGCGCCGGGGGCGCGCTCATGAGGAGGGGGGCCTTCGCCTTTTATGGCAATCTGCTGTTGGACGACCCGTTCCGGAAGCTGATTATTGCGCCGTCGTTTCTGCTGATGCGCTTTAGGTACACAGCGAGGCTGAGCTACGATCGCAAAATCAAGGTCCATATCATTGAATATTATGGCAAGCCCGGCTCGGACGCGCGGTTCTTGCTGCACCAGTCGCGCAAGTGCGCGTTCATTTTGCTGGCGCTGGAGTTCTGCCTGTTGATTGGCCTCCGCACGGCGCCGGGGTTCGGATATTTGCTTGTATGCGCCTTGTGTCTTGGGTCGGCATACCTGCTGCCGGACAGCAAGTTGAACGCGGATATACGCAAGCGGAAGATGGACATCATGCTTGACTTCCCGGACTTCCTTGTAAAACTTACGCTGTTGGTCAACGCTGGTATGAACGTTTCCAATGCATGGGAGAAAGTGTCGGAGGGCACCGATATATCAAAAGCGTTGGGAAGGGAGCTGCACATGGCCCTGACGGAAATAAAGTCGGGCAAAAGTGAATCGAAGGCATATGAGGATTTTGCGAAAAGATGCCGGATACAAGAGGTCACCCGCGTCGTTTCGGTACTGTTGCAAAACATCAGGAAGGGGAACGCAGAACTGGTTCCCATATTGCGCATCCACGCGAACGAATGTTGGGAAATGAGGAAGAACGCGGCGAAAAAACTGGGCGAAGAGGCTTCATCCAAGATGCTGCTGCCCATGGCCATTATGTTGATGTCTATATTGCTCATTGTAATGACGCCCGCGATACTAGCGCTGCAGGGCATATAACGAGGTTTCAAATAAATTTTTTGAGGGGGTATATGCATGGCTGGCTTATTGAAAATTGCTTGGAACTGGGTCGGCGCCGCTTTTTACAGGGGGAAGTGGCGCAGCGAAGAGGGTATGGGGACCGTTGAGATTGTTATTATCATTGCGGTTCTTGTCGGGCTCGCGCTTATTTTCCGCGACGCCATACTCGGATTCGCTACGGGCGTGATGGAAGGGCTGTTCGCGAACGATCAAATCAGCAATGACGTGGACGTATCCAATATCAGGGGGGACTACGGGATCGGATGAGCGGATATTACGACAAAAAGTTTCACGACGGCGACGATGGGAGGCAGTTGGTACTGACGCTGCCTTCCGGGCGCAGGGTGATGGACTACCAGGTGGAGATGATAGCGAACAATGAAATATACGGGCTTTTGCCGTTCCGCAATATGACTGCGGACGGTAAGCCCCGTTTTTTCTACGATGTCAGCGGGCTGGTCGCCGCTGACGAATATATGCGCGACTGCGGGCGGAGCATACGTTTCCTTGCCGGCCTCCTGATGGAGGTGTCCGTTGCGATTGGCGGACTCGATAAATTTCTGCTTGAAGAAAAATGCTTGCTGTTGCATGCGAGCATGATATTTATCGATCCGTCGCGGCAGAGCGCCAAGCTAGTATACCTGCCCGCCGAGCCGCCTGAAGATCGGCTTGCGCCTTTTTCGGAACTGGTAATGGATCTTATTGCGGTCTTTAGCCCTGACGACGCCACTGGGAAGCTGTTTTGCAGGAAAATCATTGAAGAGGTCAAAAGGGCAGGGTTCAAGTACGATGCGTTCACGGATTTTTTGATGGATATTTTGTGTTTTTCCGATGACGCGCAGCATCGCGGCGCTGGCGGGTACGAACAGGCGACCGCCCAGAGGGGCGGCAGCTACGGCATCGGCGCCGGTTCGGGCTTGGCAGGCGCAAAAGATGGCGCAAAGGCTGGTTTGAAAAGCGGCGCAAGCACGGGCGCAGCGGGCGCAGCGGGCGCGGCTGCGGCTTTTGGCGGTTTTGCGCGGCAGGTCGGAACGCGGTTTGGGGGCTTGGCGGTTAAACCTGCGGCGAACGGCGGCAGGGTGCTGCTGCCCGTTCTTTGCGCCATCGTGGTCGCGGTGGTCTATTTTGGCGCGATGACTTATATACCCAGGGACTTGGCCGACGGCGCAGTTTACAGGGGCGCAGCCCTTATATCGGCGCTGGGCGCGGAGCTTTTGCTTATGAGATATTTTATAACATGCAATGGAGCGGGCCTTGAGGCGGGAGGGTCAAAGAAGAAGCGCGGCGGGGAGTTTTCAGAGGCGGTCAAAGCGGCTTCCGCCATATACGAGGCCAATGCCGCCGCCGACGCGGCAGACGGGCAGGACGGCAATGATGACCTTTGGGCGAACAGCGCAAAAAGGGCCGAACAGGACGAACCGGAGGTTGCCGTCGATTCACCTGATGAGCGATATGTGCACATCGAAGAGGGCGATGCAAGCCAAATAGATGCTGGGGGCGCGTTGGCCATGCCCATTGCTGCCAGCGCGGCGGCGATACCATATGTAAGCGATGCTGCGCCTATTGACGAAGCGAGCGAAGTAGGCGATGGCGCCTGCGCCACAAGCGAAATTGAAAATGACGGCAACGATGGGTGGCCCATATATGCGCTTGACGACCAGTACCATAGCGGCTTAGAAGATGGTGGCAGTATTGGTACCCCGGCTTCGACCCTGCTGGATGAATATTTAAGTAAAATGCAATTGGAGCACTGCCGGGACTTTATCGAGATGGATGACTACCCATATGCCGACGGCTTTGAGGATGGCAGCGGCGTAAATCACCGCTCCGGTTTTTCGGATGATGGGCAGGCTAATATGTACCCGCCCACGGAGGTTTTGCCATTCACAAAACGCGTCGACGCCACTTTGACCGTCCGCGGCGCCATGCGCGAGTTTGGCGTTACGTTGATTGAGAACGAGTTTACGATTGGGAGGAGAAAAGAGCATTCGGATTTGGTGCTGGACAACCCCGCTGTGGGGAAGGCGCACGCCAAACTGGAGAAAGAGGACGACCTCTGGTATGTGCGGGACATGTATTCCAGGAACGGCACATATTTGAACAACATCAAGCTGGACAGCGGCGCCAGAAAAGCTCTGCACAGCACGGACATGATAACGGTGGCTAATGTGGATATGCTGTTTACGCCTTCGGCGGAGCAACAGCAAAACGCGCCGCAGCATAATAGGCGAGGACATCACATTGGCTCTGCGGCGCCGAGACAAACGTAGGGCGAGGGAGACCCCCGCCGCGTCCTATCACATATTGCGTCCGGTGTTTATGGGTGCTAGCGGTGCTTTATGTTCTTTATGACATGCAGCCGCGAGGACTCCTCGCGCTCCTTTTCATCGAGCGTGTTCTCCATGTCGCTGACGAGCTCCGTCAGCCTGGGGATCACTATGCTTTTGAGCGCGTTTGCGCGCTTCTGCGCTTTTTTGACGTTGACTGATAGGCGGTAGACCGCGCTCTCCACTTCGGCCATCTCCACTATCAGGTCCCGGACCCTGTTGAAATGGATATATGCCTGGTCGAAGGAATAATTAGTATTGGTAAAGGCATAATGGAAAGCGTCGTCGCCGTCCTGGGAAAGCGTCACGCGCGGTATCTCGACGCCCATTACGCTCTTGAAACGCACGCGCAGCCGCGTGATTTCCGGGATGGCGTAGCCGACGCGCTCCACAAAGTCGATGCCAAGCGAAATATTCGCGTTCTGCAGTTCCTGGTAAGCCGAACTGAAGGTCTCCGCTATGCGGGCCTGTATGTCCTCAGCGCGACCGATGTGCGCCACCATTTCCGATATCAGGATTGTGCGCTTTTTATCCATGAGCTCGTAGCCCATTTTCGCGAGTTCCAGGTTCGCCTTCGCTTTTATTAAATTGCCTTTGGTTGCAAATGTTGATACGTCCATGTGCCGCCCGTCAATCCGCGTTATCGTAGTATCTTTTTTTCATCGTTTCGGCGTCGACCCTGTCCAGCTCGGCCGGCGGCAAGAGCTTTAGCAGCCTCCATCCCGTGTCCAGCGTGGTCTCAATCGTCCGGTTCTCGTTAGGGCCCTGGGCGACGAACTCGTTTTCAAACGCGCGCCCGAACTCCATGTACAGGCGGTCCGTCTCGCTCAGCTCGTCCTCGCCGATGACCGACGCGAGCGCCCTAACGTCCTGGACCCTGGCATAGCTGGAAAACAACTGGGTAGAGCAGACGCCATGGTCCTCCCTGGTGTGCTCCTCCCCGATTGCGTCCTTCATGAGGCGCGACAGCGAGGGCAGTATGGCGATGGGCGGATATACGCTTTTTTGCGTAAGGTCGCGGTCAAGTACAATCTGCCCCTCCGTAATGTATCCCGTCAAGTCCGGTATGGGGTGGGTGATGTCGTCGTTGGGCAGCGTAAGTATGGGTATTTGGGTTATTGTGCCGCTGCTGTTCGTTATGATGCCCGCCCTTTCGTATATGGACGCGAGGTCGCTGTACATATAGCCCGGGAAGCCCTTCCTGCTGGGGATTTCCCCCTTGGACGAGGATATTTCCCGCAGCGCCTCGCAATAGGCGGTCATGTCGGTCATGATTACGAGGATGTCCATGTTCTGCTTAAACGCCAGGTATTCGGCGGCCGTCAGCGCGCTGCGCGGCGTCACGATACGCTCGACCGGCGGATCGCTCGCAAGGTTCATGAACATGACGACGTGATCGATGGCGCCGCTATCTTCAAACGACTGCCTGAAAAAGTCCGCGACGTCGTTCTTCACCCCCATGGCGGCGAAAACGACGGCAAACCCGGATTTTGTGTCCCCGGTAGTCTTGGACTGGCGCACTATCTGGACAGCAAGCTCATTGTGTGCGAGGCCGCTGCCGGAAAAAATGGGGAGCTTCTGGCCGCAGATGAGTGTCGTCAGGCCGTCGATCGCCGATATGCCCGTTTGAATGAAGCTGCGCGGGTACAGCCGCGATATCGGGTTAATCGGGCTCCCGTTGACGTCCATCCGCGTTTCGGGGAATATCTCCCCGAACCCGTCAATGGGGCGGCCCAGCCCGTCGAACACGCGCCCCAGTATCTCGGTCGACAGCCGCAGTTCCAGCGGGCGCCCCGTAAAGCGCACCTTCACGCTGGACAGCGATATGTCGCTCGTGCCTTCGAACACCTGCACGATGGCGACGTCGCCATCGATCTGCAGGACCTGTCCCAGCCTGTGCTCGCCGTCGTCCATCGCAATTTCGACAATCTCCTCAAAAGAGGCGTCGCGCACGCCCGATATGGCTATCAATGGCCCGTCTATGCTGGTTAGCTTGGAATATTCGACTATCATTATGAACCCTCAATCAGCATTAATATGTGTTATGAAGTGGTGGTCAGACTGCGGCGTCCAGCGACAGTGCCTCCAGCGCGGCGTCCATATTTGCCTCCATGTCGGCGAACTTTTCCAGTTCATCGTTGCCCAGTTCGTATTTGGCTTTAATTATTGTATCGAACACGCCGGTCTTTTTGATTTCGGACATCGGGATCCCGGCTTTTACGAGCGACAGCGCCTTGCCGTGCAGGTGCAGCAGCAGCGCCATCATGTGGCACTGCTTGGCGAGCGGCACATAGGTGTCGATCGGGTGGAATGCGGCCTGCTGGAGAAAGCCGAGCCGGATGGCTGCGCCTATCTCGAGCGTCAGCTTCTGGTCGTCGGCCAGTATGTCGCTCCCCACCAGCTTGACAATATCTTGTAGTTTGCTCTCCTCGGCGAGCAGCGCCACCAGCTCATTGCGGTACTTCAAAAAATCCTTGTCCACGTTCTTTTCGAACCACTCGGTAAGGTCAGGTATGTATTCGCTGTAGCTGGTGATCCAATTGATGGCGGGATAGTGCCGCGAATATGCGAGCTGCCTGTCAAGCCCCCAAAAACAACGGATGTAGCGCTTGGTGTACTGGGTCACGGGCTCGGAAAAGTCGCCCCCCTGCGGGGACACGGCGCCGATGATGGACACCGACCCGACGCCGCCGCCCAATGTCGCGACGTTGCCCGCCCGCTCGTAGAACTCCGACAGCCGCGAAGACAGGTATGCGGGGAAGCCTTCCTCTGCGGGCATTTCCTCCAGCCTGCCGGATATCTCGCGCAGGGCCTCGGCCCATCTGGATGTCGAGTCCGCCATGACCGCCACATTGTATGCCATGTCCCTGTAGTACTCCGCAATCGTTATGCCGGTATAGATAGACGCCTCGCGCGCCGCGACCGGCATGTTGGACGTGTTCGCCACCAAAATAGTGCGCTCCATCAGGCTGCGCCCGGTCCTGGGGTCGGTCAGCTTGGGGAAATCCTCCAGCACCTCGGTCATCTCGTTGCCGCGCTCGCCGCAGCCAATGTACACGATGATGTCGGCGTCCGACCATTTCGCTATCTGGTGCTGCGTCATGGTTTTGCCGGTCCCGAAGCTGCCGGGGATCGCCGCCGCCCCGCCCTTGCCAATGGGGAAGAAGGTGTCGATGACGCGCTGGCCTGTCACGAGCGGCGTCGCGATGCGCAGACGCTCGCGGATCGGGCGCGGCCTGCGTATGGGCCACAGTTGCGCCAGCGCCACTTCCGCCACCTTCGCCACTTCCGACGCCTCCCCGCTGTCGACCTGGACGCGCAGGAGGGCTTCGTTTATTGTGTATTCGCCGTCCGGGGCGGCATAGAGCACGACCCCACCTGCGCCCGGCGGAATCATCGATCTGTGCGTTATTGAATCCGATTCCATGACCTCGGCGAATACGGCGCCGTCGGCCACCGCGTCGCCTTCCTTGACCAGCATCTTCACCGGCCACAGCTTTTGCCCATCTAAATTCTGCACGTCCGCGCCTCGCGCGATAAAGGACCCGGATGCCTTTTCCAGGGCAGCCAGCGGGCGCTGTATGCCATCGAAAAAATTAGCGATCAGGCCGGGGCCGAGGGTTATGGAAAGCGGCTTGCCGGTGGAGACGACCGGCTCGCCGACTTTCAGCCCGGTCGTGACTTCATAGACCTGGATTGTCGCAACCTCGCTGTTAATCCGGATGACCTCGCCGATCAGGCCTTGCGCGCCGACGCGGACGGCCTCCAGCATGCGAAACGGCGCGTCGCCGCCCACCGTGACGACCTGGCCGTTTATGCCGACTATCCGGCTATTGTATGAGTCATTAATCATAAAAACCTATCACCGTATCCCACCGAAACAGTTGTCCGTTTTCCGTTGTTCATTGTCCGTTGCCAGTTATTTAACGCCAATTTTCCAATACCGGTTTTCCTGTTGCCGGTTGCCATTTTTTAATACCTGATTATATTTTTTCAGCTATCAATATTATCTTTTATCAGCATTATTTTTTATCAGCTATCTATTGTGAGGCCGCTCATGGCTAAAAGCTCTTCGGCGCGCCCCTCTACTTTTTTCTTCAGCGAATCGTCCACATATATCCCGGCGCCGGCGTTTTCGACCCTTGCGCCCCCGATCATGCCCGGATCGCCGGGGCGGACCTCCGCGCCGGGAGCGAGCTTTTGAATTTCAGCGGCATAAGTGTCGTAATCCCCGGGCGTTAAATAAACGACGATCTCGCCCTGTTCGGCGCCCCCCGCGATTTGCCGCGCCTCCCGCTCGACCGCCCCGATGGACTCGCTGACACTGCGCATAAGGTATGCCTGATAATCGTCGGTCCCCGCGAACTGGGCGAGTCTACTCGACAGGTCCCCCAGGACCGATTCTATGATTTCGTTCCTCGTTTTCATCAACGTTATGCGCGTGCTGATGCGAGCCTTCGATATCCTCGAGTCCCTGTCGTTTGAGGCGCGCAGCGTTTCCCTCTGGTACTCCAGCGCGGCTTCCCGCTTTATTTCAGCCTTCTGGCCCTCCAGTATCTGCTCGGAATCGTGCCTGAGCTGATCGCGTATCGCGTCGCGGGCGCGTACCGCGTCGTTATATATTATTTTGTCAAACAGTTCCAGTTTTTCGTCGACAGTTGGCATACAGGCCCCCTTGATGCGCCCGCCGCCCGGGCGCGCGTCAAAAACGCGGCCGCCGGGGCGGCGCTATTAGGTACAGCTAAAACTTAATGCCGAGCGACTCGTTGACATAGCGCGTTATCGAGTCCTTGGATCGCCGCGTGCCATGCCTGTCGGGTATCTCGACGACAAGCGGCAGCTCGCGCGTCAGCTTCAGCGCGGACAGGCGCTCCGGTATCAGGGCGGCGAGTTTCTCCGTTATCAGGATGACACCGAGGTCGCTCGTCTGCATCGCGGCTTCCAGCGCGTCCTCGACCTCGTACGCCTCATGGACGACGACGCCCTCGACCCCGGCCAGCCTCATCCCCGCACGCGTATCAATATTATCGCTAATCAAAAAAAACTTCATTATAAACACCCGTCTTCTTTGGGTCCAGGGGCCGGAGCCCCTGGTCGTTTAGGGGGTCCGGGGGAATCGAAACCCCCGGCGCCTTTTTTGGTTCTTTTTTGGGCGGACAAAAAAGAACACTCACCCTACGTAGCCTAAGATCATCATTGACACGATCAACCCATATATCGCGATGCCCTCGGCCAGCCCCACAAAAATCAATGATTTGCCGAGCAGGCTCTGGTCCTCGCTGATGGCGCCAAGCGCCGCCGAGCCCGTGTTGGCGACGGCGATCCCGGCCCCGATTGTGGCCAGGCCCGTGGACAGCGCGGCTGCAATGTAAGCGAGCCCGTATGAGGAGTTGCCGCCCGTGGCCGCAGCCGCCCCGGGCCCCGCCGCTTCGGCCCCCGCCGCAGCCGCGACCGAGCCCGCGCCGACGCCCGACATCAGGACGATGGTTGTGACAAGCATCAAGCCGAAAAATATGGCGACGTTAGCCCCAAACAGCCTTTTCGCCGCGCTGCGCCCCATGCCCTTCCTGTTGGCGCGCACACCCAGCGCTATCATCGAAAACATAAGGATAAGCGCCGCAAAAATCATAACCTTCATACAAATGTCCTCCCGGTATCATGTACCATGTATGATATTTATAAAATGCTCCGGCTCAACGGACGATACGGCTTTCCGTCGCCTTTGAAGAATTTGCTGAACAGCTCGTAATACTCCAGCCGCAGGCACTGGATGCCGACGATCAGCCCCTCCAGCCCGATAATCAACGCGTTTGCGAACAACTGGATGAAAACCCCGCCGACGTTGCCCGCCATTTTGCTTAAAATATTGAACGCCATGAACAGGCCGACGTGGTTGAGCGCGAACGCTCCGACGCGGATGAACGAGAGCGTGTTGCTGGCCATGGAGAGCAGCGTCTCCACCATTTCGAACAGCCCCTGTACGAAAAACAGGCCCTTTTCCTTTGGCAGGAAGCTTTTGCGCTCCACGAGCAGCCTCTCCAGCGGCTCTTTGAAGAACAGTGCCAAAAACGTGACGGCCACCAGCGCGGCGACCAGCGCGGCGGGAATGAGCGACGACCCCGCCACCGCGTAAAAAACTGCCGTCAGCAGTATCGTCCAGTACAGCAGCGTGCCGGCCGCCCCGTTGCGGTCAAACAGCACGCGCGCCAGGTTCTTCTCGCGCAGGCCGTTTACGATGTTTAGCGCCACTGCAGCCAGCATGAACAGCACGCCGATGACGACGCCGCCGATGAGCAGCGTCATCGTGTCCTCCATAGGCCGGATGAGGTGGACCGGCGCCCCCGTCCCGAACAGCCGCCCGTACAGCTCGGGCAGTATTTCTTCGTCCCCGAACAGGCTCCCGTAAATCAGGCCGAATATGATGGACGAGGCGCCCGCGCAGGCAAACACGCCGGCCAGTGAAAATTTTCGCCGCATCAGCGCGAGGCCGATCAGCATGATGATCAGGCCCTGGCCCGCGTCGCCGAACATTATGCCGAACATCAAAAAATATGTGACGGCCACAAACGCGGTGGGGTCGATTTCATCGTAGGCCGGCAGGCCGTACATTTTTATCAGTATCTCGAAAAACTTGAAGAACGGCGGATTTTTCAGCTCCGTGGGGGGCTTTATCCCCTGCACCCGCGACGGGTCCTCCTCGACGTACATGTCGCTCTCCTCGAGCTCGATGGCGCTCGCCAGCCCGGGCAGGTCCTCCTCGGGGATCCACCCGCATATATAAAACGAGTTGTCCGTGCACACGGCGTTCCGCCGCACCTCGTGGTTGCGGTTGATGCGCGCGAGGGAGTAGTATATGTGCAAAAGCTCGTCCCCGTGCTGCTCAATGTACGCCTCGGACTCCGCCCGCAGCTCGCCGATCCGCGCCTCCAGCTCCGAAATGGTCCCGTTGATGGAGTCCATGGCGTCATGCGGCGTGCCCGACAGCTCGGACGAAAGGCGGGTCCTTTCAAACTGCATGGACGAAACGACGCCGTCCACCTTTTCGCTGCCGGACGAGGGGGTAAAATAGATCATCCAGCAATAGCGGTCGTCCGTGGACAGCGGGACGATGATAATCTCCAGAGCGTCCGCCAGCAGCCCGAGCTGCGCCAGCGACTCCTTTGGCATCTTGCCAAAGCGGAACTTCACGAACTCCAGCGAAAAAAATTGCTCGACGTTGACATTGAGGCTGATGATGTTCTCAAGGCTCTCCCGGATCAGCAGGCTTGCCCGCAGGCGCTCCACCGCCGCGTCGTATTCCTCGCGGTTCCGCTGAATATATCCGCCGATTTCCGTGAGGCGCGCCCCGATGAGGTCGAGCGGCACGAGCTGTCTGTGGGCGAACGCGTCCATCGCCTCAGGGCTGCGCTTCAGATCGATGGATTCGAGCAGGGCGGTGCATGTTCCCATCAGCTGATCGCCCTTTGACTCGGTGTCGGGGAAAGGCTTAATGCCGTGCACCAGGGTGATGACGTTCTGCGCATTTTCCGGGTGCAGGTTGCTGTTGATGATATAGGTTGACACGAATTTGTCAAAATGGTCCAAAGCGCCGAACATGCTGACAAATTTCATTTTCACTATCGCCATTATTTACGCATGTTCCCCCGGTTTCGCCTTATGGCAATATTTTTGGAAGCCAGCTTTCCGCCGCCGGAGCTTGGGCCGTAGCCTATCAAAAACGATGCGATCCTGCCCGTCGGCTGCGAATATCGCACGCCCTCCACTATCATAATGATGTTTTTCATGTCGGTTTCCTTCAGGTAAAGGTACGAGAGCGCCGCGCTTCCGCCCGCCCCGCCGCCCGCCCCGCCGCCAGCGCCGCCACCCGCGCCGCCAATAGAGGGCACGCTTGCGATTTGCCCCGACGCGCGCAGGTTTTTTCTGTGCAGGCCGTAAAACAGGCCCGAGCGCAGGGCCTCCCACTCGCTCTCCCTGGAAGCCGGGAACAAGAAGCCGTACGCGCTTTTTTCGATCATGCCTTCCATCGCGACGATATCGTCGCATTCCGCGAGGGCATATAAGAATTTCTGCCCTATGCGAAAATAGCCCGGGATCAGGTATGGCACGATGCGGCTCGCGGGGTACCCAAACAGCTTTTTGATGCGGTACACAAATAATATATTTTCAATATCGACGGTGTAGCCGAATAGAGCCACCGCGCCCCCGCCGCCCCGGCCCGGGTCGTGCTTTGTCAGGGCGTCCATCTTGGCCTTGTAATTGACAAGGTTCAGCGCGTTGTCGATCTTCATGAAATCCGGCTGCTCGCCTTCGCGCGATGCGAACGGCGCGAGCGCCTTATAAAAGCGCGTGTGCCTCAGGTTTTCGACCAGCGCCTCCATTGTGGCGGCGCCCAGCAGAGAGGCGACCGGGATTTTGCTGTATGCCCGTGTGTATTCGATATCCTCCGGGCTCAAATAACGCTCGTTGGCGGAGCAGATCGAGCTGATTACCTGTTTTAAATCATCGATTTCGTATGCCTCGAACATGGCCCTGATAACGGACCTATAGCCGCCTGTGACGAACTTTAGCAGGCGCTCGTAGTCGGCGTATAACGATTTACGGAACGCCCGCTCGAGCTGCCCGCGGTGGACGTCGTTTTCGTCGATGCCGGACAGCGCGTCGGCGTAGGACGTCTCCTTTTTCAAGTAAATCGCGATATCAGCGACGCTTTTCTTGGACATCAGGACGTCGTACTCCGCGCGGCCCAGCAGGCGGGCGTTCATCGCCCTGCACTTTACGCGTATCTCTTGCGCGGGGGCGGCGCTCATGAAGCGTCACCGCCGACAATCTGGCTGTACAACCGCTCGATCCACTCGTCCCTTTGCTCGGCCGCTTTTCTTTGCATTTGTATTATTTTAAGCTTGGCAGCGTCCTCCAGATGCTTTATAGCCTCGTCCGCCTCCCTGTTCATCAGCGATATGCAGTCGGCGATTTCGGAGTCCTTCTCGCCGTGCGTGGCGGCTCTATACGCCTCGATTTCCAGGCGCATGTTTTCATTATTGGATCTGAGTTCGCCCCTAGCGACCTCGACAATGCTTTGGGCCTTTTGCTCAAACCCGATGATTTTTTGGATGATATCGTCCATGCACGCCCGCTTTCCGCCTGTTCTGTGACCGCTATTCGCTTGCTTCCGCCCGTTTTATGGCCGCTTTCCGCCCGTTTTATGGCTGCTTTCCGCTTGTTATGTGGCCGCTTTCCGCCTATTATGTGGCCGCTTTCCGCTTGCTTCAGCCCGATTTTTGTCCAATGTGGGTCGCATAATATATATATCCTATTTACTAACGTTTATTCAATCATCAAAATAAATTGAAATTAACACTGATATATGATAATTTATTGTCATATTGCCAACTATCTGGAGGTTAGGAAAATATGTCGGGACGTATCCTGTACAGGGATTTTGGAAATACCGGTATCAAGGTGTCCGCGCTAGGTTTCGGGGCTATGCGGCTGCCAATGAAAGACGCGCGGGGCGGCGCGAAGCAAGTGGATTACGATGTAGCCGTGCCGACCATTCTACGCGCATTTGAATTGGGCGTCAACTATATCGACACCGCGCCTTTCTATTGCGACAGTGACAGCGAGACAGCTGTCGGTATGGCGCTGAAAAGCTGGGCGGACAGCGGCGGCGGGCAGGTCTACCTGTCGACCAAGAACCCCAGCGCAGAGGGCGACGCCAATAAATGGCGATCGCTGCTGGAGGGCTCGCTAAAAAAACTGGGGCGCAGCCACATCGATTTCTACCATATGTGGGGCATCAGCCTCGAGCGTTTCAAAAAGTATATAGACGTCAAAGGCGGGCACATCGAGTCGGCTATGAAAGCTAAAGAAGAAGGGCTGATAAAACACATTTCATTTTCGTACCACGACAGCGCGGACAACATGGCGCCAATCGTCGACAGCGGTTACTTTGAATCGGTCCTCTGCCAGTACAACCTGCTGGACCGATCAAACGAGAAGGCAATCGCCTATGCGCGTGGGAAGGGGCTCGGCGTCGTGGTGATGGGGCCGGTCGGCGGGGGCCGCCTGGGCGCCCCGTCCGAGGTGATTCGGGGCATGCTCAAAAAGGACATACGCAGCACTGCCGAGATGGCCTTGCGCTTCGTGCTGGCCAACAGCAATGTGGACATTGCGCTGTCGGGCATGCGTTCCATCGAAAATGTCGAAGAAAACGCCAAAGTCGCCGCCATCGAGGGCACGCTGACCGATAGCGAGATGGAGCAAATTGACAGGATGCTGGAGGAAAACAAGCGCCTCGCGGAGCTGTACTGCACGGGATGCAAGTATTGCATGCCCTGCCCACAAAACGTAAATATCCCACATGTTTTTTCGCTCATGAACTACCACAAGGTCTACGGGCTGACCGACCACGCAAAGTCGGAATATGCGCAGCTCGCCGTCCCGCTGGAGGAGCGTGAGAACAACTGGGCCCGCGATCGGGGCTACGGCGCCGCAGCGTGCGTGGAGTGCGGCGAATGCGAGGGCAAGTGCCCGCAGCACATAAAAATCATGCAGCAGTTAAAAGACACGCACGCCGCGCTAACATAATATCAATATTAATATGAAAGGATATGCAAAATGAAAAAGACAGTATGCTTCGGCGAGATAATGATGCGGTTGAACCCCAAGGGGTTCCTGCGGTTCGTACAAGCGACAGAGTACGAGGCCACATATGCGGGCGGCGAGGCCAATGTGGCGGTTTCGCTCGCCAATTACGGCCTCGACAGCTATTATGTGACCAAGGTGCCGGATACCGAAATCGGCCAGAGCGCAATAAACGAGCTGCGCCGCTACGGGGTAAAGACAGACTTGATCGCAAGGGGCGGAGAGCGTTTGGGGATTTATTTCCTGGAAAAAGGCGCGTCGCAACGCGCTTCAAAAGTCATATATGACAGGGCGTACTCCGCTATTGCCGAGTCTAAGCCCGGCGACTTCGACTGGGGCAATATATTCAAGGGCGCCGAATGGTTCCATTTTACGGGCATTACCCCCGCGCTCAGCGACTCCTGCGCGGCGCTGTGCATGGAGGCCGTGAAAGAGGCCAAGAAGCTGGGCATAAAGGTCAGCTGCGATCTCAATTTCCGAAAAAAGCTGTGGAACTCGGAAAAGGCCGGCAAAGTAATGGGCGGGCTCATGGAATATGTCGACCTGTGCATCGCCAACGAGGAGGACGCGTCGGACGTGTTCGGGATCAAAGCGGCGGGTACCGACATCGAAAAGGGCGAGCTCTCGCATGAAGGCTATATATCGGTCGCGAAGCAGCTGACGGACAGGTTCGGGTTCGACAAGGTCGGGATTACGCTTCGGGGCAGCCTCTCGGCGAGCGACAACAAGTGGTCAGGCATGCTATATACGGGCGGCCAGGCGTTTTTTGCGCCGGAGTATCTTGTCCACATCGTCGACCGTGTCGGCGGCGGGGACTCGTTCGGCGGCGCGCTGATCTACAGCCTGTTGGAAGGCTATGACAACCAGAAGGCGCTGGACTTCGCGGTGGCGGCGTCCTGTCTGGCCCACAGCGTGGAGTTCGACTTCAACCAGGTTAGCAAGGCGGAGGTCGAGGCACTGGCCAAGGGCAATGCTTCCGGCCGCGTGCAGCGCTGACAAACCGGAGGTAATAAAATTGAGCAGGGCGTTAATGATTGGCGCCGGGGGCGTCGCCGGGGTGGCGGCTTATAAATGCTGCCAAAACAACGCGGTTTTTTCGGATTTAATGATAGCGAGCAGGACGCTTTCGCGGTGCGACGCGCTTAAGGCGAGGCTTTTGGAGAAGTTCGGGGGCAAAGGCGGCGGAAACGCCGCCTGCGGTGGCGCCACCGCGAGTGGCGTATGCATAGATAAAAGCGCCGCTTTAACTAACATAAGCACCGCGCAGGTCGACGCCGACGACACGGCGCAGCTTGTGGCGCTGATCCGTTCGTTTAAACCGGATATTGTGATTAACGTCGCCCTGCCGTATCAGGATTTGTCTATTATGGACGCGTGCCTGGAGACGGGCGTCCACTATGTCGACACAGCGAACTACGAGCCGCCTGACACGGCGAAGTTCGAATATGGCTGGCAGTGGGCGTACAGGGAGCGCTTCCGTAACGCGGGCATAACGGCGCTGCTCGGCAGCGGTTTCGATCCGGGGGTCACGGGCGTCTTTTGCGCATACGCGCAAAAGCATTATTTTGACGATATCCACGAGATAGATATTCTCGACGCCAACGCCGGCGATCACGGCTTGCCGTTCGCAACCAACTTCAACCCCGAAATAAATATACGCGAAATTACCGCGAACGGGCGCTATTTTGAAAACGGCGCGTTTGTGGAGACCCGGCCGCTGGAAATCAAGCGCGTTTACAATTTCCCGGAAATTGGGGACAAGGACATCTACCTCCTGTACCATGAGGAGCTGGAGTCGCTGGCGGCTAACATACGGGGCATCCGCAGGATACGCTTTTGGATGACGTTTTCCGAAAAATACCTTACACATCTGAAAGTCCTCGAAAACGTGGGGATGACGTCCATCCGGCCCATCGTTTTTGACGGCAGGGAGATCATCCCGCTGCAGTTCTTAAAAGCCGTGCTGCCCGATCCCGCTTCGCTCGGCCCTTTGACAAAAGGGAAAACGAATATAGGCTGCATCGTCCGGGGGGCAAAGGGCGGGAAGCCCAAAGATTATTATGTGTACAATGTCTGCGATCACGAGGAGTGCTACCGCGAAACAGGCGCTCAGGCCATATCTTATACGACGGGCGTGCCGGCGATGATCGGCGCGTCGATGCTCCTCACCGGCGCGTGGAAGGGGCCGGGCGTATTTAACATAGAGGAGTTCGACCCTGACCCGTTCATGGGAGCGCTCAATGTTTTCGGCCTGCCCTGGAAAGAAAGCTTCGAGCCCGAGCTGCTCAATGGCTGAGCATATACCGCAACCGCAACCGCAATCGAAACGGCAGTCGCAACCGCAGCCGGAGCTGGAGCGGCAGTCGCTTCTACCGCTGTCGGAGCAGCTTCAACCGCCGGACATCGACTGGCGTGCGCTACCTTCGCCGTGCTATATCGTGGACGAAGGGCTGCTCGCACGCAACCTGGAGTTGTTGCGCGGCGTCGCGGACGCAGCCGGTTGCCGCGTCCTGCTCGCGCAAAAGGGCTTCTCCATGTATGCCATGTACCCATTGATCGCCCAATACCTGTCGGGCGCAGCCGCCAGTTCGTTGTTCGAGGCGCGGCTCGCGGCGGAGGAGATGCGGCGCGAAGTTCACATATACTCGCCGGCATACAGGGACGGCGATTTTCCGGAAATATCAAAAATCTGCAGCCACATCATCTTCAATTCCTTCGGCCAGTGGCGCCGCTACAGAAGCGCAGCCGGGAATGCTAAATGCGGCATCCGCGTAAACCCCGGCTACTCCGAGGTCGAAATCGAAATATACAACCCCTGCGCGCCCGGCTCGCGCCTCGGCGTCACATGCGATGCGTTCGAACGGGAACAGGATTGCCTTAACGGCATTACGGGGCTGCATTTCCATACCATGTGTGAGCAGAACTCGGACACGCTAAAACGCACGCTCAACGTCGTGCGCGAAAAGTTCGGCAGCTACCTGCAACGCATGGAATGGGTGAATTTCGGAGGGGGGCACCACATCACGCGGCACGACTACGATTTGGGTACGCTGATCGGCTGCGTCCGCAAATTTTCCGACGAGTTCGGCGTGCTGGTCTATCTGGAGCCGGGCGAGGCGATAGCGATGAACACGGGATTCCTTGTATCGACCGTGCTCGACATCGTCGACAACGCAATGAACATAGCGATATTGGACGCCTCTGCAGCCTGCCATATGCCCGACGTCCTGGAAATGCCGTACCGCCCGGGCGTCATAGGCGCAACCGACCCATCCGCCCCCGGCTATGATCGCAGGACGCATCCCTACATATATCGCCTTGGCGGCCTCACCTGCCTCTCGGGCGACGTGATCGGCGACTACGCGTTTACGCAGCCCCTATCGCCGGGCGACCGCCTAGTTTTCACGGACATGGCGCACTACACAATGGTTAAAAACAACACGTTCAACGGCATCAACCTGCCCTCAATAATGCTGAACACCAAAGATGGTAGAATTAAAAAAATCCGCGACTTCGGATACGAAGACTTTAAGCATCGCCTCTCATAGATTATAATGAATGGCAAAAAATTGGTTCTTTAGTGCGAAAGAGGTACCCAAATGCCGGCTATGACTACAAAAGAACGCTTTTCTCGTATGTATGCGCGAAAGGAAGCGGACAGGATCCCTATACTCGACTCGCCTTGGCAGCAGACAATAGATCGCTGGGTCAGCGAGGGCATGCCGACCCGGGACTATGTCGATTATTTTGATCTGGACAAAATTGGGACGATTAGGGTCAACTATACGCCGCGATATGCGGAAAGCGTAATTGAAGAGACCGACGAATATAAAATATATACGACTGGCTGGGGCGCCACATTAAAGAGCTGGAAGCACATAGCGTCCACGCCGGATTTTTTGGATTTTAAAGTAATTGACCGCGAAGCCTGGGCGGAAGCGAAAGCGCGCATGGCGCCGTCAAGGGATCGTGTCCATTGGGACCGGTTGGAAGAGCATTACCCAGTATGGCGCAAGGAGGATCGGTGGATTATCGCCGGGATGTGGTTCGGGTTCGACGTGACGCATTCATGGATGGTCGGTACCGAGCGCCTGCTTGTGGCATTGCTCGAAGACCCGGAATGGTGCGTCGACATGTTCGATACCTACCTTGATCTCAATATAGCCATGCTGGACATGCTTTGGGACGAAGGTTATACTTTCGACGAGGTGCAATGGCCCGACGACATGGGCTACAAGGGGACGACGTTTTTTTCGTTGAAAGTCTACCGCGACTTAATCAAGCCGGTGCAAAAACGCGCCATCGAATGGGCGCACTCGAAAGGGGTCAAGGCGAGGCTGCATTCATGCGGCGATATCAACCGCTTCATTCCGGATTTAGTCGAGATTGGCCTCGATGGTCTCAACCCGCTCGAAGTCAAAGCCGGGGTAGACCCCGTCAACATAAAGCGCCTGTACGGAGACAAGCTCCTGCTGCACGGCGGCGTCAACGCGGTGTTATGGGACGACGCGGAGGCAATCATCGATGAAATATCAAGGGTGGTCCCTATTTTAAAGGAAAACGGCGGCTACATATTCGCGTCGGATCATTCAATACCAAACAGCGTAAGCTTGGCGAATTTCACGCAGATTATCGATGCGGCAAAAAAGCACGGCGCCTATTAAATTATTCACGTTATTTATATCATTCACGCAATTTATATTATACGGTATTCGGGGGATTTGAATTATGACCCATAAAGAACGTTTTGCCGCAGCGCTGAAAAGGCAACCGATAATCGGCAGGGCGCCGACATTTGAGCTCGTGTTTTTCCTTACGATGGAGGCCTTCGGCAAGGTGCACCCCTCCCACCGGCACTATTCCCAATGGTCGCAAATGAGCGCGTCCGAGCGCGAGCTGCACCTGCGCGACATGGCGGACTGCTATATCCTGACGGCGCAAAGATATGAGCACAGTGCGATATTCATACACCCTAACCCGCACGGCCTGGACGATACGCAGCGGCTGCTCGAAATAATACGCGAGCGCACCGGCGACGAGTATTTTATCATGATGCACGGCGACTCCACCCCGAGCATACCGGACGGCGAGCACATGCTGGAGTTCTCCGTTGAAATGTATGAGAACCCGCAAGCCATTAAGGATAGGACGGCAAGGCGTACCGAAAGCGTCCTGGCGCGCGCACTCGCGCTTAAAGAGCGCGGAGACCTTTTGGACGGTTTTGCGCTGTGCGCAGACTATTGCTTTAATACGAACCCGTTTTTCAACCCGGAACAGTTTGAAAATTTCGTTGTGGGCGACCTAAAGGCGTTGATTGCCGGCTACCGCGAGATGGGCTATTATACGATCAAGCACACAGACGGCAACATCATGCCGATTCTGGAGCAGATGGTGTCCTGCGCCCCCGACGCCCTCCATTCCATCGACCCGCAGGCGGGCGTGGATCTGGCGGAAGTCAAGCGATTGGTGGGAGACAGGGTAGCGCTCTGCGGCAATGTAAACTGCGGCCTGCTGCAGACGGGGACGGACGAGGAATGCAGGGACGACGTGCTACGCTGCCTGCGTGACGGCATGGACGGCTGGGGCTTTGTTTTTTGCACATCAAACTGCGCATATACCGGGCTGCCCCTTTCGCGCTACGATATGATGATCGACATATGGCGCGAGCACGGCAACTATCCGGAATAATTTTATACATAACTCCAAAATATTAATTTTAAATGATACTATGCGCAAAAAAGCATAAGCTATGTATTTACATCATATGAGGAGAAAAATGAATGGCTGTATACTCCATAGAACAGATTAAAAAATATATAACGCCGATTGCGCAAAACTACGGAGTGAAGCGTGTCATGTTGTTTGGCTCATATGCGCGTGGTGAGGCGACGGATGATAGCGATATTGATTTGCATGTGTATTGTGGTAACATCCGAGGACTTTTTGAATTATCGGGATTCAGGCTTGATTTAATCGATGCTTTAGGAAAAAATGTTGATTTAGTGACACATGGCGGTATGCGGCGAAAATTTTTTGAGCGTATAAGAAATGAAGAGGTATTGCTGTATGGGTATATTCAATAAAGATATTGAGATATAAAAGCATATAGTAAAGTATTGTGACCGTATTCAACATGCTAAGGAACGTTTCGGGAACTCATACAAAATATTTCAAACAGATAATGAGTATCAAAGCGCATGCGCTATGTATATATTACAAATTGGTGAAATGGCAACGCGGCTGTCTGAGAAGCTGAAGACTGAGCATAATGAAATAACATGGCGTGATATCATTGGGATGCGAAATATATTCGCACACGATTACGAGAGCGTTGATGATAAAATAATCTGGGGTACGCTTAGTAACGATATTACATTATTACGTACCGGATGTATCGAAATAATTTTAGAGTTAGAACCGGATTATGATCCGGATGATTATGATGACGAACTGTTAGTCGACGATGATGAAGACTAAGATGAAAGGTATTGCACTAGAAACCCGTAAAATAGACCTAAAATCCGTTGCATCTTTATTTAATTACATCAGCATGGCAAACAACGGCGCGAGGATGACGGTCAGTATGCCGGTCAGTACGATGGACAGGCTGCTCATGGCGCCTTCCGTCTCGCCCAGCTCCAGCGCCCTGGCCGTGCCGATGGCGTGCGAGCCCGTCCCTATGGCGATCCCACGTGCGACGGGGTCGGTGACGCGAGCGAACCGCAGTATATGTTCGCCCATGATGTGGCCAAAAATGCCGGTCAGGATTATCGCCGCGACGGTCACGCTTGGGATGCCGCCCAGTTCGCCGGATATGACCATGCCAATGGCGGTGGTGACTGATTTGGGTAGCAGCGTCACATATTGCTCGCGGGAGAATCGGAAGAGCAGGGAGAACAGGTAGACGCAGAACAGGTTCACCAGCGCGCCCGCCGCTATCCCCGCCAGGACAGCCCCCCAGCGCCGGCGCAGCTTGCCGAACTGCGTATATAGCGGTATGGCGAGGCACACGGTCGCGGGCGTGAGCAGATAGCTCAATGGCCAAGCCCCTTCGCTGTATGCCCCATAGTCGACGCCGGTCAGCCACAAGCATAAAATCACGAATAAAATAGCCACCAGCAGAGGGTTGGCGACAGCCGTTTTGAGCTTGCTTTTTACGAGTAGCCCGACCTGATAGCCAAGCACGCTGAGGCCGACGCCAAAAAACACGGACTGCGCCAAAAATTCGCTTAGTTTTCCGATTACAATCTCAACTGGGTTCATTTTTAACTTTATCGCTTCTTTTTAGGGTGCGCTTTAAGGCGCGCTGCACGACGACGCCGGTGGCTGCGATGACCAGCGTCGTTGATACGAGTACCGCCAATATGCTTTGGGGCAGGATGTCGCTAAAACCGGCATAGGAATCAATCAACCCGACCGCCGCCGGTATGAACATGAGCTGCAGGAGGCCGACCAAGAAAAGACCGGCGTCCTTGACCCATTCCAGCTTAATCAAGCCTGTTTTGAGCGCAACCAGCATCAGCACCAGCCCGTAGACGCCCGCAGGTATCGGCAGCGGGACCAAAAAACGGATGATCTCAGCAACAAACGTGACTCCCAATATTATTCCGAACTGTTTTATATAAGCCATTATCGTCTTTTGGTCAGCCGTCTGCCCCGGGCACATAGGCCGCTGTAACTGTGCCAATCATGGCGTTTTCCTGTGAATCGCCTGTCAATGCGGACTGGTTGCCGGAACCTTCATAAATATATTCGGCTTCAGCCTGTACGGTAACAGGGGCGTTGCCGATTTCGATGACGCCGGAGTATAAAACATAGTTCTTCCAACGCAGAGTCCCTTCCACGAAAAATCTGTAATTACCAAGGGGGACTGTGTCGCCGTTCACGTCGGTCAAGTCCCATACGCATGTGATCTCGCCGGTTTGCGGGGTCGCCCCGGAGACGGCGTCCACATAATACGACGGCATGGTGGTGATGCCGGACTTTTCAACCCACAAAGCGATGGAATCTGGCCTTGTCTTAAACCCGCCGTTTGCCGTCCAGCGAGTCGCAAATACCGTTTGTAAATAGTTGCCGTCCATGTCCTCGACCCACACGGCGAACTGGTTGCTTGCCGAGCCGGATTGCTTCACATAATCAAATGATATTATGATCAGACCTGAAGCTTCGGCAGATAAGTCAGCATCGGCAATAGCATCAACCGGGTCGCTTTCTTCATGGTTTTGTGACGACGCTGTTTCTGATGATACAGTTTCTGATGACGCTGTTTCAGATGAAGTAATGGCTGATGATGCTGCCTCCGATGATGATAAAACTGACGATGCTGTAACCGTCGATGCAATATTCGATGTTGCGGTCGACGTGGCTGGGGGAGTGGTCGTTGATGTTGCCGACGCTTCCGTCTGCGCCTGCGCCTGTAAATCCTGTTCTGTCCGTGTCTGCGGAACTTGTTCCGCTGGCACAGTCCCGCCCATTTCGCTGTTATTGGAACAGGCGCACATGCATATCATAAGAAGTAAGGCCATAATCATAATCGCCAATATTCGTATGAAAATCATCGATCTTCGATAACCCATTGATATACCCCTTATGTTTATTAAAAAGCCTAGCGGCTACTACATGCGATATACAGGCATATATTAAAATTTTCAATTATATTAGGCGATTGTAATAGTTGCGGACGCACAATGTGCGTCCCTACATATGGGTAGCCAATTTTGCATATATACAAAATGTTGTAGAGGCGAACAGTGTTTGCCCGTAAAATACCGGCTTTTACAATCGTCTATCAATTATATATGTAGGGGCGAACAGTGTTCGCCCGCGACTTTTTAATTGCCTACTGTATTACTTCAATGAATGTCACTACAGCCGAGCCAAGCGACATCATTTCAATTAGGATAGACATGTTTACGCGAAGTTGAATTCGTATTCCAACAGCCCGTATTCCTCGCGTAGGCCAAGCAGCGTCTTCTTTAGGCTTTCGTTCAGCGGGACGCCGACGTCTTTGCGCGAAAGCCATGCCAGGTACTCCAGCTCCCCGGCAGTGTAGATGCGGTCGTGCCCCGGCATCTTGGTAGACGCGCGCAGCTCCCGCAGGATTTGCCCCGTCGTATATTTGAATTTGTCCAGCTCGACGAATGCGTTGACGTCTATGGCGATGAAAAAATGCCCCAGCCCGTATGGGATGGTCTTGCCGTTCTCGTCGAAGCCGTTCAGGGCCTTTAGGAAGCGCCCCTGCTGCAGCGACGCGGACAGGATTTCGACGACGGTCGCGTAGCCATAGCCTTTGTAACCCGCCGTCTCATCGCCGATGCCGCCGACCGGGACCAGCGCGTGCGTCCCCTTGCCGAAGCCTTCCAGCGCGGCGGCGGGGACAGTCTCACTGCCGCCGTCGTGCGTGATGACCCACCCTTCCGGCATGGTCTTATTAATGCGGTCGTAATGCTCGATTTTCCCGCGCTGCGACACAGACGTGGCGCAGTCCAGTATAAAAGGGAAGTCCTCGTCCGTCGGGGCGCCGACCGTGAGGGGGTTCGTACCGAGCATGTTCTCTACGCCGAACGTTGGGGCGATGGACGGGCGGGCGTTGGTCCCGGTGATCCCAATCATCCCCGCTTTAGTGGCCATAGTGGCGTAATATCCGGCAATCCCGTAGTGCGTCGAGTTGCGGACCGTGACCATGCCCATTCCGTACGCGCGCGCCTTGTCGATCGCCATCTGCATCGAGCGCTTGCCGATGACTTGCCCCATGCCGTCGTGCCCGTCCACCACTGCGGTGGTCGGGCCCTCCCGCACTATCTCGAACTGGGTCACCGGGTGCTGTATGCCTTCGTTTATCCTGTCGATATAGATTGGCTTGAGCCTGCCCACTCCATGGGAGTCGATCCCCCGTTTATCGGACTCTATCAAAACGTCCGCGCAGACCGCCGCGTCTTCCTCCGGTACGCCAACTTTCATAAACACGTCGCGCATAAACGCTTCGAGCTTGTCAAAACTAATATATGTGGCCCCTGTGTCATTGTTTCCACTCATGGTTTGACCTCCGATTATTTATTATCGCTCGCTAATTATTTAATTCAAAACTATTATATACCTATAACGTTATGCGTCAAATACTGATATAATTTTAACTAAGGCATTGCGGTAAAAAAGCTTTGTGTAAAAGCTTTGTGTAAAAGCTTTACGCAAAAAGCATTACGCAAAAAAGCTTTGCGTCAAAAACAATGAACCTACAATAAAACCGATAACAGGAGGTAGCATGAGAAAAGCGTTTATCTGCCCGACAAAATATGTCCAGGGCGAGGATGAAATTTTGAATCTGGGTTATTTCGTAAAGACATTCGGCAAGTCGGCCCTCTTGATTGCGCATCCCGACGACGTCGCGCGCGTGAAGCCCAAGCTGGACGCCACGGTGAAACAGTACGGCATAACGCTCATTGAGAGCGGGTTCCGGGGGGAGTGCTCCCGGCAGGAAGTCGCGCGTATGCTCGATATCGCCAAGGAACACGGCTGCGACTGCACCATAGGCCTGGGCGGGGGCAAGGCGATTGACACCGCCAAGTGCGTAGCGCAGGGCGAGGCGCTGATCATCGTGCCGACCATCGCGGCGACAGACGCCCCGACCAGCCATTCCGCCGTGTTGTACACGGAGGAAGGAGCCTTCGACGACTACGCTTATTTCAAGCAGAGCCCCAGCGTGGTCCTCATCGACACCACCGTCATTGCGAACGCGCCCGTGCGCTTTTTGGTTTCGGGCATGGGCGACGCCCTCTCGACGTATTTTGAGGCGCGGGCCACGTCCGCCAGTTACTCCAATGTGAACGCGGGCCTCCCCTGCGGCGCGCGCGAGGGCGCCGCGCCCCCGGCGAAGGGGACGAACGCGGCGATGGCTTTCGCGGAGCTTTGCTACAGGACGCTGCTCGAAGACGGCCTGAAGGCAAAGGCCGCGTGCGAATGCAAGCAGGTGTCGGCGGCGCTGGAGAACATCGTCGAGGCCAACATACTGCTCTCGGGCCTGGGCTTTGAGAGCGGCGGCCTCGCGGCGGCGCACGCCATACACGACGGCCTCACGATCATGGAGGGAACGCACGCATATTACCACGGCGAAAAAGTGGCTTTCGGGACGCTCGCGCAACTGGTCCTGGAGAACGCCCCTACGGAGGAGATCGAGGAGGTGCTGGAGTTCTGCGTGGGCGTCGGCCTCCCCGTGTGCCTCGCCGACATCGGCATAAGCAGCATCACGGCCGACGAGTTGAACCAAATCGCCGACAAAACGTGTATTCCGGAAGAGTCGGTGCATTCCATGCCGTTCCCGATAACGCGCGACGCCGTAGCAGCTGCGATCATTGTAGCCGACAAACTGGGTAGGGAGTTTAAGGAAAGAGTATAGGGGTGAATATCGAATATGAAAAAGATTATTAACGATCCTTCGCGCGTTGTTTATGATATGTTAGCGGGGCTGACGCTGGTCAACGGCGGGCTGGCGCTGGACAATAAATACAAGGTGATCAGCAAGGGGGCGCTGGACAGGTCAAAAGTGACGCTGATAAGCGGCGGCGGGAGCGGCCACGAGCCCGCGCACGCCGGGTTCGTCGGCAAGGGCCTGCTGGACGCGGCGGTGTGCGGCGACGTGTTCGCGTCCCCCTCGCAAATCCAGGTCTACCAGGCGATCAAGGAGACGGCAAGCGGCAAGGGGACGCTGCTCATAATCAAGAACTATAGCGGCGATATGATGAACTTCACCAACGCGATGCACATGGCCAGGGAAGACGGCCTGCAGGTCGATTATGTCCGGGTGGACGACGATGTGGCGGTGGAAGACAGTTTGTACACTGTGGGGCGCAGGGGCGTCGCCGGCACGATTTTTGTGCATAAGATAGCGGGCGCTGCGGCAGAGGCCGGCTACAGCCTGGCGGAAGTCAAGCGGGCGGCCGAAAAGGTCGTCGCGAACGTCAGGAGCTTGGGGTTCGCCCTCACGTCCTGTACCGTGCCCGCAAAAGGCAGCCCGACGTTCGAGCTGGGCGAGGATGAGATGGAATATGGCGTCGGTATACACGGCGAGCCGGGTATCCGCCGCGAGCCGATAGCGGGCGCGGCGGCGCTGGCCGGGCGCATGGCGGCGCAGATATGCGGCGAGTTGGGATTCGCGCCGGGCGGGGCGGCTGGGACCGCAGATGGGGCTGGAGCGGCTGGAGCTGGCGGGACTGGCGCAGCCGGTGGGGCGGCTGAAGCCTCGGGGGCGCAAAGGGCTGCGGTGCTCATCAACGGCTTTGGGGCGACGCCCCTGATGGAGCTGTACGCGCTCGCCAATGATGTCATCCGCGAGTTGTCGGGGCGGGGCGTAGTCATTGCGCGCGCCCTGGTGGGCAACTATATGACGAGCATCGACATGGCCGGCGCTTCGGTTTCCGTTTTGAAGCTGGACAACGAGCTTGAGGAGCTCCTCAACAAGCCGTGCGATTCGCCCGGGCTTGTAATCACGGGCCCGGTCGGCGACGTTGAGTACAGGGATCTGACCGGGGCGGGCGCGATGCGCGGCGACGTTTCATACGAAGTTGAGACGGCGGTCGGTGCGGCGCAAATCGGCGGGGAAATAACGTTGGACAATATTGTATATATCATTGACGTTATGAGCCATTCCATCATCAAAAACGAAATACCGTTTTGCGAGCTGGACTCGCATGCGGGCGACGGCGATTTTGGATCCAGCGTAGCCAAGGGCTTTATGCAGTTGAAAACGGAATGGAAGGCGCTCGTCAGCACGCCGGGCTTGACCATCTCTAATTTTCTCGCCGCCTGCTCAATGATCATCATGGAGCATTGCGGAGGCGCTTCCGGTCCCATATGGGGCAGTGCGTTCAGGGCCGCCGGTAAGAGCGCGGCCGGCAAATCGACGCTCGCAATAGGCGATTTTGCCGCGATGCTGCAGGCGGCTGTCGAGGGGATTCAAGCGATAGGCGAGCGTTCTTTCGGGCGCGGTGCAGTGGTGGGCGACAAGACGCTGATAGACGCGTTCGCCCCTTGCGCGGACGTCTGGAAGGCGTGCGCGGATAATGGCGAGGGGTTCGGCGCGGCGTTTAAGAAGGGCGCCGCCGCAGCCGTCGAGGGGGCGAAGAAGACCGAAGGCATTGTGGCGCGCATGGGCCGGGCGGGCGCCCTTGGGGAGCGCAGCCTGGGCCACCCGGACGCGGGCGCACACGCGCTGGGCGTGATATTTACAGATATAGCCAACACATTGAAATTTTGATAAGACGTAGGCATCAAGCACCGATGGCGCGGACGGAGGCGGAGGCAAGCCTCCGCCGCGCTATTTATGGTTAATGTTTTAGGCAGATTAATATGGTATTATAGTAATGACGGAATAATGTGGTTAGATTGCGTGGTATATGGAAAAAATTATTCTCGACAATATCGACGACGGTATATATATATCGGATCTCAATACGTACCGGCTGCTCTATATAAATAGGGCGCTTTCGGAAAGACGCGGTTTGGCTGGCATCGTTTGCGACGCCCTCGGCAACACGGAAGACGCGCCTGCTGTTCATGTCATCACGCCCCCCTCCACGCCCACTACGCCCCCTGCGGCCAATGTACACGCATCCACTACTGCATCCCATACCACCAACGCCAACGCCACTGCTACTTCCACCCCCACCCCCGCCACCGACTCCGCTCCTGCCTCCACCTATGCCCCCGCCTCCGGCGCCGCCGCGCAGTGCTGGCAGGTGCTATATCCCGGGCTGGACGCACCGTGCGCGGATTGCCCGCGCGCCGAGCTGCTAGCAAACCGCGACTCGATGCTCGCCACTGATGGCGAGCAGGCGCAATGGGAGTCCTTTGACAGCGCCAGCAACCGATATTACAAGAACATGTCGCGCATCGTCACGCTGCCGGACGGTCGGCAGGCACAGTTGGTGCACTCCTCCGAAATCACAGAAGTGCGCGAACGACTGGTAAGAGTGGAAAACGCAAAAAACGATTATATGTCGCGTATGAGCCACGAAATACTGACGCCGATGAACGCCATAGTCGGGATGTCAAAGATCGCCGGGGCGACAAGCGATATGGCCAAAATCAAGAACTGCCTGTTAAAAATAGACGAAGCATCGAAGCAGTTGCTGGGCATCATCAGCAGCATCGTGGATATATCGCGGCTGGAAGCGGACAGGCTGCAGCTCGCTTATAGTAATGTGCGGCTTGAGCAAATGCTGATCGAGGTGTGCGCGGAGACAATGGCCAGGGCCAACGAAAAGGGGCAGGACTTTCAAGTCGTCATTGACCGCGACGTGCCGCCGGTGTTCCGCACGGACGGCCAGCGCCTGGCGCAGGTAATATTGCATTTATTATTGAACGCAGTCAAGTTTACGCCCGCCGGTGGCAGCATACATTTGCGCGCGAAGCTCGACAAGTGCGATGAACGGCGCGTAGGCATTGTATTTACCGTCTCGGACGACGGTGTAGGCATATCGCCAAAAGACATGGAGCATCTATTCGATGCCTTTGAGCAAGTGGATGGGACCAGGACGCGCGCGCACGGCGGCATCGGGCTGGGCCTAGCGGTGGCGAGGCGGCTTGTCAGGCTCCTGGGCGGCGACATCACTGTCGTGAGCGAGCCCAACAAAGGCAGCGTTTTTACCTTGAATATCATAGCCGAAACAGCCGGCGACAAAACCGCGCGGTCCACGATAAACAAACCGGCCGACATGGAACTCAGTATATTGTATGCGGACGGGAATGAGGAGGCGCGCGACTATTTCGGCATGTTGATGCGCGAATACGGGATACCGTATATGTGCGTCGAGAGCGGTTTTGCCGCGCTGGACAGCATTGAACGCGCAAAAGCCGATAACAACCCTTTCTCCATAATATTCGTCGACATGCGGATGCAGCACCTAAATGGCGTAGAAACCATCAGGCAGGTACACAGCAAGTTTGGCGATGAGCCGGTGGCTGTTCTTATGGCGGGCGTCGAATGGGATATTATAGAGCAGGTGGCGGAGGAGGCGGGCATCAGGTATTTTCTGCCAAAGCCTCTGTTCCCATCCAAGATCATCGATACCATCAACCAGATCATCGGGCCGCAAAACACGTGCCACATCGCCCCCGACGCCGTTACCGACGCAGCCCCCAATGCAGCACCCAATGTAGCCCCCGATGCAGCCATCAACGCAGCCCCCAACGCAACCTCCAACGCAGCCCCCAACACAGCCCTCGATGACGCCAGCGCCATCGCCGACGCAGCCGCAGACGTTGCATCTAACGCGCACGCGGCTGGTGGTGCATCTAGCGTGAACGCGGCTGGCGATACAGCGGCAGGCACATCCTCATACGCAGCGGTATATAATTTGGCGGATGCCGGGCACAATGCGCCCGCGCCGGATTTTTCAAAAAAACGCATCTTGCTCGTCGACGACGTTGCTGTGAACAGGGACATCATTGCGGTGTATCTCGCTCCGACCGGCGTGGCGCTGGATTATGCGCGCGGCGGCATGGAAGCCATTGCCATGTACTGCGAGAACCCGTCCGAATACGATATGATATTGATGGATCTGCATATGCCCGACATGGACGGGTGCGAGGCCACCATCAACATTCGGACGTTCGAGAACGCGGGTGGCGGCGGCGTCCCAATCCTGGCGCTGACGGCGGAAATATTTGAAAAGGACGTGGCCAGGTGCCGCTTGGCGGGCATGAACGGCTATTTGCAAAAGCCCGTGTCGCAATGGCGCCTGTTGGATAAATTGTCTGAAATATTCTCGCATGGCAGGCATGCGTCGGGCTGGGCATATTCGGGCGCGGGCTATTTTGTCGGCAGGATGTATAACAGTGGAGCAAGCGCCGCAGCAAGCCCAGTAGACAGCACAGCAGCCAAAATCGAAGGCGCCGCCGTTGCCAGCGGCGCAGGAGTATATAATGCCGGCGCAATCGGAGCCGCCGCCGTTGCAAGCCCTACATCTGTTAGCCTTGCATCTACTAGCCCTGCATCTACTGGCTTTGCCTCCGCAGGCCCGACCACCGCAGGCCTTTCCGCCGCAAGCCCGACCGCCGCCGGCCATGCCGAAAAACCCGGCGACGCCCCGCGCGGCACAGCCGACAATCATAGCAACGCGGCGGGAGCCATAGATTATAGTCAATACGACGCGTTTTTACCAGTATTCGATGTTTCAGCCGCCTTGAAAAAGCTAAAGAATATAAGGAAACTATATATAGCCATGCTGCTCATGCTCAAAAAAAACCCCCTGTTCAAAGAGCTGAGCGCCGCGTTGGAAAAAAGCGACTTCATAAGCATCGGGAGCACCGCGCGCTCCCTGGCGACAGTCGCGCAGAACCTTTATTTAAATGAATTGCTGACCATCCTAAGACAGATAGAAACCATGGCGCTGCACAAAATTATGCGACCCGGGCTTGCGGACATGTATGGCGCCGCTTCCGAGCGCGTATTTGCAAAACTTGACGATCTCATATCGGCGTTAAACATGGAGGCGGACAGGTGAGTAGAGAAACAATTCTAGTTGTCGACGACATAGAGACAAACAGGATCATACTTGAGAACATTCTTCAAGACAAGTATGAGATACTGCAAGCCGGATCGGGCATCGACGCCATAGCGATGATGCTGTCCGGCGAAGCTACGCCTTCGATTGTCCTTTTGGATATTATGATGCCCGACATGGACGGGTACCAGGTGCTCGAGCTGATGAAGTCGACGCCGGAGCTGGCGAATATACCGATACTGTTTATCACGGCGGCTGATTCCGAGACGAACGAGAGCAAGGGCCTGAGCCTTGGCGCGGTCGACTATATATCAAAGCCCTTTAACCCGGAAGTCGTAAAGATCCGCGTGGAGAACCATCTAAAGCTGCGCAAGTACAGCGAAAGCCTTGAAGAGATGGTCAAGGAAAAAACGGCGGAGCTTGTGCGCACCAAAGAAAAAATACTGGAGACGATGGCCAATATCATAGAATACCGGGACCTGGAGTCCGGCCACCACGTTAAGCGCACGAGCGATTTGACAAAAGCGCTGATAGACCACCTGTATGTCCGGAACTACGACAGGCGCGTCATAAACGACGTGGATCACGATACGATCATTAAGGCGGTCCCGCTCCACGACGTCGGGAAAATCAGCATCCCGGACAGCATTTTATTGAAGCCCGGCCCCCTCACGCGGGAGGAGTTTGAAATCATCAAAACACATGCCGCCATAGGCAGCGAAATCGTAAAAACCATGCTCGACGAGGACGACACGCAGTACTTGAAATATTGTTACGACATCTGCCGCTACCATCACGAAAGATGGGACAGCGGGGGCTACCCCGACGGGTTGGCCGCCGAGGACATTCCGCTGTCCGCGCGCATCCTGGCCATTGTCGATGTCTACGACGCCCTTGTCAGCTCGCGCACATACAAGCCCGCATATTCGCACGACAAAGCAATGGACATCATTGCTAACGGCGCCGGAACCCAGTTCGACCCTATTTTAGTAAAGGCGCTGTTGGAGATGCACGAGAAGTTTCGCGAAATCCACGAACACTCGAGCTAATGCGCTGATGCCTGTTTATCAATTAACTACGTTTATCGGGCTCCCGTCCACATAGCTTTTCACGTTTGCTATCGCTATGTCCATAAGCCGCTGGCGGCTCTCTTTCGGCGCCCAGGAAATGTGCGGCGTGATGATGCAGTTCTTTGCCTTTAACAGAGGGTTGTCGCCCTTAATAGGCTCGGCCGATACGACGTCGAGGCCGGCGGCATAGACTTTGCCGCTGTTCAGCGCATCGGCGAGGTCCTGCTCTACGACGAGCTGCCCCCGGGAGTTGTTGATAATAATGACGCCGTCTTTCATCTTCGCGATGTTGGCTTTGTTAATGATGCCTTCCGTCGCAGGGAACAGCGGGCAGTGCAGCGCGACGACGTCGGAGCGCCGGAACAGCTCGTCCAGCTCCACATACTGCGCGAGCGAGCGGCCCTCGTCGTCCTGTATGGTGTCGAAGGCCAGCGTGACCATGCCCATCGCTGCGGCGATCTTCGCCGTGGACTTGCCGATCCTGCCCAGCCCGATTATGCCTATCGTCTTGTCCGCCAGCTCGATGAGCGGGTAGTCCCAGAAGCACCAGTCCTTGTTTGTCTGCCAGCGGCCTTCCATTACCGCGTTGCTGTGGTGCCCGGCGTGATGGCAGATTTCGAGCAGGAGCGCGATGGCGAACTGCCCGACGGCGGCGGTGCCGTACGTGGGTATGTTGGCCAGGGCTATGCCTTTTGCCCGCGCCGCAGCCGCGTCCACGACATTGTAGCCCGTAGCGAGCATGCAAATAAACTTAAGCTTGGGCGCCGTTTCCAGCACATGTTTGTTCATAGGCGTCTTGTTGGTCAGCACGACTTCCGCGTCCCCGATCCTGCGCAGGATTTCCGCGTCGTCGTCGAACGGCGTGCGATCGTATACATCCAGATCGCCCAGCGCTTCCAGCCCGGCCCAGCTCAAATCGCCGGGGTTTTCCACATACCCGTCAAGAATGACTATTTTCACAGTACAACCCTCCAATAATAGAATTCGAATGCCGGGCACAGGGCGCCGGCGCAGCGTCAGCCCACTATAACCCATGCGCGGTTCAACACGCGCTTGGCGTTCGCGACGACGACGTCCCCGTCCTCGTCGTTCCACGGCTTTACCTCAAATGAGAGCACCATCGGGTCGTCCGGGTTCGCGAACCCCTCAGCGAGGATCACCCGCAGAAATTCCACGAGCTCCGGCGTGTCGTTGGAGCCGCCGGGGAAGCCGAAGCGCTGGTGCATGTCGCCATAGCCTTCTGCCGAGGGGTCCTGGCACACTGTGTTTCCGATATGCAGGTGGGTGATGTAAGGGCGCAGCGTCCTGACGACAAACTCCGGGCTTTCGTATGTCATGGGGATGTGCGACAGATCGATCATGAGGCCAAAATTCGAGCAGGCGCACCGCATGTCGGCCGCGAATTGCGCGGCGTACGGCGCGGGGCCGATGAGCGATTTTTTATCGATGTCAAAATCAAACACCTCGAGTTCGATCAACATGCCCTTCGTCTTTGCATATGCGCAAAGGTTCTTCGTGGTCTTTAGGAGCTGCGCGTACGCCTCGCACCGCTTGTCCTCATCAAACTTGCCGGAGAGGAACGCGACCCCCTTGGCGCCCAGCTCCTCCGCTTCGTCAATGGCTTCAATCAACGTGGCTTCCGCTTTTTTGCGCTCCGCCTCGTCGAGGTGGTTGGGGTTCAGGCCCGTTGTGAGCAGGCGCGGCTGCGCCCCGTAGCATACTGTCATGTGCGACTGCGCGAGCAAGCTTGCGGCTTTTTTGCGCAGCTCCGCGTCTTTGATCCATGTGACCTCGATGGCGTCGAAATAATCGTCTACCGCGATTTTTTTCAAATAACCCAGGACATCCGGATCGTCGCCCCGCATTATCTGCGGATAGGCCATAAATGAAATCAGGCCGACCTTAAAATATTTATGTATGGACTCGATCAATGCGCTGCACATCCTTTCATATTTATATTTTATTATTGTTTTGGTGATTATATAATATCATTTTCGGCGAGCTTGGGCGCCGCGCCTTACAAATTTTTATTTGTGCCCCATAATGTGCCACATCATGACCCCCATAATGTGCCATATCATGTACCCCATAATGTGTCACATCGCTGGGCGCGCCTGTGGAGCAATGTCTTGTAATAATATCAATATAGGCCTTGTATCTCTCCGTCTTCTCCGATGCTGATGCGCTCGGCTGCAGGCGATTTCGGCAGACCCGGCATCGTCATGATGTCGCCCGCAAATGCGACAATGAAACCTGCGCCTGTTTGGGCCTTGAGGCTGCGGATGTTGATGTTGAACCCGGATGGGGCGCCGAGTTTTTTGGGGTTGTCGGTAAAGGAGTACTGCGTTTTCGCGATACACACCGGTAGCCCCCGCAGCCCCTGCTTATCCAGCCTCGCCGCCTCCCGCCTGGCCCCAGGCGAGAAAATAACGCCGTCCGCGCCATATACGCGGCGCGCAACCGTTTCTATTTTATCGAGGATGGGCAGTTCCGACTCATACGCATACCTGAACGGGGCAGAGGGTACATGTGCCGCATCTGCTGTGTTCGCCGCATCCGTTGTGCACGCAGCGACTGTTGCACCTGTCGTGCACGCAGCGTCTGTTGCACCTGTCATGCACGCAGCGTCTGTTGCACCTGTCATGCACGCTGCATCTGCCGTAACCGTCGTACACGCAGCGTCTGCCGCACCCGCCGTGATCGCCGCAACCGCCGTATCTGCCACACCCGCCGTATCCGCCGCATCCGCCGCGCCCGCCGCGCTCAACACCGCGCCGGCCAGATCGACCCCGCCATCGCCGCCCTTGGCCCATACGTCCGCGACGACGGCGCAAATGTCCGCCGCGCCGCACAAATCCTTTAGCAGCGCCAGCTCCGCAGGGGTATCGCCCGGGAAGCGGTTGATGGCTACAACCGCCTGTATATTAAAAATATCGCGTAAATTTTTGGCATGCCTGAATAAATTGGGCATGCCCAACTCGAGCCTTTTCAGGTTTTCCTCGCCGAGCGACGCAGCGGGCGCGCCCCCGTGGTGCTTCATCGCGCGCACGGTCGCGACGATAACGCACGCGGACGGCGCAAAACCGCCAATCCTGCATTTGATGTCGCAAAATTTTTCGGCCCCCAAATCCGCGCCGAACCCGGCCTCCGTCACGACAAAGTCCGCGAGCTTCAGCGCGAGCTTGGTCGCGATGACGCTATTGCAACCGTGTGCGATATTCGCGAACGGGCCGCCGTGGATAAAAGCCGGCGTCCGCTCGATCGTTTGCACGAGGTTGGGCTTTAGCGCCTCATAGAGAAGCGCTGCCATGGCGCCGTGCGCCTTTAAGTCTCCTGCCGTAACAGGGGCGCCGTCCCATGTGCTGCCGACGGTGATGCGCCTTAGATTTTCCGTCAACTGCGCGATTGATTCCGATAGGCAAAGGATCGCCATCGTCTCGGTCGCCGCCGTAATTTCGAAGCCGTCTTCGCGCGGCATGCCATTAGATTTGCCCGAAAGCCCGCTGATGACCGAGCGGAGCTGCCTGTCATTTAAATCGACGCAACGCTTCCACGTTATTGAGCGCGGGTCAATGCCCAGCCGGTTGCCATGATATATGTGGTTGTCGATAATGGCCGCAAGCAGGTTGTTGGCGGCCGCGACAGCGTGCAGATCGCCGGTGAAATGCAAATTGATCTCGTCAATGGGGAGGGCCTGCGAATAGCCGCCGCCCGTCGCGCCGCCCTTCATCCCGAACACGGGACCCAACGAAGGCTCGCGAAGCGCCAGCGCGGCATTTTTGCCCAGCTTGCGCAGCGCGTCGGCCAGGCCAATGCTGATTGTTGTCTTGCCTTCGCCCGCAGGCGTAGGGCTGACTGCCGTGACAAGTATGAGCCTCCCGTCCGGGCTGCCCGCCAGGCGATCGATAGCACTGTAGTTGATTTTGGCTTTATATTTTCCGTAAAATTCTATATCGTCCAAAGACAGGCCGAGCGCCCCGGCAATATTTTCAATCGGCGCCTTAGCTGCTATCCGCGCTATCTCCGCGTCGCTTAAATATGTCACTTAGTCATCCATTTTATTTTATTATATACCCGAAGCCGGACTCGAACCGGCACGGGATTGCTCCCATGGGATTTTAAGTCCCAGGCGTCTGCCATTCCGCCATTCGGGCAAGCCGCGATTTCCTTTGCCACATTGATTAATTTACATCAACGCCTAACATAAATCAAGTTTTTTTCTTTCCGGTCTTATTAAAGTCTTACTAAGTCTTATTAATGTTTCGCGGCGTTGTTGGTTTTTATAGCGCATCAGAATAATATATTTAGAACATATTGACATTATGTCGGTTGACCGATATAATTTATGTGAGGTGATTTAAAATAGACATTAACATGTTAATCGCTCAAAGAGGCGTTACGAGATACAGAGTAGCAAATCAAGCAGGTATTCCGCAGACCACGATGACAGATATATGCTCCGGCAAGGCGAAGATTGAAAACTGTTCCGGCGAAACGATTTACAAACTTGCGAAAGCGCTTGATGTTACAATGGAAAGCCTTATTGCTGACGCTATGGAGTACCGACCAACCTTTGAAACATTCAAAAGCAATACCTGTCATCTCGTTAGAGATATGGGCGACTTGGATTTCATCATAGAAATGCTCGAGTCGGGAAAAATCAGGGAACTCTACGATAAAAAATGGTACGCCGAAAGCCTGTATTTGCTTGCAATGGTGGACTATATCAGCCGCGAAAACGACTTGCCGCCATGTTTGGATTATAACGATTTGCGAAGGGCGAAGCTCACCGAAGTAATCTATCCCGCAGGCGTGTTGACTTTATCTGCGGCATCCGGCAGCGATGCTTGGAAAGAACGCAGCCGCGCCGAAGCAATCCCCGAATTTATGCGATTTAACATCGTAGAAGCGGAAGTGCGAAATGTCCTTTGATAAACCGATTACCCGCGAAAACCTTAACGACTGCCTAAAAGAACTGGCGAAAGAGTACAGACGGTTGAGCGGCACGAAAATGCCCGCTGAAGTTATTCTTATCGGCGGCGCGGCGGTGCTTGCCAATTACGGCTTTCGTGAAATGACATATGACATCGACGCGATAATTCACGCTTCATCCGCGATGAAAGACGCTATCAATCATGTCGGCGACAAATACGATTTGCCGCATGGTTGGTTTAATGCCCATTTCCAACGCACCGCTTCATATTCCGTAAAGCTAAGCGAAGTGTCGGTTTATTACAAGACCTATTCAAATGTCTTGCAAATTCGAACGGTTTCCGCCGAATATCTCATTGCCATGAAATTGGTCAGCGGACGGCAATATAAAAATGACCTATCTGATGTGGCGGGGATTCTCCTTGAACACAAACAGCGCGGAGAACCGATTGAACGTGTCGCGATCGAGGCCGCGATTGAAATGCTGTACGGTGATATTGAACTTCCCGAAACGTCAACAGTACTGATGAATACGGCGTTTTCAAACGTGGATTACGAAAAACTGTATAACGAAAGCCGCGAAAGCGAAAAACTGTCAAAAGTAACATTGGTTGAATTTGAGCAAGATAATCCGAACACGCTCAGAGGGGAAAACATCAGCGGCATAATTGAAAGAGCCAAGCTAAAACGAGCGGCGGCACAGGGGAAGGATGATAGCTACTAACAGGTTACCATTAAGCTAATCATTGGGAACTAATGGAGCTTTTAATGACTAAATGATTGAAATTAGTCAATTTATCATTATTTATTTTTTGATAAAAGAAAAATATCGTTTTATCCTATATTTAACATTTTTTAGCAAATAAAATTAACCCAATTATATCAGCGTTGCGAAAACATCAGCGTTGCGTAAAGCGTCAACATTACGTGATTGGTTAGCGTTGCGCAATTAGTCAGCGTTGCATAATTATTCAACGTTGCGTTATACGCTTCGGAAAGGGCCACAGCTATGATCACTGCTTTGTTGCATGAACAAAGGGACACAAGTTATATGTGTTTGGACGATGCGCGCCACAACGGCGCGGAAAGGCCCATGAGGCTCGATTATTATCTTGATGAGCTGGACGGGGCGCCGCAAGGCCTATACGGTGGCGGATGCGGTTGCTATGGCGGTAGCGGTAGAGGTAACCCCGCTTGCGCCGTCGAGGCTGTCCCGTTTTGCATTAGGGTCACAAAGGAAGAGTTGGACGCATTTGAAGAGGCGCGTTTCGAGGACGTGACGCATGATTTCGAAGGCGCGAAGCGTATTGTGCTGTTGCTGGCCGAAAACCTGGTCACGCCTTGCTGCCTGCTTGAAATATTGGAAGAAATTTATACAGTGCGGTACATGGCATAAAATGGCATAAACGCCCTGATGCAAGCCGTCGGCTCCGGGCGCCGATTGCGCTCGCCGATTGCGCTCGCCGATTGCGCTCGCCGGTATTTGACGTATTTTTGGGCAGTTCTGTGTGTTTTAATTACATGCCGCTGATTGTGGCCGCTAGTTTTCGATAACGCTGTGGCTGTGCCAATTCGAGCCGCTCGCCCGCAGTTGGAACACCACGCCGCGCACGGCCCATTCCGAGAACATGGCGAGCCACACGCCATACAGCCCGAAGCCCAGCAAGACGCCCAGTATGTACCCGACGCCGACACGCACCCCCCACATACATATTAAAGACACGATGGTCGAATACCTCGCGTCCCCCCCGGCGCGCAGCCCGCTCGGCGTGATAAAGCTTACGCACCATGTCAGCGGGGTGCCGACCAGCAGCATCATGCACGCGCCGAACGCGAGGCTGTGCGCTTCGGGCGGCAGGTTGTATACCGCGAGCAGCGGATTCAAAAGCGGCAATAATACTATGCTGGTCAATGCGCAGGCGGCTATGCCCGTATATGTGGCGCGTTTGATGTAGCGTTTTGCCTCGCCGATGCTGCCCATGCCGATGCATTGGCCGACTATGGTGAGCAGCGCTATGGAAATCGTCTGGCCGGACACCATCAACAGTTGGTTGAGCGTGGTGACCACGGCGTTGGCGGTCGTGCTCATAGTGCCGAAGCCGACGATAAACACTTGCGTCACGATGCGCCCGCCGTGAAAGAAAACCTGCTCCATCGCGGTCGGGATAGCTATGAACAGAATGCTCTTTTGCAAGCGCAGGTTGATTTTGAAGAAGCTGCGCGGCGTTGCGCGCAGCTCGTTTTTCGGGTACAGCATATAAAGGATGGCCAGGACGGCGAAGATCGCGCGGCACGCTATCATAGATATGACAAGGCCCTGCACTCCATACCGCAGCATGTACAGCAGCACTATGTTAATAAGGACGTACAGCGCGTTGATGCCCGTCGAAAAGAAAACGGATGCCTTTGTGTTGCCTGAGCCGCGCAGGGCGCTCAGTACGGTCTGCATCACGCCAAAGAGTGGAAAAGAGACCACGTTCCCCTTCAGCAGTATCCTGGAGTACTCCTTAGTTAAAGGCTCCGCCTTCCCCAGCAGCAGCTCGACAATCACGTCGGTGAATATATAGAGGCCGGCGCTGATTACCAATGTGATGATTAGCGTCGACGTCACCGCCTGCGCCGCGGCGTCGCTCGCGTTGTGCCGCTCCCGCTTGCCGCAGTACTGCGCGACGACGACCGCGCAGCCGGTGGCGATGGCGATGAACACGCTGGTGACGAATATCGTGAACGAACCGACGAGGCTAACTGCAGATATGGCTTCGGGTCCATAGGATGCGATCATCACGGTGTTTAGCATGTTTATGCCCTGGAGGAATAGCTGGTCAAAAAACAATGGCCATAAAAGGTTGACTATTTGTTTAAAACTCATGCACTCCCCGCCGTACAGCCTCTCGCCGAGAGCGTTGGCGCTTTGTCTTATGCGGCCCAAAAGAGGATTTCTCATACGTCTACGTCGCCCCACACCGTTATATTGCCATCGCTACTTAATATATGCCTTTGGGGCCTGTAATGCAAATGGCTTCGAAAATAAATTCCATAATTTGTTAAAATAATGCTTGATCTGGACAAATATATATGATATTATCAATTAAGGTAATAAAATACATTTATTATAATAAATGGTGGAATCCATGCGGTTTTATAAAAAGAAGTTTTTTTTGGCGATTTTGTGCCTCGCCGCCTCGGCGGCGCTGACATGGAAGCTTTTCGACGTCGTCGACCGGTCTAAGGAGACGGTAACGCTGGTACAGGCGTCCGGGCGCATAGAGATGGGGACGCGCATCGCCGCAGGCATGCTGCGCCGGGTGGAGGTCGGCGCGTACGGAGTGGACGCGCGGGCACTGAAGACCGAAGAGGGGATAATTGGCATGTACGCTGCGGCTGATCTGTTCCCGGGAGACATGCTGACCGCAGATAAATTTAAAAGCATCGACGAGCTGTCGGACAACTATGTGCAAAAGGCCCGCGAGCTTGGCTTGGCCGCCGTGTCCGTGCAGCTAAAAGGCGTCTCCGCAGGGCTTTCGGGCAAACTGAAGGCGGGCGACGTGGTGTCCGTATACGTCTTTGTCGGCGAGGGCGGCATGGGCTCCGGTAAGGGCGAGGTCAAAGTGTTTCCCGAGCTTCAGTTTTTGGAAATCGCAGCAGTGACCAACAGCAGGGCGGAGGACATCTATTATGAGCCGGACAGGGAAGTGGACTATGAGCGCATTAGGGCGGCTGGGGACACCGCAATACCTGCGACCGTTGTATTTATAGTTAGCGAGGCGCAGGCGCTCCGGCTGGTGGAGGCGGAAAACACGGGCGCCATACACCTCGTGTTCCGCGGGCGGGGGGAGCACGCGCAAAACCTGCTGGGCGCCGCAGCCGCAGCGCAACACTTACTAGATATAGATGGCTCCGCGCAACACTTGCCGGATAACGATGATACCGCGCAACACTCGCCGGGCGCCGATAGCGTCGAGCATGGCGCCGATCATGGCGCTGAGTTTGGCGCAGAGTATGGCGCGGAGTATGGCGCGGAGTATAGTGTTGAGCATAGCGCCGAGCATGGCGCCGGGGCTGCTTTGGCGGAAGCTAATGGGCCGCCCTTGGGGGAGCCTGGCGGTGTAGGTATAAATGTAGATGTAGGTATAAATGGAATGGAAACCATCCGCACCACTGATAATAGCATATTCATTCTGGACTAAAATCACACTCACAGCCAATTGTATCAAACGGCTATGGATTATTTTGGAGCGCACATGAGCAAACTGATATCCATATGGGGCAAGAACGGCTCCGGTAAGAGCACTGTCGCGTCTAACCTCGCATGCGCGTTTGCGAAGCGCGGGCATAAAACCGCGCTGGTCGGCGCGAAGCGCTTCTACAGCGACATCCAATACTTGTTCAATATGGAAATACAGGCGGGGCAGAGCCTGCGCACCCTCCTGTCCGGCGGGGACAGCCTGACGCTGAACGAATATTTCATACAGTGCCCATCGGAGAAGAATATTTACCTCGCCTCGCTTGCGGACGCGGACGATTGCGCGGGCTACAGGAAGCTGCGCGTCGACATGGCTGTCCGCTTCCTAAACCTCGTCAAGAAGCAATTCTCCGTAGTGCTGATGGACTGCGACGAGTCTGTTGAAGACCCGCTGTCCATGTACAGCCTGACATTTTCAGATAATATCATCTATATAAACCGCCCATCGGTTCAGTCTGTGGTGTTCGCCAAGGCGTACGGCTCCATTGTAGCGGGCCTTCAGATCATGGAGCAGTTGATGGTCGTCCACATTGGCGGCGACGCGGCGGACGCGGCGCTGTACGCCCCATTCGGAGTCAAGGGGCGCCATTGCGCCCTGCCCTATTGCAAGGAAATCGTGCAGCCGCGCGGGGGCGCCCTGCCCATTATGCTGTCGAGGGGGGAGAGCCGCGCTGCTGCTCGGTACAGGCGCGAGATATGCGCCCTAGCGGATGGGCTCATGGCCGACGGGGACGGGGCAAATAGCGGCGGCGCACAGGTAAAAACCGATGGAGGCGGCGATTGAGTTGAAAGCGATGGAAGCGATGGATGCAGTAATTGGAACGGATTTCGACATTAGGCAGTTGATGTATGACCGCGCGCGGAACAGGCACGAGGGCGGCGAGGAGGTCAACACGGGGAGGAATTTCCTCGAATACCGCGAGGCGCTCACGCTGGTCCGCGACGTCATGAACAGCGGGCACACGGCGGAGCTCGCCGCAATATTGGAAGACGCCGCCGCAGCCCACTACATAAAGTTCCTGGTGGCGCGCTATATCAGGGAATATGAAATTAACGTCAACGGCATGGAAAGCCTCCCCGAGCTGGTGAACGCCATATATGACAGCATGGCGGGCTTCGACTTCCTCACCGAATATATCTACCGCAGCGACGTCGAGGAGATCAACGGCAACGCATGGGACGACATAGAGATAGTCACAACAGACGGCTGGGAAAAAATCCCGAAGCATTTTGCCTCGCCCATGCAGTGCCAGGACATTGTCAAAAAAATGATGCAGCTCGGGGGCGTGATCCTCGACGGCCAAAGGCCTGCCGCAGACTCATATATTACGCGCGGCGTCCGGATATCGGCTATCATACCGCCATGCGTCGACGAGGACTGCGGCGCTGTGTTTTCGATCAGGAAGCAAAAAAACGTAGTGTTCACACGCGAGGAACTGATTGCGCTGGATACGGCGACAGCCGACGAGCTCGATTTTATGGAGCTGTGCCTGAACCACGGCGTCAGCATCGCGCTCGCCGGCGCTACGGGCTCGGGCAAGACTTCGGACATAGCGTATCTGCTCAGCAGGATATCGCGCGACAAGCGCATATTTACCATAGAGGACACTCGCGAGCTCACCGACATAGTCCGCAGGGACGGGTCGGGGAAAGTGGACAACCGCGTCATCCACACCAGGACCCGAAAGAGCGACGATGACAAATATACGATTGACACGAACACTTTGCTAAAGCGGTCGCTGCGTTTCCATCCGGACATACTTGTCCCCGCCGAGATGCGCGGCGAGGAGGCGATGACGGCGCAGGAGGCCGGCCGGACAGGGCATACCGTGCTGGCGACGCTGCACGCTTCGACCGCGCTCGCGGCGTATACGAGGATGCTCACAATGTGCATGATGTCGGGGACCAAGCTGTCGGAGCGGTTGATGCTAAAACTTATCATCGAAGCGTTCCCCATAATTGTGTTCAAGGTTCAGTTGCCCGACGGTTCCAGAAAATGCATGAGGATTATTGAAGCGGAGGACTACTCAAACGGCAAGGTGATATTTCGGACGTTGTTTAGCTATACGGTCGACGGCAGGGAAGTGGACGGGGACAGCGGCAGGATTGTTAAAATGACGGGCCGCCACACAAGGGCCGGATCGATTTCGCACACACTCTCGGAAAGGCTTTTAGAGCACGGCGCGGACATAACGCAGATTGCGCGATTTTCGGAGCCAGGCTGGTCCGTTGACAAGGGAGAGGTCAATTAGCATTACGCTCGCGGGCGCATGCATGAAAGAAGAATAATATATGCTTATTCGTGTCGCGATATTTATTTTGGTATTTACCGCATTTTTGGCTCTGTGCAATATGAGCGTCCTGACCGTTTTGCGCAAAAACCGCTTGTTCGACAGGCGGAAAGCATTGTCAATAAACAGGATTCATCCTGCTGCGCAGATTGGCCCTGCCGCGCAGATTGGCAGCGCTGGCGCGGCAACGCGGCGGGGAGAATCCACGCGGTGGGGAGAATCCGCACGGCGGGGAGAATCCACGCGGTGGGGAGCATCCGCGCGGCGGGGTACACCGACGCGGTTTTACCAACCGCTTGCTCGCTACAAGCTAAAGCTTGCGTCTGTTTTGAAGTACAGCGCGTTTGATGCGGGCGTCGAGGGGCTGCTCCGCCTCAAAGTACTGTTGGGCGCGCTGGGGCTGGTGGCAGGGGCGCTCATTAAAAATCCATATCTGTCCATGGTTTTAATGGTGGGCTTCTTTTGGCTGCCCGATGCATTTTTCCATGTCTCGTCGCTCCGATACGCCAAGGAGGCCGACGACGCCGTGGAGGCGGCCATGGGTATAGTGACGAACGCTTATTTGCAAAACGAGGATATAAAAAGCGCGATCATTGAGAACATCACCCGCGTCGATCCGCCTTTGAGGGAGGTGTTCAGGGAGTTTTTGGCTGAAACGGGATTTGTGGACGCCAGCGTCAAAAACGCCCTGTACAGGATGAAGATGAAGACCGACAACGTATATTTTTCGGACTGGTGCGACATTCTTATACAGTGCCAAGACGACCGTGAGCTAAAATATGTGCTACCATCGATTGTGGCGAAGCTGAACAGCGTAAAAAAGCTCCAAGTGGAGCTT
>WRLR01000023.1 GCA_009777515.1 Oscillospiraceae bacterium | reverse complement strand
CCGTGCCCCAATTGTCGGCAAGCGCCCCGGCGATAAATTGCATGGCGCCCAGCGCCGCTCCTGTGACGAGCCCTTGCTCGGACAGAGCCAGCGCGAGTCGTTGTATCGCGTTTACGCTCCCCTCCGGGAATGCTGCGTGCCGCGCGACGCCGACCGCAGTGAGCTCAACGCATCTGCCCAACCCCTTCGTACCGCCATTGTTGTCTTCTGCCTCGCGTGCTGTGATATCGCCATATCCAGCCACAGCTTTTTGTACGTCCGTCAAACTAAAACCGGAGATGACAGCCACCGCGCGATCCGCAACGGAGTTGGTCACATGGCCGCCATTGAACGCCACCAGGTTGCCGCCCGCGACGTCGCGTGCAAACCGGGCGTTCAGGACGCCTTTTTCTCCGTAGCAAACGGAATACATCGAGTCCGGCGTAAATGAAAACTTCGGCGCTTTGTTGTTTTCTATATAATGTACGACGTCGTCCATGCCCACTTCCTCCGCAGCGCCAAGGAACAGCAGCACGGAATGGTTCAGCGCGACGTTCAGCTCGCGCAAACACCGCATGGCGTACAGCGCGGCAACAGCCGGGCCCTTGTTGTCGGAGGTCCCCCTGCCGGCAATATAGCCGTCCCTTACAAACGGCTCGAACGGGGGGAATGTCCAGTCGTTGCCTTCCGGGACTACGTCAAGATGCCCGAAAATGCCGATTTGCTCGTCTGTATTACCTTTGAGCAGCGCGGTGCAGCTCCTGTAATCGTGGTTTCGCACATTGAAGCCGTAACCCGCGCACATCGCGGCGGCGCGGTCGACGACGTCACGGCACGCCCGCCCGTAGGGCTTCACATCTGCGTTCTTTTCGCTGACGCTCCTGTACCTGACGAGTTCCATCACATCCTGCGCCATCGCCTGTGCGTGCGCGTTCACCCACCTGTCCACCCGTTCCATTAAATGAGTCTCATATGCGTTCATTTATTGCACAAGCCCCTTTGTATAAAAAAATTATACGTTTATATGTATAGCCGATCGGCCTTTTCATCGGCCCTTTCATCGACCCTTTCATCGTATATTAATGTATACCATGCGTCAAACAACGTAAACTTCCGTTCAAAGGGCGGATCGGGGGCGATGTCGCATTGGTTTGCAATATTCGTCATTTATGTTGACATTAACAGGCTGTTGGCATACAATAATATCGAACATAAGTTCGAATAGATTGAGGATGCCGCAGTGAATTACGTTGCTAAAGAAAATGTTTCCACAGAGCGTAAAATATTGCTCATGCGCAGGGACGCCAGCCTGGAAATAACCAACGACGGCGAGCAGCGGGCGTTCGGGAACGCAGCCAGTTTCACCGGCCTCGCCAACCCCGCTGGCGGAACTAACAGCTCTGCCAATTTCGCCGCCCTCACCAGCCCTACCGGCCTCATCGGCTCCGCTGGCCCCGCCGTCCCCGCCGGCCCCATCGGCTCCGCAAACGTCTGCGGCGCGGCGGACATCGTGACGACGTCCAGCGTGCCGAAGGTGTTCCTCTCTAACGACTGCGCGTTCAACTGTGCATATTGCGGATGCCGCCGCAGTTTCGAGGCGAAAGAGCGCTACAGCACCGCTCCGAGGGAGCTTGCGGAAATAGCGTATGCGCAAATCGGCAAGGGCTGCCCCGGCGTATTCATCACCTCGGCGGTTTTCAAAACGCCCGACTACACGCAAGAGCTCATAATCGAGGCATTGCGCATCCTCCGCAATGAAATGCGCTATAGCGGCTACCTCCACGCGAAAGTCATGCCCGGCGCCGACCCGCTGCTGATCCGCCGCACCGGCCTTTACGCCAACAGGCTCAGCGTCAACATAGAGGTCGCGAAGAGCGAGGGCTACGCATTAATAGCGAAGAACAAAAGTAAGGAGAATATATTGAGGCCCATGGGGGACATCAGCGGCCTTGTCCGGGCCGCCGGGGAAGAGCGAAAGATATTCCGGCATTCCCAATTTACCGCGACCTCGCACACGACGCAGCTCATGGCGGGCAGCCTGGGCGAGGACGACGGCACTATCTTGCGCCTATCGAACGCCCTGTACAAAAAATACAGCCTGAGCCGCATATACTATACGTCATACCAATATAGATACACCGCCAAGGGCTATGAAGACCTTCCCCTCGTTAACACCCCGGCGTGGCGCATGCACAGGCTCTATCAGGCGGACAGGCTCATGCAGTTGTACGGCTACTCCGTAAACGACATTGTCCCCGATGAGAGCGAGTTTTTACTGGATCAAAACTACGACCCAAAGGCGGCGTGGGCGTTACGCAATATGCAGTTCTTCCCCGTAGAAGTTAACGCGGCCGACCGCGAGGCGCTGCTGCGCGTGCCGGGGATTGGCGTGACCGGCGCCGAGCGCATTTTGGCGGCGCGCAGGCAAGGGCGCCTGTCGTTTGACGCGCTGAAAAGCCTGGGCATATCGCTCAAACGGAGCAAGCATTTTATAACCTGCGGCGGCAAATTCAGCGGCAGCATGTCCGAACGCGTGATACGCTACTCGCTCTCCAACGGCGCCGCCAACGGCCAGCTCACGCTTGCTATGTAAAGCGGATCAATGGATGCGGATCATGAGAACCGTCCCCTTTCAAAGGAGGCTATTGACGTGGCAAGCAATTTTTTTTACGATGGATTTTTATCCACGGAAGGCGATGAACTGTACTATAAAATACGCGGCAAGGGGAAAGCGATTATTTTCATTGCGCCCGCCGGCGGTGACGGCGATGGTTATTACCCTATTGCAAAAGCTTTGTCCGACAAGTACAAGGTCATCACGTATGATAGACGCGCAAATACAAGAAGTACAATGAATTTTCCCGACCATTTCGACATACGCCAACAAAGCCGAGATGCACTCTCTGTGTTGCGCGCGGCGGGTGAAGAATCAGCGATTGTGGTTGGTAACAGCAGCGGTGCGGTCATCGCCCTTGACATGTCAACTGCTTATCCCGAGGCTGTTCACGGCGCTATCGTACACGAGGCTGCTATCCCATGCGTGCTTCCTGATATCGAGGCAAAAAAATGGGCAGACTTTTTTAAGGATTGCTATGATATCGGCAAGCAAAAAGGAGCATCCCGGGGCGCGATGAAATTCTACTTCGGCATAGAATTACCCGCCGTCCGCTTGATGATTGACACTTTAAAAGTATATAAATACAGAAAGCAGGATAAAATCTCATGCGATGTGAAGTATATACCGTCGAAGGCAGGTTCTGAATTTCTGCTGTTTCAAGAGTTATTGCCTGTCACAAGTTATCAGCCGGACTTTGACGCGCTAAAGAATAGCGGTGTAGAAATTTTTATCGGATGCGGTGAATATGGACTTGCCAAAAACACTTGGTACGCAAGAGCCGCCAAAATAATGGCGAACCGGCTGGGGTGTGAATTGCTCGCCTTTCCGGGTCATCACGGAGAGTACATGGGAAGAAATTACTTGCCTTGGGCAAACGTAGTAAGAGAAGCGATTCAAAAGATGGGTTGGTGATTTACTCGTTTTTAGCAAAATATATAAGACCTGCCAACGCTGCTGGCATGGAAATTTCCGGCGCTTCAGGGAAAAAGTCGATGCCCAAGTATTCTTTATAGAATTCCGTGCGGTTACCGTAACGTTTTTGGCTTCCGACAGGGCGCCCGCCGCCGTCGATCTTCTGGGTTAGGGCGTATTCATATCCCCTAAAAATGCCCCAAAGATTGACATTTCGAACGCTACAGATTTTGACGACAACTTGTTGCCTGCGCCGTCATGCCGGTAATGTGACCATTTGGCGATTTATATACTGTGTGTTTTATTGTTTCGCCGTATGTGCCGAAATTGTTGCCTGTTATCTCCAGCGCATTGTATTTTCGCGGGGGCGTTTGCTGATTCGCTTCGCGTGGATCGCCGATGGCAAACCGGTCAGTCTCCCTCGAAAATATGCTGATAAACTCGCCGCCAATAGCGTCGGAAAACAGCGGGTGCGAGGCAATAGGCTTAAAGTTTATTTGCGTCTCCCACTTGTCAAACGCGAGCATCGTGCCCTAGCCGCCGCCGCTCCCGTCGCTGTAGTCGCCGAACCGGAAGGATTCGCCGGTTTTATGGACAGCGTCCCATCCCAAAAAATCGCGGGATGTTGAGGGCCGCGAAGGGGATTCTTTGTATACGTTGTATGCGTAATATGCGTTATTTACGCTATCGATTATGGTAAAATAAAGTGCAAAATTAATTGGTAACACAGAGCGAAAGCAGCGGATTATTCTTGGGGGCTGGAATGGGCGAGTTGTGGGATATGCTTGATAGCAATGGCGATAGGACAGGGCGCGTCATTGAGCGCGGGCAGGCTATGTTTAGGGGCGAATTCCATCTCGCGGTCCATGTGTGGATCCGCAATGGGAAAGGCGAATGGTTGATATCTAAGCGGTCGCCCGAAAAGGAGACGCTCCCGAATATTTGGGTGACGTGCGGGGGCGCCGCCGTGGCAGGGGAGGGTAGCATGGCGGCTGCGCTCCGGGAGGCCGGAGAAGAGCTGGGGATCGCCCTCGACCCGGGCAAAGGGCGCCTGTTTTCGACGATCATTCTGGAAAACAGGCACCCGCCCGGCGGCTCGTGCATGACAGATGTCTGGGTGTTTTCCCACGACTGCCCCATCGAAGATATTGTTTTGCAGCTCAGCGAGACCTGCGACGCGCGGTGGGAAAACGCCGATACCATTAGCGCGATGATAGCGTCCGGCGAATTTTCCGGCGAAACGAACTTTGACGAAATAAGGCTCCTATAGAGCGTGTTAATATGCCTTATAGGAGCCCCATATGATGTATTTAATGGATCAAGGTGACGGTTCATTGCAAGTTGTCAACACAGCGCGCTTAATATAGATTAAGTAAGTATGCGAGTGTTGCCCTTGGACAAACCCGGTTTGGGGGAGTTCATTGGTAAACTTCTGCAATCTAAGCAGGGAAACCCTGCCCAGTTCCGTGCTATTATTATAGCGCGACTGTCATTGTCGAGGATGAGAGGAAAAAATGAGTACTAGAGAGCAGAGAATTTCCGCAGCACAACAGACGCTTAAAGCGTTTGAGTTGGGGTATTACGAACAAGGGGGCCGAAAGATTGATGTTGCTGGGCTGCACCGGTATTCGATGAACCATATTACGCTGTACACGCCGGACACAGTTGCCACTGTCGAGTTGGACGACGCCGTTGCAGGGCCTGAACCGGTATACAAGCTTACGCCGCTCCCTGTTGTTTCAGCCCTTTATGAACTAAGAGGCAGAGATGGCATCGGTGTTCTGAATTTTGCCAGTGCGAAAAATCCCGGCGGCGGGTTTTTGAACGGCGCCCAAGCGCAGGAAGAAAGCCTCGCTATGTGCAGCAACCTGTACCTGACACAATTAAAAATGCCGGAATACTACGCGGCAAACCACGCGTGCGGCACAATGCTTTATACGGATCATATGATCTATTCTTCGCAAGTCGTATTTATTAGAGAGGATATTAACGGGCTTTTTGATACTCCGCTAACCGCCTCGGTCTTGACCGCGCCCGCCGTTAATATGGGCGAGTATCTTCGTAAAGCGACTGCTGATATTGATTACGCCAAATCAATAATGAAGGATAGAATGAGAAAAATACTAAGGTTGTTTGCGTTGCGCGGAAATAAAACGTTGATACTGGGTGCTTATGGCTGCGGGGTTTTCAAGAACGACCCGATAGTGGTCGCGAGATTTTTCATTGAGCTTCTAAAAGACGAGGGCCTTGAAAAGTATTTTGATGAGCTGGTTTTCGCTGTTTACGACCAATCAAAAACCAGAAATGTTTACAAAGCCTTTGAACAAGCAATAGGAACTGTTAAAAACTAATTGGATATATAGGCAAAAAAATTCCGCTTGCGCTTCGTAAACCCTCTAACCGCTAAGACGACAGTCTTCATTACGGCGCCAACGGAATCCTAGCGATCCACGAGCACCTTATCCACTATACGAGGAAAATACTTTGCTTTCATCCGTACCTCTAACTGGAATTTTTATATTATATTATATGGCGTTAAAGATTAATTAACAATGATTATTAAAGTAAATTGGGGCAAATCGTTAATACATTTTGAGGCATATGATAATGTGCTTTGGGATTTCTGCATATGCCCTAACAATCAACCAATGCTATTTACTTCTATGATTGACCTATTTTGATATACACTGATAAAAACTCGAATATTTCATAGACATTCGTCCCAGGTGCATTTCTAGACGGCGCGTCATCATTATGAAGAGTTTTTAGGCGTTTGGCGTTCTCAATTGCTCTTGGTAAAAATGGGTTTAAAATGTCGTATATATCATTTCTGTTCTTTGTATACTTATCTTTACTAATTTCGGTTAAGAATCGATCGAGAATCGGTATGTAATCCGCCCTATGTACATTGCTTTGAAAATATTCAAAGTGTAACATGAACCACAGTTCGATGCATTGATTTGACCACAATGCATGGTATTTAACATTATCTTCTGGTTTACTGAGTTCAATGCATTTATGCAATGTATTATCAAAATTATCGCTTGGGAAATCATCGAAATCATATACCAACCATACATGCTTTATAGGGTTGTTGCTACTTGAGACATGCGCTTGTGCGCGTTCAAGTAAAGATAATGTGTTTGCCCCCTCTCCTTCTATTCTAATATCGATTCTATTTTTTCCGCATCGTGAAATTTCCCTTTTTAAACCTAAAAAATAATTTGGTTCGGTTTTTGTCCCCTCTGATACTATTAAATGATATTCAGGTAAGATAGTGATTTCCCTATCTCGTCGCGGCCTCAGCCAAGCTTTACCCAAGTCACTTTTTTTAACAGGTTTATTAACCATATGTTAATCATCCCATTGTATATTAATCATTTCTGATAGGTATGGATCTGCGCCATATCTTCCGTCCATATACTGCTTATCATAAGGAGAAGATGATTTTATGCGAGAACCATCTTCATTACGTATTTCATATAGTGAATATATAGCACTTGCGCCATCAGTATCTTTAACAGCGAACCATATTTCGTCGCGCCGGAATATATCATTTTTCATTGTCGTCACATCATGTGAAGTAAAAATCAACTGAGCGTTGTTGATATTTACCGCATTGTTAGTAAAGAGTTTTATGATATAACGCAGCAATTTCGGGTGTAGATTGGCGTCAAGCTCATCTGCCAACAACAATCCGCCGTTTGCTAATGAAAGAAGAACTAACGGTAAAAGACCAAAAAGCTTTTTAGTCCCCCCTGACTCTTGTAACATATCCAAAGTATATTCAATTCCATCCATTTTTCTTATAACACGTATTGAGTCAAGCACTTTGTTGCCTTTGTCATCATTTTTAAAATCGAGCAAATAATCATTTATCGGTATATCTACTTCCTGTAGAATTTGAAGAAGAGTTTTTTTCATTGAAGCAATAAAATTTATCTCATTGTATGTGTCAGCATATGAATAATTTAAAATAATACATTTAGTAAACCAGTCAACGGCAGTATTGATCACTTCAAAGTTGTGATTAATAGCCAAAAATGTGATATAAGGCATTTGGGCGTTAACATCAAGATTATTAATTTTTTTACGCAAAATTGTTCCCAATACTATTTCATTTGAGTTCCTTTCAAAGACGGTAGCGGATTTTTTGCCTCCTATATTTTTTTTGTAAAGGCTCTCTGATACAACATTGCCATTATGGAGTGTAATTGAATATTTAAATTCAATGCCTTTATTTCGAAAAAAAATCGTAAACTCTATTGGGGAGTTTGGGGATTCACTATCGAAAGCAAAAGGGTAACATTGCAAATAACGCCCATTCGCTAAATTTTGTGATTTTAGATTCATTAAATCAATTGGGTACTTAACTATAGAAATTAAGACTGCTAGTGCTTCTAAAATACCGGACTTTCCTCCTGCGTTTGGCCCATATATTACAGATACAGGTAAAAATGCCTTGTTGTCCTTTTCATTGGTCAATAGGCTGCTGGAATGCTCGTCTACGTTCGTAGCTTGCATATCCATCACTGTTTCATCTCTATAGGACTTGAAATTTTTGAAAATAAATTGGCATAACATAAAGCACCCTCCCTATTACAATAATATTAAATAAAACTTAAAAAGTCAAATATATAATAGAATTAGGGCGAATAATTCTGATATTTACATATATAAATCGAATAACTGCATTACATAGTAAAGTTGCTCAACGGAAAATGTTCATGTCGCTCATATGCAAAAGTTAATGTAAATGCTATAATTAACTTCAATAAACTAACCAGACACTAACTAGAACAAGGGGCTACATTGATGCGTCTCCTTTTGGCTGAGGATGAAAATTATACCAGAGAGGGGCAATTAGGATATATATCCAAAATAACTATAGGGATCCTGGTCTGACTATTGACAATATATATAAGATGTGGAGCTTGACTTGCTGCCCATCTTTCCCGGCAAGATGGATCATATCGCGACAACTTGCTTGTTATGTCTTTTGCATATATTATTTCAAAAAAAGAAAGCGCCGATTGACTTCGGCGCCCTATTAAGCGTTTTTCGTATTACTTTACCCGCCCTGTATAACTTTCATTCTTTGGCAGAAAATGGTTGGTTTTCATGACATGCTATCTTAACTGAAAATTGTTTAACGGATCAAGAAAGCCGTCTAATTGATCTGCCTATTCGTCAATACCTACGTATTTTACTTTTTCTGGTACAGAGCTCGATTCAGAAAATACGTCTTTAATTTCTCCGCAAATGCTGCATTCATAAATTATATTATATCCCCCTTGATCGTGACCAACCGCAGTATCGGTTACATTACTAACCCATAGGACTGATTCTACCACCTGTGATTTTTTTTCAACCCAATTATGGTTTTTTTTGCAACGATTGCATATGCAGCCGACCCAGTCATGTTGTTCATTGCGAATTTTTCCGCATTTTGAACATTTGCATCCATCCCATTTATGACCTAATAAACAAGCCATATAAAAGGCCATACACAGACTTTGCGCATTTTATCGTAAACAAAGCATGACAAACGTGACGATACCCATTCGTATTTAGTCATGCCGCGCTACAGTACTGCCCTTTCTGATAATTTAATGCTATAATTTCGCATTTTACTTAAGTTAGGCTAGCCTATGCGCCAGTGGACTGAATCGACGGCTTCGAGCTTGCCCGAATCGGAGGAACGCAGCCCCGCGTCCAGCGTTGCCATGACGCGCAGGTTGTAGTCCCTCTCAACGAGGTTGCATATCGGCTCGCCCGTTGTTTTATGATGGGCATACTCCGCCGCGATGCTTTCGCGGCCTGCAGGCAGCGGCGCGAATGTTTCCGTCCGCTCCGTGCCATCGACCGAATATATGGTTACGCCTTCTTTGGTAGTCAGCATCGTGCCTTCCGAACCATAGAGGACCGGTCCGCCCGGCACGCCGGGATGGAATGTTGCCCATGTGCCCTCGAGCGTGGCCATAGCCGACGGGAAGCGCACTATCAACGCCGCGCTGTCTTCCGCGTCGCCCCATTCGCTGTTCAGGTTCGCGCGCATGCCCATTACCGCCTGGGCGTCCTGGCCAATGTACCACTGCGCCAGCAAACAGCCGTAGCAGCAATAGTCCAGCATGGCGCCGCCGCCCATGGACCTGCGGTGCCACCACGTGTGGGCGCGTTCATATCCGGTCATGGGAGCAGCGGTTTCCGTCACGCCCGCGTGTTTGGCGCCCATGCCCAGCGGCCCGCTGTGCCCTAGGCGCAGCCGCATCTGAAATACGCGGCCGATGGCGCCCCCGGCCGCCAGGCTCTGCATTTTGCGGCTGACAGCAGACCAGGCGACCGGCCAGTTGACCATCAACAGCGTGCCGCGTTCCTTTACTTCGCGCACCATTGCGAGCGCGTCCTCCAAATTGTACGCCATAGGTTTTTCGATGCATACGTCCACGCCTTTTATGGCGCATGCCAACACAATCTCCCTATGGTAGCGCACTTCGCTGGTGATGACAGCGAGATCAAGCTCTTCGTTTTCCAGCAAAGCGCAATAGTCGTCATATACTTTCGCTTCCGGATATATCTCCTGCGCGTGCTTTAAATTCCATTCGCGCGTATATGGCGCCGCCCTGAGTTCCGGAATCTCCGGTTTGGTGTCGGCTATCGCCACTATTTTTGTTGTAGGGTTGTTGTGGTAGGCGAGGCCGACTTCGTTGATGTGCATATGGCCGAAGCCAATAATTGCGACACGGTAAATTTTAGCCATTGGATCCTCCAAAAATTTATTTTAACGAAACGGTTAGCATAAAAGTTTAATATTTAATATTTTATTTATTTAGCAGATCGACTATCGGCTGCGTCAAATGGCTGGTAGAGATGGCATTGTCGTAATATGCCTGCCAAATATCGTCGATTCTGTATGGCTCGAGGCCGGCGATGAATTTTTCCTGTTCGGCGAAAAACTCCTCGTCGCTGGCGGCCAGCGTGCAGTTTACATAGCCATTGTTTATATAATCGGTGAGGTTGGTCTGGTATGTGATCAGCTCGTCGGGCAGTGTGCCCCAGTTAAATAGGGTGTTCTTTATGTACGTCTTCATGCCTTTTGTGTACGCTTCTTCCATGTCGGAAACGCCATAGTAGTTCAAAAAATCGACATGCATGGCTGTCAACTCCCTCGGGGAGGAGAGCATATCCACCGTCTGGTTGTCCGCCGGGTTGATGGTACCGGGCGCGTAGCCCGTAAACAGGCGGAATATGCGCGCCCCTGTCGCCAGCATATTTTCCGTCAGCGCGTCGTCGCCGCTCTTGGCGGCGTCGAGGTACTCCTGCTTAGGCGTCGCGACCCCGTTCTCCATCGTCCAATTCAGGCCTTCGACCCCGTTATGAGCAATCAAGGAAAACTCTATCGTCGACACAAAATCCAAAAGCTGCATTGCGCGCTCGGGCTCTTTGCAGTTCCTTGAAATCGCCCAGCCGCGCTCGCCGCCCACGATGGAGTCATACAGGGCGACCTTGTCCCAGCCGAATACGCTCGATGGCAGGCAGATGAGCTGTTTGTCCGGCGTCCCGTCGTTGATGTACGCCGTGTTGGCGGTGCCGTTCGACCATGTGAGCGCGCCCATCATATAATGCCCGGCGGCTGTTTTATCTTGATAGTTCTGATATGTCTGCGTGTATGAGTCCGGATCGAACAGCCCCATCTGGTTGAGCTTGTTGCACCACCTCAAAGACTCCCATATAAAGGAATCTCTCTCTTTGAGGGGGTTGTCAAGGAAAATTTCATTCGTTTCTATATCGATATACAGCATATTGCTCGGGCCCGTGGCATAGCCCATCATAAGCGCCTGTGGCTGGAAAGCTGCGTCGTTGAATGCGTTGTTCCAGACGGCTGCGGCATACATTTTCTGGCCGTTTTTGTTGAGCGGCTCCAGCTCACACATCGCGGCAAGCACATCGCACATCTCGAGCGTATTGGTGATTTCGGGATAGCCCAACTGCTTATATAGATCCCAGCGGATAAAGAAGCCGCGCCTCGGGCCGAAAGCGGGGCTGTCGCCATATCCGATATTGAGCCCGATGAGGTAGAGGTTGCCTTCGGGCGTGCTCATCTTCCTTTGGAGCATCATCGCCTGCATCCTGTTGTCGGCACTGAGGTTTGGCGCATGTGAGGCTACAAGATCGTCCAATGGCAGTATCAAATCGGAGTCTATCAGATTTCTCAATTGGTTTGTGCCGCCGTTGTTGATGAAGATGTCCGGCAGGTCGTTTGCGGCGATCATGGCGTTCAGCCTGTTCGTTGAATCGCCCGAATCCGGGATCATCGTAAGATCAATGGTAATGCCGGTATGCTCCCTAATGTACAGGGCAACCGGGTTGTCCATGATGCCGTTTACCATATACGATGAGCTGCCGATATTGCCGATGATTTGCAATGTTATAGGTTCGTTTTGCGCTGCGGCCGCAGTTGTGGCTGGCTCGGCCGCCGCCGTCGCCGCAGCGGTTGTTGCTGCAGCGGCTGCCGCAGTTGTAGTAGCTGCGGGCGCGGCTGTGGTGGCCTCGGCGGCTGCCGCTGCCGTTGTGGTGGCTGCTTCAGCCGCCGCCGCTGTAGTCGCCGGCGCCGCCGTCGTGGCAGCCGCCGCCGCATCAGTGGCCGCCGCAGTTGTAGCCGCGCCGCCGCCGGAACCGCCGCACCCGGATATCAGTGCGACAATCATCAGCGCGGCAGTGAGTAATGATACCGATCTCTTGATGGACATACTTGCCTCCGTTCGTTTTAATTATTGTGGAATAGTGGAGATTAATAAAAAACTGGTATTGCGTAATCGTTTATATTAGGTCTCGTCTTTGATGTAGAATAATTATTTTGTAGGAGTATTATACATAAGAGTATTAATAAGTCAAGCAAGCCACATCAACATGCACGCCCACGCACAACCGTATGCACAACCATACACACAATCATACACACAGCCATATGTATAGCCCTATGTACAATAATAATATGGTATACTTACATTTACTACCATAACAACGAGTACTACCATAACAGCGGGTACTACCATAACAGCGGGCGCAAAGGGGTTACTTAATATTGCTTTGATGGTATTGATATTTTAGAAAGGATTGGGCTGTGACGCGAGTGCGTTGGTTGCGCGCAGCCCGTTGTGACATTTGATATGGGGAAGCAGTTGGTGCTTGCGGAGAAGCCGTCTGTCGCGCGGGAAATCGCGAGGGTGCTGGGGGCGCGGCAGGGGCAGGGCGGATATATTGAAGGGCCCAGGCATATCGTAACATGGGCGCTGGGGCATCTGGTCACGCTGGCGGAACCCGAGGCGTACGGCAACAAGTACAGGACATGGTCGCTGGAGGCCCTGCCGATGCTGCCGGACAAGATGGAGCTGGTCGTGATACCCAAAACGGCGAAGCAGTACTCGGTGGTGCGCCAGCTCATGGGGCGGGCGGACGTGGACGAGCTCGTGATCGCGACGGACTCCGGCAGGGAGGGCGAGCTGGTAGCGCGCTGGATCATGGATAAGGCCGGGTTCCGAAAACCCGCGTACAGGCTGTGGATCAACTCGCAGACAGACAAGGCCATAAAGGACGGGTTCGCTGCGCTAAAGCCCGCGTCGCAATACGATAGTTTGTACAGGGCGGCGGTCTGCAGGGCGCAGGCCGACTGGTTCGTCGGGCTTAACGTGACCCGCGCGCTCACATGCAAGCACAACGCCCAGCTTTCGGCGGGCAGGGTACAGACACCCACACTGTCGATGATTGTTCAGCGCGAGGAGGACATCCGCCGGTTCAAGCCGCTCGATTATTACCGGATTGCGGCACTTGCGTCGCCCGTGGGCGGTGCGCGGGGCGGAAGCACGCGTGGGGCGGGCGCTGGTGGTAGCGCGAGCGTGGGAGCTGGCGGCGGCGTGGGTGTTGGCGCGGGCGCTGGCGCGGGCGCTGGCGGCGTCCAACAATTCACGCTGGTTTGGCAGGACGCGAAGTCGAAGAACGCGCGCATATTCGACAAGGGAGCGGTAGAGGCTCTCGTGGCGAAGCTTGCGGGCAAGCCGGGGAAGGTCGTATCAGTTAAAAAACACAAGAGGGTGGATCCGCCGCCGCAGGCATACGATCTTGCGGAGTTGCAACGCGACGCCAACCGGAAGTATTCGATGTCGTCGAAAGCGACTTTGTCCGTACTGCAGGGGCTGTACGAGAGGCACAAACTTGTCACATACCCGAGGACGGACTCGCGATACATATCAAAAGATGTCGCCGCCACTTTGGCGGACAGGTTGAGGGCGGTCAATAAAGGATCGTACGCGTCGATTGCAGGCGCCATCCTGCGCGCCGGGCCGCGCGTGACGAACCGTTTCGTCGACGATTCCAAAGTCACGGATCACCATGCGATCATCCCGACGGAGCAGCCGATGAATATGGCGGCGCTGGACAATGACGAGAAGCGCATTTACGACTTGATAGTAAAGCGCTTTTTCGCAGTGCTTTGCGAAGCGGGCGATTATGAGGAAACGGACGTTGTGGCGGACATAGCGGGGGAGCGCTTTGTCGCGCGCGGGCGCGTCGCGGGTAACCCCGGCTGGCGCGTCGTGTACGCGGGGGGCGTGGGGCTGTCGGGCGGCGATGAGCAGGGGGGCGGCGACGGCGCCTCCGATGCGGACGAGGACGGCGATGGCGAAGACGATCTCGATATGCGCGGCATGGGCGCCGGCACAGGTGGCGCTGGCGGTACTAGCGGCGCGGATGTCGCAGGCAGCACAAGCGGCGCCCGCGCTGGTAAAAAGGGGCAGGCGGCGCTGCCGCCACTCGCAGCGGGGGACGCGTTGGACATCCATTCCGTCCGCCCGGTGGCAGGAAAGACAAAGCCGCCGGCCCGCTATACCGAGGCGACCCTTCTGACCGCTATGGAGCACCCGGGCAAATTCATCGAGGACAAGGAGATGCGCCAGGTGATCGAGAGCGCGAGCGGCATCGGCACCCCGGCGACGCGTGCGGACATCATTGAAAAGCTGTTCGACTCGTTCTATGTGGAGCGGGGCGGCAAGAGCGGTAAGGAAATCATACCGACATCGAAGGGGCGGCAGCTTATCAATTTGGCGCCGGAGGACCTGCGCTCCGCAGAGCTTACCGCCCGCTGGGAGCACAGGCTGGAGCAGATTGCCAACAGGCGCGGCGGCCCAGCTGCAGGCACAGGCGCGGGCGCGGGCACGAGCGCTGGCGCTGGCTCTGGCGTTGGTGGCGCGAGCGGCGCGGGCAAAAAAGCGGCCGCCGTCACGGGATCGAGAGACAAAGCATCTGCCGTCGCCGGCGACGCGGCGTTCATAAACGAAATCAAGCGATACGCCGCGAAGCTAGTCTCCGACGTCATCACGTCGTCCGCCGCGTACACGCACGACAACCTGACGCGCGACCACTGCCCGGAGTGCGGCAAGTATTTGCTCGCGGTAAACGGGAAAAAGGGCGAGATGCTCGTCTGTCAGGATCGCGAGTGCGGTTACCGCAAGAGCGTCGCGGTCGTGTCGAACGCGCGCTGCCCCAACTGTCATAAAAAGCTTACGCTCAAAGGCGACGGCGACAGCAGGTCGTTCCAGTGCGTCTGCGGCTACCGCGAGCGCCTGGCCGACTTTGAGGCGCGGCGCGAGTCCACAGTAGGGCGCCGCGAGGTCGAGCGTTACATGGCCGGCCAGTCACAGGCAGGCCGCTCCGGCGACTCGTTAAATTCCGCCCTGTCCGATCAGCTAAAAGCACTAATGGCGCCAAACGCTACCGAAAAAAACACCGACAGATAAAAAGGCGCGCCGAGGGCGTCGCGCCGTCGCGCCTTTCGGCTGTATTGGCCCAAAATGTTGAAAGACCGCGTGGAGTACCGCTTGCTACGGGACGAGTACCGCTTGCTGCGCGACGAGTGGCGACCATATGGCGAAGCGATCCAAAAGAGCGTTTGACCATAAAAATGCCGATTGTTTTAATATGTTCCTGCTATTGCGTCTATTTGCGCAACTTTGTTGTCTATGAGTTTGAATTCTATTCCATGCTCCTCGTCAAGCGCATAGCTTATTGAAATAATGATCGTATTTTTATCTAATACCATAAATCCTATGACGTTTTTCATGTACTCAAAATGCTTTTCAGCGGAATCAATATTGAGCGGAGGGTGAAGGCCGCTGGTTTGATCACTTTTAACCAGATTATTTTCAGATAGAACATGAAAAGGTTCTTCATAATACTCTGCAAAATATTTAAGGTAATTTTCAAAAGCTGCTTGCTTGATGTCAACAATTATGGTATCAATATTATCCAAAAACACCTTCAATGCCTGTTCATATTCTGCTAGTTGCTGACATGTCGGCGGGGGCAAAAGATCCGTGCTGTAATCGTCGTATCCTTTACCCAGATACACTTCGATCTCTTCATCAAAATACGGGAGCATGATTTTAAGCTCTGAAAAATAACCTGAGATATCACTATTGATTTTGCCAAAATAATTGCTCATTTTGTATCTCCATAGCGTTTGTTCGAAGCGGCGCGATAAACGTCTACTGCGTAGCAAACGTCAGCTATGCTGCCGGGATGTCGTGCCATACGGGGACGGGGAGCGGCGCGGTAAATGTCATATTCGCCGAAAATATCAGGTGCGCTGATAAGGCAGCGTACCTTACCGGTTCAGCGCGACGACGATGGCGTCTTTTGCGGGTATTGTGGCAGTTATTGTTCCGTCGTTAAATGAGGCCGCGTCCGGTTGGCCCCACAGTACCTCGCCGATGCCGCGCGCTTCCGGCATGGGCAATTTTGCCGTTTCTGGTTTGTCCCCGTGGTTAACCAGCCATACAAACAACTCGCCATCCGAGCCTTCGTTCACGCTGGCCTGTACCATTGGGGAGGCAGCCAAACCGCTCTCGTTCAGGCGTCCGATTTTCGCGAGCAGGGCCTTCAGCATGTCCAGAGTCCTGGGCGACGAGGTATTGAAATATCCTTCCGACGGATATGTGCCGATCAGCATGGCCTGCCCGTCGCCGTAGCGGTTGTATGCGATGGCTGCCTCGTTGTCCGAATCGGCGTCGGCGTCCGTGTATGCGCCCAGCGCTTCGGCGCCCGTTATTGTGTATGACTGGCGGAACAGCCCGCCCGGCACATCTTGCACCTCTTTTATGTACGGGCAGCCCGCCGCGCCGCCACCGCCGCACGCCACGTTGAACCGTATGCGCTCGCCGATGTCTGGCATGAATTCGACGGACATCTCCTTCACGCCGAACACCGCGTCCAGCCCGTTGTTCGGCTGCGCCGCGCCCACATGCCCGCCGTCGCCGAAATAGCCCGGTAAGCCTTCGCATACGAGCCTTCCGCCGCCCCGCACCCAGTCCGCTAGCTTCACCGCGTCGGCCGCGTCCAATTGGATCGGGTATGCGAAATATAGCGTATCATATTCGCCGATGTCGTCAAAATGTACGAAATCGACAGGAATGCGCGCGTCGAAGAACATACGGTATGCGCCCCATTGGCAGCGCGCGTAAAACTTTTGCGCCCCGGCTTGTGCGATTATGCGGTTGAACTCCTGCGCCTGATCGTAAACCACTATGCCCACGCCCGCTTTGCGCGGCCTGGCCGCGAACAGGGCGCGTGTATTAGGGCTGTTGGCCCAGTGTGCAATCTTCGCAGCAGCCGCCGAGCGATCGTTGGGCGTCCCGTCGTTCGAGTACAGGCCGAACGACCCGAACAGCGGGCCGTCCAGCAGCGAGCGCCAGCGCAGGTAAAGCACGCCCCTCGCGCCGCCAGCCAGCGAAACGAGGTTCCACAGGCGCACGTCAGCCGCAGTCGCGACGCGCCCGTCCGCCTTTTCGCGGCCGACCACCTGCGGCTGCAGCCACAGCGGGCCGCCCTGCATTTCGGCGTGCCAAAATGTTTTGCCGCGCGACGCCGCACGGACCAAATCGACCGCCTGCCACTGTTTCCATGGCTCGGTCCCCTTGCGCCCCATCACCCATGTCATCCCGTATGATTCGACCTGGCTCGCGGCGAGCCAGTCGTCGTTACCGTCGCCATATGTGTAGTCGAGCGACGCCGCCACCCCATGCGCCGTGATGCGCGCGTCCGGGTCGGCGGAGCGGACGATGGACGCTTTCCATTGGAAGTTTTTGTAGTAGTTCTCCTTGCGGAAACGCAGCCAGTCCAGGCATTCCGTGTACTGCCCCACAAAGCGCGGCGCCTGCACATGCGCCCATTCCGAAAAGCTGAACCGGTTCCAGGCGCGCCCCAGCGCTTCCAACGAACCGTACTTCGCTTTCAACCATTCGCGGAACGCGTTTTGCGTATGTTCGCAAAAGCAGGTGTTGGGGCTATAGTTGCATTCGTTCCATATATCGTAGCCAAACAAGCCCGGATGCCCTTTGTAGTGACCGGCCAGTTCGCGCAGGAAGCGCTCCGTGTAGACGCGGGCCTCAGGGTTGTCCAGGCACAGGCTGCCCGGTACGAACCCGCCCGTCGCGCACGACCCGCCCATGCCGCTGTATGGCGCCCGCGCCCCGTCACGCTGCTCGGCGAAGCAGTGCTTGTTGTTGTGGAAGAACCATTCCGGCACGCTTTCGGTAAATTCCGCGATGACTGTGCCGATTCCGTTTCGCGCTGCGAGATCCACATGCGCATCGTACTCGGACCAGTCGAACACGCCCGGCGCGACCTCGATGGAACCCCACAAAAACCAGTGGCGGAACATGTTCATGCCGTCCTTCTTTGCCTGGGCGTAGTCGCGCTCCCAGTCCGCGCGGGGCGGGTTCGACCTGCGGTAGTATACCGCGCCGTAAGTGACTTGTGGGTATGATTTTTTCATAGCAACATATCCTTTTTATTCTATAGTGAGGATTGATTCGCGCAGGCATAGCTTGGCTGGGACGCGCCGCTCTATGAAAGAGTAGTCGCTATGCTCGATTTGGCGCAGAAGCAGTTCGACAGCCAGCTCGCCCACCTTGATAAAATCCTGCTCGCATGTCGTCAGCGGCGGGGTGGTGTATGCGCATTGGGGCAGGTTGTCAAAACCTACCAACGACAAGTCGTCGGGCACCCGGACGCCAACCGATTCGCACCCCTTGAGGACCTTGAAAGCCACAACGTCGCTGACCGCAAACAACGCCGTCGCGCCGCCGAGCAGCAGCTTTTGGCTGATGTCCGCCGCTTGTTGAATGCTCGTAGGCTCGTCCTGCACATCCATATCGCTGCGCACGACGAACTCGAAGTTGACAGGCACGTCAAAGTCCCTCATAGCCTCGCAATACCCGAAATAGCGCTCGCGGATCGAATAGACCTCCTCCATGCGGCGGTTGGTGACAAAACCGATGTTGCGGTGGCCCCGATCAAGCAGCAGGCGCGTGACGTCATATGCGCCCTTGTGGTTGTCCACGCACACATTGCTTATGGGTATGTCGGAATATTTTTTGTCCACCAGCAAAATGGGGAATTTATTTATGTACATATCATAGACAATGTCGATATTTGTATTGTCTACCTTTGGGTACAGGATGATGCCGCACATGCCGTTTGTCCGCGCCCGCAGGAGCAGCGTGCGCTCGGAGGCAGAGTCCAGGCCGGAGTTGTAAATAATCAGGTGGTAGCCCCGCCGCGCCAACGTGTCCGATATGCCCTGCAGGATTTCGTGGAGCCGCCCCTGCAGCGCCACATAGGGTATTATCATGGCGATGTATTTTTCAGAATGCTGCGGCGCGCCGCGCGCCTGCTTGCTCGCGACATAGCTGCCGCTCCCCTGGCGGCGGACAATCAAGCCCATGGACTGCAGCTCGTTGAGGGCGCGCGTGGACGTGATGCGGCTGACATGAAACATCTGGGCGAGGACTTGCTCGGTAGGCAGTTTGTCGTCCGGCTGATATGCGCCCCTCTCTATCTGCTCTTTTATATATTCAATAATTTCTTCGTACAGTTTTCCTTCTCGACCGTTTGCCATACATATCCTCGCGACGCGTCTTCGGCGCGGCATCCCATCCCTGTCTACGACTGCTCTGTCTACGATTGCCCTGTCTACTGTTGTCTTGCTAACGATGCCCTGTCTACTGTTGTCCTGCTAACGATGCCCTGTCTGCTTTTGCCCTGTCTACGACTGCCCTGTCTACTGTTGCCTCGTGCTTTCCTGTTTTTCTGAGCGGGCAAGGAAGTCCTCGTCGGGATCGTACCCCCAGCCGGGGACGTCGGGAGCGGAAGCCGCCCCGCCAACGATGTCGATGTGTGGATGGTAGCAGTCCTTTGCCCACCCCGCTTCGCCCATGCCGCATTCCATAAAAGGGTAGGGGTTTTCGATGACCGACATATAGTGCAGCCCCATCACCGCTATCGGCGATTGGTTCGACGTGTGGGGCGTGGTCATCATTCCGCGCGAAGCCGCCCGCGCCGCGACGCGCAGCGCCCGCGTGAAACCGCCGACATACAAAAGGTCAGGCTGGCAGATGTCGACCACCCTGGTGTCTATCATCCGTTTCCATATAGGCTCGATATAGTCCTGTTCGCCGCCTGCCACCGGCAGCCCGATTAGCTCGCACGCGTCGCGGACGGCTTTGGTCTGGTCTGTTTCCCAATATGGGCACGGCTCCTCGAAAAACTCGATGCCATTGTCTTTTAGGAAACGTGCTGTCTCTATCGCCTTACCGACGGAAAAATTGCCGTTTATGTCCACAAATAAATGGGTCCCCTCGACGGCGGCTTTGCGCATGCCCAGCACCATGTCGCGTATGCAGCCGGGCCAAGGCTCGCGGTCCTTGCCCGCCGGGGTTCCGGCGTGCAGCTTGATGGCGCGAAGCCCATATGTGTCCTGTATCGCCCGTAGCCTGGCGGCCTCGCCTTCGACCGGCTGAATGTGGCCCATACTGGTGGCGTACAGGTCTATCTTGTCGCGCCTGCTACCGATGAGGCGCTTGACCGGGACGCCTGCGCGCTTGGCGTTCAAGTCCCACAGGGCGGTATCGATGCCCGCTGCGGCGCGCACGACGAACGTGCCCAGGAACTTGTATTGGTAATGGATGATATCGTCCGCCACCTCACGGAAATCCTCATAGCGGCGAAACGCCACGGACGCCGCGATCCTGTGGAGCACCTGGGCCGAAATGTCAGCGTTAAATGGCGCCGTCATGCCCCAGCCCTGCGCGCCGTCGGAATCTGTGACGCGCACATGGCATATGTCCTTTGTGGCAAAAGTCTCGATCCTGTCGATAAGCATATCCAAGCCCCCCCATGTATTGTATATTTTATTTTATGCGTCTGGTAATTAATATGATTAATGTGATTTTGCTATAATAATTAAATGTATTGCTTGAAAAATCGATATGATAAATTATATGGCATGGATTTTGACAAGTCAATGCCAAACAAACCGCCTCGAACGCAGAGGCGGCAGCGGCAGCGCGGCAACGCTGCAACGCTGCAACGCTGAGGGCGGCTTAAAATATAATATAGCTAAAAATTAATAAACGCTACAGGGGTATGTCAGCACGCGGCACCCAAGCGGCTCCAATGAAAAGATCAAACGGCTGCCCGTGTAGTATGCGACCGGGCGCCGGGCGAGTTCTCCGCCGCCCAGCGCGTCGTACAGCGCGGGGATGCCCCATTTTTCCAAATCTATATCGATGGCCTCCGGGGCCTCTTTATCGCGGTTCACGGCTATCAGTGCGAAACCGTTCTGCGCCGCGTCCCCAAAAACGTCCGCGCCGCGCTTGATTTCGCGTATATATATGTATATCGGGCCAGCCGCCCTGACTGTGGTGAAGTCGCCTGTACGCAGGGCGGGGCAGGTGTTGCGCAACGAAATAATCCGCTTGTACCATCCGAGTAAATCAGCGTCTTCGCTTCCCCATGGGTAGGCCCCCCGGTTAAACGGGTCTTCAAAACCCGTCATACCCGCCTCGTCGCCGTAATACACGCAGGGCGTCCCGGGGAATGTCATCTGGATAAGGGACATGAGCTTGAGCCTCTTTACGCCCAAGTTGTGTTTTTGAAGCGTAGGCCTGTGCAAGGCCTTCTGATCGCGTGTCAGGCCGTCAGGCGGTTCTGACATTATCGTCAATATGCGCTCGACATCGTGCCCGCCTATCAGGTTCATCAGCGAATAATAGCACTCCAGCGGGTAGTTTTCTGCGATTTTTCTGTTCTCGGCATCAAAGCGGGTCGCATCGATAATGCCCAGCATGAACGCTATCAACGCGTTTTTGAACACATAATTCATCACCGAATCGAGCTCGAACCCCAGCAAATACTCGCGCTGCCGCCCGTAGCTCACTTTGTTGGACGCGTCCTCCCAGACCTCGCCTATTATGACGGCGTCTTCGTCGGTCTTTTTTATATGCTTGCGGAGCTCCTTCACGAATTCGCCTGGCAGCTCGTCCACAACGTCGAGCCTCCAACCGCTAGACCCCTGTTTCAGCCAATATTTTACGACACTGTCTTCACCGGTGATAATGTATTTGATGTATTCGGGGTCGGACTCATTGATGTCGGGCAGCGTTTCAATGCCCCACCAGCTCGCATAATCATCGGGGAATTTATCGAATAAATACCAACTGTAAAATTTGGAACTCTGCGACTGGTAGGCGCCAATGCTTTTGTAATAGCCCTCTTTGTTAAAATAGACGCTGTCGCTTCCCGTGTGGTTAAACACGCCGTCCAGTATGACGCGGATGCCCATTTGCCTCGCTTGGACGCAGAGAGATGCGAAGTCGCTGTTTTTCCCGAGCAGCGCGTCGATTTTGCGATAATCCCCTGTGTCGTAGCGATGGTTCGAGTAGGCTTCGAATATGGGGTTCAGATATATGATGCTGACGCCCAAATTTTTCAGGTATGGCAGCTTTTCCGCGATTCCGGCAAGGTTGCCGCCGAAGAAGTCATTGTTCATGATATCGCCCGTGCGCGGGTCCGGCGCATATATGGGCTTTTCTGTCCAGTCCGTACGCAGGATGTAGTCCGGGCGCTTCTTTTCGACGTCCGCCTGCGTCAGCGGCTTACTGCGCTTTTGGTAAAAGCGGTCGGGGAATATTTGGTAGATAACGCCGTGCCTCATCCAGCCCGGCACGTGAAAGCCTGCCTCGTACACCGTGATTTGGTACGACCAGGGCGGTTCCGGCGTTTCGACGCCCCCGCCGCCCAGCATTTCCGGGTTATTACCGTAATAACGTTTTATGTTATTGGGGCCGTTCAAAATAAAATAATACCAGATCAGGCGCGGCGCGGCGCCGACATTGTATTTTACATGATATATCAAATAATCGGCGCTCGAAGCAAAATCGGCTTCAGCATTTTTATGGGGCCTTGCGCCGAAAGCGATCTTCATAACTTGCATTTCGTCGGCAATTTTCATGACTTGCATATCGCCGGCGGTTTTCGCATCGCGCGCTTCTGCTGCAACGCCGTTAGGCGGCAGCTTGCCTATCACGCCTTTGCTCATATCCAGCAAGGTTTCCTCCCCGCCGCACCATAAACGCAGAGTCACGTTTTTAATATCGAAGTCTTTATGGACAGCCAAGCGGAATAGCATATCCGAACCTGTCGGAACAGCCCCGAACGGGCTCCTGTAGAAGCTGTCGTGGGAATCATGATGTACATTATACTGAGCCATTGTCACCTCACAAATCATCTATAAAATATATCGTCAACAAATCCAAAAGTAAATAGTAGGGCGCGATGTCTTCGCCTCCGCCTTGAAATGGATATATGTTTATGTTAATGTCATATGAAACGAATGATAACAGTCATTGACAAACAATGATTACAGTCATTGACAAACAATGATAAGAGTCATTGACATGCAATGATAACAGTCATTGACATACAATTATAAGAGTCATTGACAAACAATGATAAGAGTCATTGACAAACATTGATAAGAGTCATTGATACAAATGATAAATGAAACAGAGGGGTGCTGGACTTGGCTGTGAGGCATGATATCGGGATTGACCTGGGCACGGCGTCGGTTCTCGTATATATAAAAGGCAAAGGCATTGTATTGCAAGAACCGTCTGTCGTGGCGATAGACAACAACACGAATAAACTGCTTGCGGTCGGCGAAGCAGCGCGCAGCATGATAGGCAGGGCGCCCGGCAGTATTTCCGTGATCCGCCCGCTGCGCGACGGCGTGATATCCGATTACGAGATAACCGAGCGCATGCTGAAATATTTTATCAACCGCGCGCTCGGGACCGGCATGTTCCGGTTGCTAAAACCGCGCATTGTGGTATGCGTGCCGAGCGGCGTCACCGGCGTCGAGCGGAGGGCGGTTATCGACGCGGCTCAGCAAGCGGGCGCGCGAAAAACATATTTAATTGAAGAACCTATCGCCGCAGCGTTGGGCGTCGGGATCGACATATCGCAGCCCGCAGGTAACATGGTCATCGACATCGGAGGCGGCACCACTGACATTGCCGTTATATCGCTGGGCTCGACTGTCGTAAGCGCATCTATTAAAATAGCCGGCGACAAATTTGACGAGGCGATAATCAAATACATGCGGCGCAGGCACAATATGATGATCGGCGACAGGTCTGCGGAGGAATTGAAGATCAATATCGGGACCGTATACGAGCGCGTCCAGGAAGTGACAATGGATGTACGCGGGCGTAACCAGGTAACGGGCCTCCCGATAACACTGACCATATCGTCATATGAAATGATGAACGCGCTCAGCGAACCAGTATCGGGCATTTTAGAAGCCGTGCGGTCCGTGCTGGAGAGGACTCCGCCGGAGTTGGCGGCGGACATTGCGGATAGGAGCATCATCCTGACCGGCGGCGGCAGCCTGGTATATGGCCTTGACAAGCTGATTGAGGAGCGGACGGGCATTGGCGTCACAGTTTCCGACAAGGCGATATCGTGCGTCGCGCTTGGCACCGGCGAGGCGTTCAATATGCTGGAGTCGATAGAGCAGAGCATGCGCGAGGCTGAGAACAGCCTGGAATGAATATTGGCGATTGTAAAAATCGCGGACGCACAATGTGCGTCCCTACATATAGGCAGCCAATTTTGCATATATACATAATGTTGTAAGGGCGAACAGTGTTCGCCCGTAACATACCGGCTTTTACAATCGTCTATGGAATGAATACATAAGGAGCGGTTCATGCAGGACACCGCGCGCTTAGAGGAAATTATCAAGCAGGCATACGCCATCATCGGAAAGATGACGCCCCTTAAAGCGGACTGCGGACGGCTGTGCGGCGCGGCTTGTTGCAAGGACCTGTCGGCTGGCGGGACGGAAGGTACGGATGCGGAAGCAGAAGCGGATGCAGAAGTGGCGGACGGCGTGGCGTCCGAAACGGCAGGCAGCGTGGCGCCTGATGTGACTCCCGGTGCGACTGATATCGTTGTGCCAAATATGCCGGACGGCGTGGCGTCCGAGACGGTAGTAAATGTGGCGCTAAATGTACCGGACGCCACCGGTATGGTTTTATTTCCGGGCGAAGTCGGCCTGGTTTCGGGTGGGGCCGGATTTCGATTATTCCGCATACTTTACATGGGCGCGCCTGCCTGGTTCCTGGTGTGCGAGGGCGTGTGCGATAGGCGAAAGCGCCCGCTGGCGTGCAGGATTTTTCCGTTGGCGCCGCATATAAAAGAAGTCGAAGCAAGCACAATTGCTTCCAACAACGCAGCCGCCAATGCCAGCTCCATCACCGCGCGGCCTGACCCGCGCGCGCTGCGCGTGTGCCCGCTGGCTGACAGCGAACACCTCGACCCGGCTTTTCGCAGGGCGGTGACCAAGGCGTTCCGCCATTTGGCGCAAGCGGGTGATATATACGAATATATGCGCATGCTATCCGCCGATTTGGACGATATGAGGCGGTTCATCAAAAATTTTCCCAGGAGGTAAAAAATGGTAGCTCTGACCCTGAACGATAAAGGCAACACGGCTCGTGCGCTGGATATAGCGGCGGACGAGGCTATACGCCTTGGTTCGCCGCTACTCGTCGCGACCAGCAGCGGCGAAACGGCTGTGGCAGCCGCGCGCGTCGCGCGCGACAAAGGTATCGCTGAACGGTTGGTCATTATATCTTCCGTTTACGGTTCGAGGGGGCCCGACGACAACGGGATGAAAGAAGAATTCAAAAAAGAGCTTGACGAGGCAAATGTCCGGATCGTGACAGCCGCGCATGTTTTGTCCGGCGCCGAACGCGCGATGTCGACTAAGTTCCGGGGCGTATATCCCGTGGAGATAATCGCACATACTCTGCGTATGTTTTCGCAAGGGGTTAAGGTCACGGTCGAAATTGCCGCGATGGCCCTCGACGCGGGCGCAATACGCCACGGCTCGCCGGTCGTCGCCGTCGGGGGGACCGGGCGCGGCGCAGACACAGTTGTAGTACTCACGCCCGCGTACACCCAGGATATCTTCTCGACCAAAGTCCATGAGATACTGTGCAAGCCATATTAACCATTGCAAGCCATATTAATCAGTGCAAGCCATATTAACCAGTGCAAGCCGTATTAACCAGTGCAATTCGCATTAACCTGCGAATGCCGTATTTATAGGATTTATGATATTAGGTAAATTTATGCAAAAAAAAATTGACCAAGCGGGGGGATGCTTTGTCAATAAGAGGAGGATTTCAATTTATCTGTTAACGCGTATTGCCATCGTAGGGTACGCTGTCCTCAGCGCACCGTATATAAACATGATGATCTTACATTTGATATGAACTAACTTGCGCCGTTGACGCATGGTGTTTTATACCAGTATATATATACCCACATGCGAAAAATATAACCATATATAATGTATGGTGTATCATGTATGATGTGAAGTTCATATGCGTTGTACAAGGAGGGAAGATATGGCGTTTGGAAAAATTGCATTCGAAGCAATAGAAGAAAACAGGGACCGGCTTTGGCAGTTGGCGCGGCGGATATGGGAGAACCCAGAGGGCCCGAACCGCGAATACAATGCCTGCAAATGGTCGGCGGAGATGCTGTCCGCAGCAGGCTTCGACGTCGAGATCGGCGTCGGCGGGCTAGCCACTGCCATAAAGGCATCATATGGCAACGGATCGCCGGTCATAGCCTTTTTGGGCGAATACGACGCGCTGGAAGGACTGAGCCAGAAAAACGTCCCGTGGCAGGAGCCGGTAACGGAAGGCGGATGGGGGCACGGCTGCGGGCACAACCTGCTCGGTGTCGGGCATATCGGCGCCGTCATTGGGCTGGCGCGCGAAATGAAGGCGGGCGGCTTGCCGGGAACGATCATATATTATGGATGCCCTGCGGAAGAGGTGCTGACGGGCAAGGTCTTCATGGCCAGGGCGGGGGCGTTCGAAGGCGTGGACATGTCGATACACTGGCACCCCGGCTCATCCAACAGCGTCGGGACGGGCGGCAATATCGGGCTCAATAACTTCAAGCTGCATTTCAAGGGGCGCACGGCGCACGCCGGCGGGGACCCGCACAGCGGCAGGAGCGCCCTGGACGCCGTGGAACTCACGAACGTGGGCATCCAGTACCTGCGCGAGCACGTTACGTCGGACGTGCGGATGCACTATATTATCACGGACGGCGGGCTTGCGCCCAACATTGTCCCCGACAAGGCCTCGGCCTGGTATTTTGTCCGCGCGGAGACGCGCGAGCGCATTGAATCGGTGTATGAAAGGCTGCTGAACATCGCGCGGGGCGCAGCGTTGATGACGGAAACGGAAATGAGCGTAGAGTTTTTGGGCGGATGCTATCCTACGCTTAACAATAAAGTGCTGGTCGATGCCGTCCACGCCGCCTTAACCGAAGCGCCGCAGGACGAGTGGAGCGCGGAGGATATCGCTTTCGCGAAAGAGATCGCCACATTGGCCGGGCCGCAACTGGCGGAGACGCAAAAACGCATGGAGCTGGGCAGCGACGATTATATATACAAGGGGGTGCGCCCCATCCAGACGGACGTCGGCCACGGCTCCACCGACGTGGGCGACATCGGGCACCTTATGCCGACCGTCATGTTCAGCACGGCCTGCTCCGCCCTGGGATCGCCCGGGCATAGCTGGCAGATTTCCGCCTGCGCCGGCGGCTCCATCGGCGAGAAGGGCATGATCTACGCCGCACGCGTAATGGCGCTTTTCGGGCTGAAGGCGCTTACGGACCCAGCGATTTTGGCCGATGCTAAAGCCGAGTTCGACAAAACAATGGCGGAAAAGCCGCCGTATGTTTGCCCCATCCCGGACGACGTACTGCCGCCTGTGTATTGACATTAAATTCCTATAAGATATACTGTGAATTGCATTAAAAGGACGATTACAAAGGGGACGAACACAAAAAAGGGGACGATCATAAAAAGGGACGATCACAAAAAGGGGAGGTTTAATCCATGAAATTAGGGCTAGTTATATCAGACGCCAAAGACGAAATGGTCTCCATTCAGCATCAGTTGGGGCTGAAGCACCTCGTCTCCTCGCTCCGCATCAGGGGAGAGGAAAAAGGCGATTTAAACGCCATGATGGCGGCGAAATGCAAGGCGTTCGAGGACGTGGGGCTCAAGTTCTCCGTTTTCGAGGGGATGGGCGGCATAGAGGACATCAAGCTGGACAGGCCGGGCGCCGACGAGCAGATGGACTTTGCGAAGCGCTTAATCGAGGCCTGCGGAAGGAACGACGTCCGCGTCATGTGTTACAACTGGATGCCGGTCGTCGGCTGGTTCCGCACGAAAAACGCGCTGCCGTCGCGGGGCGGCTCCACAGTCACGGCGTTCGACGTCGCCGACGTGGACCCGGACGAGAGGACATTCGCCGGGGAGATCAGCGCGGCGACGCTGTGGAAGACGCTGGAGAGCTTCTTGCGCGAAATCATCCCGGTCTGCGAAAAATGGAACGTGAAAATGTCGCTCCACCCGGACGATCCGCCCATACTGACGCCCCTCAAAGGCATCGAGCGCATCGTCACGAGCGCGCGGAACTATCAGCGCGCACTGGACTTAGTCGACAGCGCGTACAACACGATGACATTCTGCCAGGCCAATATTTCCGCGATGGGCGAGGACGTCCCTGCGGCAATACGGCGCTTTGGCAGCCAGGGCAAAATAACGTTCGTGCATTTCCGCGACATCCGCGGCGACAAGAACTGCTTCGAGGAGACATGGCACGACGACGGCCAGACGGACATGTACAGGGCGATGAAGGCATACTACGAAGTGGGGTTCGACGGTGTCGCCAGGCCCGATCACGTGCCGACGATGGTGGGCGAGCCGAACGACCGGCCGAGCTATGCCGTCAAGGCGAACATTTTCGCGGTCGGGTACATAAAAGGGCTGATGGAGGCCGTTGAAAAGCAAATCGGACTATGACGAACGAACTATCTATATAGGGAGGGGACAGGGCATGGCCAGAGTAACGAAATCCGCCGACGCCAAGGGCGCAAGCGTCGCCAAGGGCGCAAGCGTCGCCAAGGGCGCCACGGCTAAAAGCGCCGCGGCCAAAGGCGCTGCAGTCGCCAAAAGCGCCGCCGCTAAAGGTGCAGCCGTTGCAAAAAACGCCACCACTAAAGGCGCAGCCGCCGCTATAAACGCTGCCGCCAAAGGCGCAGCCGCTGCTAAAAACGCCGTTGCAAAAGGCGCAAACGTCGCCAAGGGCGCCGTTGTGTCTGATTCCAGCGCAGCGAAAAAGACGCGCATTGGTATTATAGGCACGGGCAGCATTGCGAACGCGCACATGCGCGCATATATGTCGATGGACGACGTGGAGATCGTCGGCGGGGCGGACATAGTGCCGGGCAAGGCGCGCGATTTTTTCGATAAATATGAAATGCCCGACGCGAAAGCGTTTGAGGACTATAACGAGCTGTTCAAGCTGGATTTGGACGGCGTCAGCGTTTGCACATACAACTCTACGCACGCCGAATGCTCCATAGCCGCGCTCGAGGCTGGCATCAACGTGCTATGCGAAAAACCGATGTGCGTGACGATTGAACAGGCGGCGTCGATGGTACGGGCTCAGAAAGCGGCCAAAAAAGTTCTCACCATTGGCTTCCAGCCGCGTTACGACCCGGACATGATCATGGTGCGGGACCTTGTCCAGTCCGGCATTTTGGGTAAAATATACTATGTACAGACGGGCGGCGGGCGGCGGCGCGGCATGCCGAGCCGCACATTCATCCGCAGGGACCTCGCGGGGATGGGGGCGCTGGGCGACATCGGCTGCTATGGGCTTGACATGGCGCTCAACTCCATCGGATACCCAAAACCCCTCACCGTCTCGGCGTTTGCAGGCGACCACTTCGGCAAAAACCCGAAATACCAGCCGGACTACAAAAACTTCGAGGTCGACGACTTCTCCGTCGCTTTTATACGCCTCGAGGGGGACATCGCGCTGGATTTCCGCATGTCGTGGGCCATGCATATGGACACAATGGGCGACACGCTGTTCCTCGGTTCCGAGGCGGGGCTTAAAGTGAAGTCCCCGGGGCTGGGCACGTCGTGGGGCGGGGCATGGGACGGCACCATCGGTCCCGTGTTCCTATACAGCGATATTAACGACAATCTGGCGGAGACGCAGATTCCGCTGAAAAACGCAAACGTCGACAGGTTCAAGCTCAAAGTGCGAGCCTTTGTGGACGCGGTGGTCGCTGGCGGCCCCGACCCCATACCGGCGTCGCAGATACTGTACAACCAGGCGATAATAGACGGTATCATCCGCTCGTCCCGCAGCGGCCACGAAGTAGAAATAGTGATACCTGAAATATAGGCGCCACAAATCTATTTAATAAAATATGCTCAAAACTTCGCAGGGGCGAATACGTTTCACATGCGATTTTTTGAAAATGCCGCAACATGCTCAAACTTGTAGGGACGAACAGTGTTCGTCCGCGTTATACGCATACGACGCAATAGGCCTTAAACTCGTAGGGACGAACAGTGTTCGTCCGCGATTTTAATAAACGTTGCAACAGGCCTAAACCTTGTAGGGACGAACAGTGTTCGTCCGCAATTTTCACAAACGCCGCAACGTATAAATTATAAAGGGGCTACTACGCTTATGTCCGCAATACCTACATTGGAAGAAGCGAGGGCGCTGCTCGCGAAATACAACAAAGAGCCGTTCCACCTTTCGCACGGAGAAATCGTCTCCGGCGTCATGGGCTATTTTGCGAAAAAACACGACCCGCAAGCAGTTGATTTTTGGAAAGTGGTCGGGATGCTGCACGATATAGATTTTGAGATGTACCCCGAGGAGCATTGCGTGAGGGGCGAAGAGATACTGCGCGACGAGGGCGTGGACGGAAGCGTCGCGCGGGCGGCGTTGAGCCATGGTTATGGCGCGACAGGCACGCCGCACGAGCCGGGGGCGCTGATGGAAAAAATCCTTTTTGCGGTGGACGAGCTGACCGGGCTCATCGGCGCTGCGGCCCTGATGAGGCCAAGCAAAAGCGTGTCCGATATGGAGTGCCCAAGCGTAATGAAAAAATTCAAGGACAAAAAGTTCGCGGCAGGGTGCTCGCGCGACGTAATACGCGCCGGCGCGGAGGCCCTCGGCTGGTCGCTGGAGGAGCTGATAAGCGAGACGATACTGGCGATGCGCACATTGGATGGCACAGGCGCGGGTTAACATGGACGTGGTACAGCGCGGGCGGATATGGAATCCGCCCCTACGGGTATATGCACACGGTTGCGAAAATTAAACGGAGGCGTTTTTAAATGGGTAACATTGAACGTAATTACGGCATTGCGAAAGAGACCTACGCGGCGTTGGGTGTCGATACGGATGGCGCGCTTGCGACGCTGAAACACACGCCCATTTCCGTGCATTGCTGGCAGATCGACGATGTGACAGGCTTCGAGGACTTTGACGCGGCCCTCACAGGCGGGATCGCAGCGACAGGCAACGCCCCCGGAAAACCCAAAACCAAAGGCGAGTTCATCGAGCACCTGGACAGGGCGCTGAACCTGATACCCGGCGCCACCAAGCTTTCGTTGCACGCCATTTATCTGGACGACGGGGGCAAGAAGGTGGCCAGGGACGCCATCGAGCCGTCGCATTTCGCCTTTTGGGTGGACTACGCAAAGAAGCGCGAAATTGGGCTGGACTTCAATGCCACCTATTTTTCGCATCCGCTGTCGGATTCCGGGTTTACGCTGGCGAGCGGCGATGCCAAAGTCCGGGCTTTTTGGCTGGAGCACGGCAAGCGCTGTAGGGCCATTGGGGAGTATTTTGGCCGCGAGTTGGGGCAAAAATGCGTGACGAACCATTGGATCATCGACGGCTACAAGGACTTCACCGTTGACAAACTGGCGCCGCGCGAGCGCCTGATAGCCTCGCTGGACGAGCTGTTCGCCAAGCCCCTGGACTCGCGCCACAATGTCGACGCCGTAGAGAGCAAGTTGTTCGGGCTGGGGAGCGAGAGCTATGTCGTCGGCTCCCACGAGTTCTACACGAACTATGTCGCCTACAAGAAAAACTGCATCATATGCCTAGACGCGGGCCATTTTCACCCGACGGAGACCGTTTCCGCCAAGCTGTCGTCATATTTGGCTTTCGGACAAGAAGTATTGCTCCATGTCAGCAGGCCAGTCCGCTGGGACAGCGACCATGTGGTCGCCCTGGACGACGAAACGTTGGCGATCATGCGCGAAATAGTTGGGTGCGGCGGGCTAGGGCGCGTGTATATCGGGCTGGACTTCTTTGACGCCAGCATCAACCGCATAGCCGCGCTCGCAATCGGCGCGAGGAACGCCAGGAAGGCGCTGCTTGCGGCGCTGCTGACGCCGTTCGGTGCGCTCCGCAGCGCGGAGGAAGGTGGCGACCTGACGCAAAGGTTGGCGCTGCTCGAAGAGTGCAAGACGATGCCCATGGGCTTTGTGTGGGACTATTTTTGCGAAACGGAAAACAAGCCCGGCGCAGATTGGTACAAAGGGATTATATAAAATACAGCCAATATCATCGTATGGCGCGACGCCCCGTCAACGAAGTTGACGTTTGGCGCGCTGTTAACAAGATGCCCGCATCGCACCGCATACAACGGATGTGTATACGTTCTTCGTAGGGCGCGATGTCTTCATCGCGCCGCTTACAACGGATGTGTATACGTTCTTCGTAGGGCGTGATGTCTTCATCACGCCGGGAGGTGGCACAAAGGAAACCCGGACAGCCGGAGTAAAGGGCGGCATGGGTTGCAAATACCGCCCCAAGCCGCCCCGCCCTTACAGGTACTTCCCCTGGTTTTGGAATACGTCCAGCATGGCCTCAACGTTTTCCGGCGGGACATCGCCGGGGATCGCATGAGTCGGCGCAGCGATGTAGCCGCCGTTGGCGCCCATTATTTGCATTATTTCCGCAGTCTTGGCACGGACTTCGCCCGGTGTCGCAAACGGCAGCAGCCTCTGGGTGCTGATGCCGCCCCAAAATGACAAGTCGCCGCCATACTCCTGCTTTACGGCTCGGATGTCGTATATCTCCGGCTGGAATGTCTGGTAGCAATCAAGCCCGATTTCGATGAGATCGGGGAATATCTCGGTCACGTCGCCGCACGAGTGCTGCACGACGTACTTCCCCTTTGCCTTGACAGCACTGTACAGCCTCGCCATGCGCGGCTTGATGAATTCCCTCCACAGCGCCGGGCCCATAATGAGGCCTTTTTGTTGCCCCCAGTCGTCGCCGAAATAGAAACTGTCGATATCGTAGGACAGGCCAATTTTGACGATTTCCATATTATAGTCGCAAATCGCGTCCAGCAGCCCGTGGGCAAATGACTTTTCAGATATCATGTCGATGAGGAAGTTTTCCATTCCACGGAGCGTCCACGCCCTTTCGAACATGGAGAACCCGACGGAGCCATACTTGAATAGTTCGTCTGCGTCCGTTCCGTCGCCACCGTCCGCGTCCGCTCCGTCCGCTCCGTCCCCTCTGCCTCCTCCGCCGGTCAGCGCCTCATAGCCGCGCCGCAGTTCGTCCTCGTACACCGGTGGCAGCTCCAAAGCGGACAGATCGGGTTCGCCCAGCACATAGTTATCGATGACGCCGATGTCCTTGTCGATAGTCCGGTTCCACACGACCCCGAAATCGTCCATATAATAGCCGGGCTTGCCCGCCACCTCGCCGTCAAGCCCGATCTCACGCAGAGCGTGGCCACCCGACAGCGATGCGGCTGACGTTTGCATAGAAGCTGGCGTTTGCGTCGAAACTGTCCTTTGTCGAGCCGCCGCCGTCCCGGCCACAAAACCGGAATAATAGCATCCGGTCGCGTGGTTCCCTATCTTCGACGCGAAATCTGCGTCTCCGGTGTACGCCGCGTATAGCTCATGCTCCTTTTGCGTGAAGCCTACGACATACGGTATTATGTCTGTCTGCCTATGATTAAGCGCCCCGATTACCCTTTCCCTCTTGGTCATATGATCACTGCCCCCCTCGTTACTTGCATTGCGGCCGCTCGCATCTTCACCGCCGCTCGCCTCTTTGCCGCCGCTCACCCTGCACCTCACGCATCTTCACCGCCGCTCACCCTTCGCCGCTCGCCCCGTCGCTGCTTCTTTCGGCTTCCTCTTTTAGGAACCTGCGCCTGTGCTTAGCTACAAAAATCGCCATGCGGAGCATCCTTGCATTATTTACCAGCCTTAGAGTGATTTCCTTGTATACTTCTTTTGTGACAAGCCCCTTTTCATTCCACACGCGCGGCAGGAAGATCAATACGGACGCGAAACGCAGGAACGTCGCGATAGTAAACAGCAATTTATAATGGTCGAACGGCGTCCCGAAAACCGTCAGGTTGGCCGCCGCCATGATCGGCGCGGTCAATTCGAGGAACGCCCCTCCGCAAATAAACGCCAACGCGGCGGACAGGGAAGTGACAACGGCATATAGGGCGAGCACCAGCGAACGCCCTATATTCGGTGTGTGGGAGAGCTGCATGCTTACGGCGCAGGCCTCGTTCGCGCACCAGAAAAACCCGCCCAGCATGTTGAACAGCAGCAGCGGCACAAAATTCCCCGGAACCGCAGGCAGCCAAACAAGCGTGAGCGCCGACGTTATCGAGCCGGTGATCAGCATCAGCGGCACGCAGCCGTACCTGTCGATGAACCTGCCCCATCGCCGGATGATTATAAGCGCCATGATATTTGCGCTAATCTGCCCGAAAAGAATTATTTGGGTAAATGATAGCTTTAATATATCAATCGCATATTTATTGAAAAACGGCGCACTGACATTGACGGCAAAACTCCAGACGCAGAAAAAAACGATATAGTCGCGCGTCTTGGTAGTGCTGAAACATTCGCGGAACCCTTTTATCAAGGAAAAGCCGCTTGCGGCCTTCTCCTTTTCAGGGAATTTGAATCGGATGTACATCAGGACATCGCAAAGCCCCGCGATGCCAGCGATCGTGAAAACAATCGTATAGCCCGTCAGGCCGGTGAAATTATCTAGCACAAACGACGCGGCGAACCCCGAGGCCATGGAAACAACGGTCGCCACGCGCTGCCGCGTCGTCAGGAAGCGCCCCCGGATATCGATGGGGACTGTTTCCGCGACCATAGATGTGTGCGTTATCCCGACGAAGGAGCCGCTGACGGCGGCAGCCGTAATCATCCCCAGCAGCACCCAAATGCGGAGTGACTCGAATCTATCCGGCACAAAAAACGGTATCGCAGCCGTCAGGAGCCAAATCGAACGCTGGATAATGCCGCCTGTAAGGAAGAGGGCCTTGCGCTTCCCTGTTTTTTCGACCAGGTAAGACACATAGAGCTGCATGAGGCTGCCCAGGATCGGCAGCGCGGAGATGAGGCCGAACATGAATTCGCCGGCGCCCAAAGCGGATGCATATCCCGTAAATGCGGCGCCGCCTGCGTTGGAAAACAGGATGGTGCCGATTGACGCGGAGATGACAATTAAATCGAGGTTCCGCAATAAACTGTCGTCGCGGACAAGCTCGCGATATGATCGGTTAAACAGCCTGCTAATCTTCATAAGCCACCAACAGCCACCAACGATATTTGTTGCAGGTCACCTCTAAGAATTCGTCATCGACAAATACCCCTCTGACCTGTAACCAATATTTACCGCCGTGTATATATAATAAACGGAAACATTGTCAATAACAAGGAATCAATATATAATTAATGCATCTGGAAACGTAAAGGGAAGGGGGCGTTGTATGGACCCAGGTTCGGTTGTCAACGTAAATGCGATAGTTTGGCTTATCATTTTGGTACTGCTTTTTGTCATCGAAGGCATGACATATAGCCTCATCTGCATCTGGTTCGCCGGGGGCGCGCTCGTCAGCCTCATTTTGAGCCTGTTCAATGCCCATATGCTCGTTCAGACGACCGCGTTTGTGGTGGTCGCGGGGCTGCTCCTGCTGCTTGTGCGCCCGGTTGCGGTACGCATGGCCGCTGGCCGGAAAGTCCGTACAAACGCGGACAGGGTCATAGGGCAGGAGGGGCTTGTCATTAAGAGGATCGACCCGATCAGCGGCGAGGGGCAGATAAAAGTGATGGGCCAAGTTTGGTCCGCGAAGCCGGAAGACGGAAAATCCATCGTCGAGGTCGACATGCGCGTAGAAGTTATGGGCATCACCGGCGTCAAAGCGATTGTCAGGCCAAAGGAATTTCAATAAAATCTTTTTTACCACCATCATTACCGCCTGTATTATTATTTGAAAGGAAGCATAACATGCCATATATCATTCTTGTCCTGGTCATCGTCGTCATCATTGTCATAATCACAAATATCAGGATCATCCCGCAGGCGCACTCAGCCATAATCGAGCGTCTCGGCGTATATAGCGCCACATGGGACGTCGGGCTGCACGTCAAGATCCCGTTTATCGACAAGCTCGTTAAAATTGTAATACTCAAAGAGCAGGTCGTCGATTTTGCGCCGCAGCCGGTTATCACGAAAGACAACGTGACGATGCAGATCGACACAGTCATTTTCTTCCAGATATCCGATCCCAAGCTGTATGTATACGGGGTGGAAAAGCCGATGATGGCGATTGAAAACCTGACGGCGACGACGCTCAGGAACATTATCGGCGACCTTGAGCTCGACGAGACGCTGACGTCGCGAGACACGGTTAACACGCAGATGCGGGCGATCCTGGACGAGGCGACGGACCCGTGGGGCATCAAGATCAACCGCGTCGAGCTAAAAAATATTTTGCCACCGCGCGAAATCCAGGACGCGATGGAAAAGCAGATGAAAGCGGAGCGCGAGCGCCGCGAGGTAATCCTGCGCGCCGAGGGCGAAAAGAGTTCTGCCATCCTGGTCGCCGAGGGCAACAAAGAGGCGCAGATTTTACAGGCTGAAGCCGAAAAGAGAGCGGCGATCCTGCAGGCGGAAGCCGCAAAAGAGGCCCAGATACGGAAGGCGGAGGGCGAAGCGGAGGCCATTTTGAAGGTTCAGGGCGCGACGGCGCAGGGCATCAGGATGATCAACGAGTCGAACCCGTCCAGCGCCGTACTCACGATCAAGGGCTACGAGGCGCTGGTGCAGTTGGGCGGCAGCCAGGCGACGAAGATTGTCATCCCGACCGATCTGCAGGGCGTCGCGGGGCTCGCCACATCCGTTAAAGAACTGGTGAAGTAGTGTATTAAGGGGTTGGTACGGTAGACTCTGTCCGTTTTAAACAAAATTACGACGATGTAAACAAAGTTCGCCTTCGCGACAGCAGGGGCGTTCTTTGCGCGCCATTAAACGCGCTGCCGGAATTTGCGGAAATGGCCAGGGCTTTTGCGGATCCGAATACTAGCAAAAGACCTATGGTTATGACTGCTTCGGCGCGCGGTAAAAATGGCCCGTACTCCGTGCACGAGCTTGCTGATGCGCAAAAGGCCCATTTTGCGGCTGCCCTGGAATGCGCGTCAGGGCGCAGGGTCGTATACATCGCTCACAATGATTATGCGGCGCAAGGCGCGTACGAAGACTTCAACGCGATGTATGGCGAAGACGCGCTGTTCCTGCCGGCCCGCGAAATCATGCTGTACGACGTCGAAGCCAAGGACTACGACATTGCGTTCCGGCGCGTCAGGGCCCTCGACAGACTCTTGTCGGGCGACTATTCCGTCGCGGTCATGAGCGTGGACGCGGCGGCGCAGTTCGTACCGCCGCCCGGGCTATTCACGGGCACGACGAAAACACTGGCAGCCGGCGGGCGCATTGATTTGGATGGCTTCGGCGACGAGCTAGTCGGCATGGGCTACGAGCGTGTCCACATGGTCGAAGCGCGTGGCACGTTTGCGGTGCGGGGCGGCATACTCGACGTCTATCCTGTAGACCAGGAGTACGCGGTCAGGGTGGAGCTGTTTGACGACGAGATTGACTCTATTAGGATGTTCGACGTCCAGACTCAGCGGACCGTCGGGCAGGCCGGCGGAACGGCGCGCCTGCTACCGGCAAGGGATATTTTATACAGTGACGGAGATCTACCGGCTATCGTCGCGAATATTCGCTCTGCGGCGGAAGGAAAAAACATACCCGCGATAGAAGAGGACATTGAAAAATTCTTGAATGTGCGCTATTTCGCGGGCATGGATCGATATCTGGCGTTTATATTTAGCGGTTTGGACACTCCGCTTTCATATGCGAGCGACTGTACATTCATTTTGGACGAACCTGCTCGCGCGTTTCAAAAACTGCAAAGCTCCGAAAAGGAGCATGCGGAAATATGCTCCACTCTCATTGCGCGCGGGAAGCTCCTGCCGGAAGCGGCCCGCCTTCAACTGGATTTCCATGAGCTCATACAAAAAATCCCAATGCAGGACAGTGTCTCATTGAGCGCCATGCGTACGGCCAGCGAGGTTGAATTGCTCGGGTCCAGGAAGGCGCGCGTAATAACCGGAAAGTCGTCTGTATCGTATCAGGGCAACGTGGAGCTGCTCATTACGGATATCCGGGAGCGTCTGAAAGAACAGTGGACGGTGCTGCTGCTGACCAACAGCGCGATTAAAGCCGAGCGCCTGATGGAGTCGTTGTCTGCAGAGCGGATACCCGTAAGCAGGGTCGGGTGGCGGCTCGGCGGCGAGAGCGCGGGCGCGGACGTGAGTGGTGCGGCTGGCACTGGGGCGGGTTTAGGCGGTGAAGACACAAGTGGCGAAGGCAATGCAAGCCGCGCGGGAGAGACCGCGCTGCCGGGCATGGTCAGCATTTGCTATGGGGCGCTCGCGTCTGGTTTCGAGTACCCGAAAATTAAGTTGCTGGTGATCTGTGACAGCGAGTTCCAAAGCGGCGCGCGCGGTGCGCGGCGCGCAAGGAAAGCCAGGCAGGGCGAGAAGATCAGCTTTTTCACCGATCTGCGCACCGGCGACTATGTAGTGCACCAGACCCACGGCATCGGCGTGTTTTCCGGCATCGAGCAGATGAAGATCGACGATGCTGTACGCGATTATCTGAAAATCCGGTATAAAGACGGCGACATCCTATACATCCCCACCAATCAGTTGGACCTCGTCCAAAAATATGTGGGTTCCGATGCGCGCTCGCCAAAAGTCAACAGCTTGAACAGCACCGAGTGGTCCAAGACGAAAAGGCGGGTCAAGGACTCGTTGAAGTCGCTCGCGGCAGAGCTGATACTTATTTACGCGAGGAGGCGCGAGGCCACGGGTTTCGCATATTCCCCCGACACGGTCTGGCAACGCCAATTTGAGGAACAGTTCCCCTATGCTGAGACGGACGATCAGCTAAGGAGTATAGAGGAGATCAAGTCCGACATGGAGTCGCCAAGGCTCATGGATCGCCTGTTGTGCGGCGACGTCGGCTTCGGGAAAACCGAGGTCGCGATTAGGGCCGCATTCAAGGCGGTGACGGACGGCAAACAGGTGGCGTTCCTCGTGCCGACGACGGTGCTCGCGCAGCAGCACCACCAGACGTTTACCGAAAGGTTCAGCGATTTCCCCATCTCCGTCGACGTGCTGAGCCGCTTTAGGACAGCCGCCGAGCAGTCGCGCATAACCAGCGCTCTAAAAGAGGGGCAGCTCGACATTGTCATTGGCACGCATAAGCTGCTGAACAAAAACATCGGGTTCAAGAACCTGGGGCTGCTCGTCGTGGACGAGGAACAACGCTTCGGCGTCGGCCAGAAAGAGCGCATTAAGGCGCTGAAGCCGGATATTGACGTCCTCTCGCTCAGTGCGACGCCAATACCGCGCACATTACACATGTCGATGACTAAAATCCGCGACATCAGTATATTAAAGGACCCGCCGGAGGAGCGCTTCCCCGTCCAGACGTTCGTCATGGAATACGACGAGGACGTCATACGCGAGGCGATCCTACGCGAGGCGGCGCGCAGCGGGCAGGTGTTTTACCTGTACAACAGGGTGATGGGCATCGATATTAAAACCATGCAAGTCCGCGCGATGCTGCCCGATGGCATCCGGATCGCCTGCGCGCACGGGCAGATGAGCAACCGCGAGCTGGAAGACATCATGCTCGCGTTCGTCAACCGCGAATACGACGTGTTGATTTGCACGACCATCATCGAGTCGGGGCTTGACATACCGAATGTGAACACCATCATCGTCGAGGACGCCGACCACATGGGCCTTGCCCAACTGTACCAACTGCGGGGCAGGGTGGGGCGGTCGAACCGGCTTGCGTACGCATATATCACCCACAGGCGCGACAAGGTCATCACCGAGGAATCGGAGAAGAGACTCGCCGCGATACGCGAGTTCACCGAACTGGGTGCGGGCTTTAGGATTGCCATGCGCGACATGGAGATACGAGGGGTGGGCAACCTGCTTGGCGTGGAGCAGCACGGCCACATGGAAAGCGTTGGCTACGACATGTACTGCCGCCTCCTCGATGAGGCTGTACGCGAGCTTGAAAGGGAGAACGCGCGGCGCGAGGCGAACGCGGGAGGCGCAGGCGCTAATGCGGCAGGCGGGGGCGGTGCGGCTAGTAGAAGCGGCGCCAAAGCTAGCGCGAACAGCGCTACAAATAACGGCTCCACATTGGGTGGAAGCGGCGCCGCAAGCATCAGCGCAAAAGCGAGCGGGGATGGCGCCGCTGCCGCCGCAGTTGATTCCGGCATCGACTATGTCGCGCAGGTTAGCCTCGACTTGAGGATTAACGCATACATAGACAGTCTGTATATCGAAGATGAGACGCTCCGGCTGGAGATGTACCAAAAAATCGCCGCCGCACGCAGCGAGGACGATATTGGCGACATCATAGACGAAATGAACGACCGCTATTCCACGATGCCCGGCGAAACAAAAAATTTGATTAAACTCGCGCGTATTAAAATCCTCGCGGCAGGCTGCGGCATTACTGCAGTCGCAGAAAAAAACGGCCAAGTGGTGATGCAGATCAACCCAAATGGCGGTTTCGACGTGCAGAAACTCGCAAACGCGACGCATAAATACAAGCGGAGGGTTCTGTTCAGCGCCGGGGCAGCGCCGTATATTTCGCTTAAAACAGGCACGGAAACCGGAAGCGGGAACCCCCGCGCAACCGGCGCCGCGCCCCGCACGGCAGGCGCAGGGCCCCGCACAGCCGGCGGCTCGTCTTACACATCCGGCGGCGCCGCATCCCGAGCGACCGTCCCCGTGCCCTTTTTATCCGCCGCCGCCCCACGCACGCCCGGCATTTCGCATTATACACATGACGCTCCGTCTCGCACGGCATACGCCCCCACCGCCCCACAAAGGGCTCAACCGGACGACATAGTAAACGAAATTCTGCGTTTTCTCGGCGAATTGAAATAGAACGATCGATTAACCGATAAATGCGACACAACATGAGGCTGGTAAGTTGTGTAGCAGTAAAATTTAAGGAAGCCTACGATTTTAACGATATATCTACCCGAAAAATGAAATGGTTGAGCGCAAGTGGAAAGATGCCGAGGACGGCGAATGGGAGACATTCGTTATGGAACATATCAGCCTTGTACCTGAACAACAAGTAATATATGAAATTATGGAAACGTCTTACAATAATATTTTTGTTACTGGTAAAGCCGGTAGCGGTAAATCTGTTTTGCTTAAACATTTTATTCAGAACTCTTCTAAAAAGGTCATAGTTCTTGCTCCCACAGGACTTTCCGCTTTTCAAATCAGCGGTCAGACAATACACTCTTTCTTCGCGTTCGGTTTTTCAGCGCTCGACCCTGATGAGGTTGTGATTAATGAGGATACCGCGAAAATATTGCGTAACATAGATGCTTTTATCATAGACGAGATTTCAATGGTTCGTTCCGATGTTATGGAGTGTGTAAATCGCAAGTTTCAAATTGCTCGTAAGAATCGACTCCCCTTTGGTGGCGTACAAATGTTAGCGTTCGGCGATCTTTATCAATTGCCGCCAGTGGTGACAGACGACGTGAAGCAATACTTAGATAATCGATTCGGCGGCGCGTTCTTCTTCAACGCTCCTGTCATTCGGGAGGCGATCCTTAAAAAATATGAGTTGATGCAAATACACCGACAAAAAGAAAAGCCATTTCAAGAAATTTTGAATAATATTCGAGAGGCAAGATTGACCCCTGATGTACTATCGGAAATCAACTCCCGATACGGTATACCTATCCCTCGTGATGGAGTCATAACTCTTGCCACAACGAATAAAAAGGTCAACACTGTTAATGAAAGCATGCTAACTGCGCTGCCGGGTAGGGAATACACTTATCATGCAGAAATGAGTGGGGATGTGAGCCAAGTAAAAAGGCAGCTTGACGGTGTTTTACGCTTGAAAATTGGCGCACAGGTTATGATGCTCAGGAACGATTGGCAAAAACGCTGGGCTAATGGGACAATAGGAGAAGTTGTAGATTTATCTGATGACGTTATTAAAGTCGAAATAAATGGTTCAATATACGAAATAGGAAAAGCCACATGGGAGACGATAGCACACTCTTATGATACTAAAACAGGTAAAATAAGCAAGAACGTCATAGGTAAGTTTATTCAGTATCCCCTTTGTCTTGCATGGGCGATAACAATACATAAAGCGCAGGGGCAGACGCATAAATCTATTGCAGTTGACTTCGATACAGGGGCATTTACACATGGACAGGCGTATGTTGCCCTCAGTAGATGTCAATCATTGAGCGGGCTCTATCTTGCAACGAGATTAAAAGTATCTGACGTGATTTTGGATGAACGCGTTGTTGACTTCCTCGCAGATAAAACAACGTATGTACAGGTAATAAAACAACAAACAAAAGTGATGCTTGCATCTGTGGACAAGAAAAAGCTAGAAGCGGATTTTCACAGGGATATTTTACATTGTGCCAAAATTATTATAGAAAACGGCTATCCCGCAGATACTTTTATGAAGATGATAAGCAAAATAGGTGGGTATAAAACCGCACAGAAATTAATACGCGAGGATCCATCAAAAGGTTTAATAAACCTCGCATCACGTGGATTGTTGAAGTATTCACTTGAAGCGCTTGTCTTGCGACCGAAGTACGAGCCATTATTCTCAGATTGGCAACTCCGAATATGCCGTAGGCATCTTGAAACATATGGTTACACCGCACTTCCAGACGACGACATATTTATCCAAGAGAACACGAAAGGAATCACCAGAGATGTCATTGTTGAACGAGGTGATGTGATAAATCATAAAATATACGGGACAGGTGTTGTGCTTTCAATTTCTCCGTCAGGGAATGATTCAATACTCGAAATTAAGTTCCTTGAAAACGGTATAAAAAAGTTTTTGCAAAGTCTTGTTGCCGCATTAATAACAAAAATATAGACGAATTTTTTTGCATCAGATCTAAATATAAAATATTGGCTATTATGAATATTGTAGATATTGATACGGTAGAGACGATTGTTGACACACGAGGCAACAATTCAAAAAATAGATTCATGCAATAGGTGGCATCAATTTTAGCGAATAAAAAATTAGCGATTTATAATTCAAAAGCACAGATTTGATAATAATATGTACGAAATTATTCTCAGCGCCCGAAGCAACACTGTTCGTAGTGTCGAATTTACGAGGGTTATGATGTACTTGCATTTGGGTGAGCGTATTTTTGTTAAAGGACAACGGGGAAAAGACCGAGCGGAGTAAAGCGAGTATTTAATCAGTAAATTTTCTAAGGGGCTGAAAAACGAGTTTGGCAGCGGATTTTCTTTTACTCAACTGACACGGACTAGAAAGTTTTACCGATTTTACCCGAACGCAAATAATGCGCGCCCGCAATTGAACTGATCACAGAATCGCCAATTAATCGCAACTGACGATAGTTTTAAGCGTAAATACTACGAATTAGAATCGGCAAACCATGCTTGGACAGCACTTGAAACGGAGCATCAAATTAAATCACTACTATGTGAACGTCTACTGATGAGTAACGACAAAGAAGCTGTGTATGCCGTTGTCCGCTAGCAACGAACTCCTAAAACGCCAATAGAAATCATAAAAAACCCGATGTATTTAGAATTCTTCGATAATGTCCAGTTTTGATTTTACCATGTTTGTTTTCTCCTTTAGCTTTTGTATATAAAAAACAACCTCATTGTATTTACGATTGCCTTTTATTGAATAATGTGATTATAATCAGCGTGGTTGCTTGATTTACATTTTGGAGTTGCTAATATGATCGATACCCTCTTTATAGATTTAGATGGAACCTTAGTTGAGAGCCGCACTGCCTTGATGACTTTGTTTATGAATATGGCAGA
>WRLR01000022.1 GCA_009777515.1 Oscillospiraceae bacterium | reverse complement strand
ACGCAGGACTACATAAAAAAAGTCATGGGATACTATGAACGCTACACGGTAGGCAGTATTTAATAGCTGGTAGTATATAATAGTAAGCAGTATATAATAACAGTATGTAGCAATATAAAGCATAGCTTGTATGTAGGATAGCTTGTATGCAGCATAGCTTTGGATTAATAGTGTTCAAGACGGAGCCATCATCAGCATAGCAAGAATGTCTGTCGTGAGCACTATCGCGGCGCAACGCGGCGCGCGGGCGCAGCGCGCCCGTTAGGCGAGGAGAATCGCACTTCTCCGAGCCGACGATTTTATTAATAGTTTTTTTCCAGGTCGATGAGGAACTGTTTCATGGGCAGGCCGCCGGCATAGCCGACCAGGCTGCCATTGCTTCCGACGACCCTGTGGCACGGGACAAAGATGGGGATGGGGTTTTTGTTGTTGGCCATGCCCACTGCCCGGTAGGCCTTCGGGTTGTTAACGGCGACGGCCACTTCTTTGTAGCTCCTCGTTTGCCCGGCGGGGATTTTTAACAGCTCGGCATAGACATTTTTGGCAAAACCGGAGCTGTTTAGCAATAACGGCACGTCAAACGCCGCGCGGAACCCATTCAGGTATTCCGTTAATTGCGTGGCTGCCCGCCTGAGTACATCTGTTTCGCCTACAGTCACTTCGACATCAGGGCTGCACAGCTCTTTATTGAACAAGCGTTCAAAGCTTATGCCATTTAAATGTTCCAAGGTGCAGCCGAACAAAACGCGATAGACGGCGCCGTTCTTCTCGGCGATGCCCAAGCAGCCGACAGGATCGGTGAATTTATACGAATATACATATATTTTTTGCATACGCACATTATATGTTATTATTCGCCGTCTGTCATTAACATATAAATATTTATATTTCGCCGAGCAACTCCAGGGCCAGGCAGATGAATACGGCCATCTCCCCGCGCGTCGCGGCGCGACCCGCCGGAAAAGACACGGTGGGGTTGGGTATGACGGGCGCCGCCAGCCCGTTGTCCAGGGCGAACTGCGCGTATGTCCGCACCGGCTCGGGCGCTTCGGCCAGGCCCGGCGCGAAACCCGCCGCGCCTCCCGCCGCGCCCCCAGCAGGGTTCCCTACGCGTACGCCTGCGCGAACAGCATAGGCCCTCGCGACCAGCGCCAGCGCCTCTTCTATTTTCAGTTCCGTCTGCCAAGGGTCGGCGATAAAGCCCGCTTTATACGCCGCGCTCATATACATATCGTCCATAGTAGCTGACTCCGCCGCAGATATGGCGGCGCCACCCGTTCCGCCCGTCCCGCTGGCGGCGCCCCCGCCGCCCATCGCGCGGTACAGCATCCCGGACGCCTCGGCCGGCGTCACGGCGGCGCCCGGCCTGAACGCCGAGCCCGCGCGCGCGTCGGTGTAACCCAGCGCGCCCAATTTATTGATATATTCGGCATAGCCGCCACCGCTCACGTCCGTGAACAGGCCGCGCCCGCCCAGATCGACCGCGATATAGCTGCCGGGCTTGTCGTGCTCGAATATAATGCGCCCCCTTCGCGTGTCGGGGTTAAAGTCCACGGACGCAGCAAGCCGCTGCCACTCCCCGTCCGGGCCAACATACACGCCCTGCGTGACGCCCGCAGTATACCAGGCGGCGCCGGTGAACGGCACGACCACCCAAACCCCCTTGCCGAACGCGCCGGTTATCGGGTAGCGCACGCCGCCGTCCAGCACATTCACCTCGAAGCCCGACGCCGATGTTTTGAGATTCATGCCGCCCGGCTTGACGTACCCCGCGCCGCCCTCCAGCCCAATCAGTATCTCGTATCGGTACGCGACTACGCGCCGCGCCGCCGGAGACGCCGCAAGCCTGGGCGAGAGCATATTCGGGCGGACGACGAACGACTTGTCCGACAGCATGATCTCCAGGTTCTCGCGCATTTCGCTCAGGCTAGCAAACACCTTGCCCTCGGCGGTGATGTTAATGGTGTGCGTGTGCCTGGGCGGCTTCGACAGGTCGATCACGTAGTCGAGGTAGGTGTCTGTGAGGATGCGCTCCGCCAAGCGGTCCGCGTCTGTACCGAGAATTTTAACATGCCATACCCCTTCGATCGCAAACGCGTCTATTTTCACAAATTCGCCCGTCAGCGGCATGGTTATGTCCACATTCCCGTCATAGTCGGAGTCGCTGCGCAGCGTCCGCGCCCCGACGATGTACGTGGGGGCGGAGCGCAGCCCCGTCGAAGGGTCAAACGCATAGAGCCTGGCGTAGTAGCGGTGGTTGGACAAAAGCCCCGTCAGGTTGTACTCGTTGACGGCGCCCACGTCGATTTCGCTCGCGTTGGCAGCCGCGCCCGCGCCCGCGCCAATCATCGTCTCGCGCGAGTATTCGAGAATATATATCAGCCCCGAAATTTGATGCCACTCGTAAAAAATGCTGCTTTCGGTGATGGCGCCAGCTCCGGGTTTTATGCCAAAGCCCGAAGGGGCGGCTGGCGGCATGGGCGGACGGGTGCGCACGGGCTTGGAATCGCTCCATGCCGATATTTTTGACTGGCCCGTGAGGGGGTCGGACACCTCGGCCCTGACGCGGAAATAATAGAGCGTGTCGGGCGTAAGGCCAAAGACCCTGTAGAACCCCACGCCGCTTGCTATGATGTCGGCCGTCGACGTGCGAATTTCCGTCACGCCCGCGCCGCCAAAATCCTCAGATAGCGCATACTGTATGCTGTAATAATAGCCCGGCTTCATTTCCCATATGAGATCGACGTAAACGTCGCCTACGAACATGATGTCAAAATCCGGCGAGACCGGCGTCTCTAATTCCGTGTTCGGATCGGGCGGCGTGGTCACCAATATAGTCTTTGATGGGTAGCTCATGAGCTGGCCGGGGCGCGCCGCGCGGGCCCAGAAGATGTATATGGTGTTGGGCGTCAGCCCCGCCACGGGGATCCGCAGCGCCGGGAAGCGTTCGTCGACGCTTGCAATAGTCGCGATTTGGTAATTGCCCGATGGCAGCAGCTCCGGCTTTTCCGGATCCATGCCCGGCTCATATACCGCATAATAAAGATATATCTGATCGCCCGCCTCAAAGGACAGCTTGCGGTAGTCGACGGGCAGGGGCTCTCCGCCCGGATCGTAGCCCGGCTGCCATACCCACTCGCCATCTACCGCCCCGGGCGCTGTTCCGCCGCCTGTACCGCCGCTCTGCTCAAGGCGCTGCTCGTACCATATGGTCATGACATTGAAATCCGCCGTCGTCGTGGTAACCGATTCTTTGATCAGCTCGAATGCCGTCGGCGCCGGGGGCTGCCCGAACGGCCCGGACGGGGGCGTCGTGAATACGACATATGATATGTTCGAGTAGCGTTTGATAAAACTCATGTTCACAACGTCGACAAACGTCTTGACCGCGCGGACCGCCGCATAGTACGTCGTATTGGGCGCGAGGCTGCCTATCGAAAATATGTAGCCTAACTCGTTCCCGGCCTTGGACGGAGCCTGCTGCAGCCACGCCCCGTCTTCAGTAAAATTCGGCGCCAAATTCATCGCCGTGTCCGGGTCGGAGAGGACGCCGATCTGCGCGGGGTCGTCGAACAGGAATATCTCGTAGCTCACATCCAGATCGTTCCTGTCGGGGTCGGACACTTGCTTTGGGATGTTCCACCACAGAGACGCGCTCGCAGGCGGCGGATCGGTTTCGACGCCCTCCAGCACCAGATTGGGCGCCTGCGGCGTATAAGGGGTTTCGCTCTCACGGAGCGTAAATGGCCCCGATGTGATGGTGACCATGTCGGCCCCCACATACAGCTCCTCCCCGTCGGCGTACACAATCGCAGTGATTTCATATACCGCGTTCATGTTTTCGGGATCGTTGGGATCGCGCGGGGTGACGAGTATGGTTGAAGTGAGGTTGTTGATGACCTGCAGCACCTGGTACGACACCCCGCCACCCATTTTGCTCAGCGTGTAGATCGCCGTGTAGCGGCGGTCGCTGCCCATGCCCGCGGTCACGTTGCTCCAGTTGATCTCCCATGTGATAAGGTCGTCCACCGGATCCTCAAACAGCTTGGTCGCGACGACGGCTATGCGCGACGCTATGGTGACGACGCCGTTCCGTTCCGGCGCTATCAGGCCCGGTATGTCGCCCAGCACCGGCACGACTTCAAAGCTGTACACCCTGCCGGCGTACGGTACGTTGTAGATGTATTCCAGCTTCCCCGTCCCCTCGTTGGCCGTGACGAGGCCGGACTGGCCTATCTGGCTCTGGTATATTGGGATGGAGCCCTGCAGCACCCGCGAGTCCGCGTCGCCGCTCGTGTATATATTGAGGGTATAGCCGTATATCCTTCTGTCGTTGTACCAAATGTCGTCCCATATCAGCCGCACCTGGTCGAACGCGACGAGCTGGGCGTCGAGCTGCACGCCTGTGAATACCAGCGCGGGGTTGGACGGCTGCGACTCTGACGTCCTGCCGGAGGAGCGCTGCCCCGAACCGGCCAGCGGGTACACCTCGTATTCCATGTAGTTGGTCGCGTAGACGTCGAATATGACCCCGGAGGGCAGGTCGGAGACCGTGAAGGGGCCGTCGGGCTTGAAGTCGCTGTCGCGCCTGTCCTCAAACGTCCGGGCGGGCAGTTTGCCCCTGTAGCCTTTGTTGTGCTCGTCAAAATAGTATTTGGCGATGCGCGCGGTGTAGCGCGCGCCGTAGGACGTCGGGTCGGAGGGGTAGAGAGGGGCCAGCGAACCCGCCGCAGGCGCGTCGTGGGTGAACGTTATGCTTGCCCGCCCCCTGGCGTTGTCGAGTGCGATGGAACCGGGCTTCGTCGACAGCCCCGTCAGCGCGCCGGGCGCGCCGGGCATGGGCGACACCGTGGCCGCATACAGCGCCGGCGCGAATAAGGCGAAAATGAATACGGCGCACAGTAGCGTCGATATAACGGTTTTATGTTTTTGCATGGGGCGCATCTATCCTTTCATCCTAGGTAGGGGTGTGTTCAGGCGCCTTTAGGGGCGGATTCCATAACCGCCCGCTCCCTGGTGCGGGCAGGTCAGCGGCCATCGGTTAAAATAGCCGCGAGACCGCTAATCAGCTCCGCCCTCGTTACCGGGCGGGTCGGCTCGAAGCGCCCGTTTGTGAGCTTGAGCAGCCCCCTGCCGACGCAAAATTCCACCGACGCGACATATTGGGCGTCGATTGCCTGGGCGTCGGCAATTTTGCGGGCCAGATCCGCGCTCGTGCCGGAGACGCCAGCACCTGCAGAGCTGGCGCCGCCTGCAGCGCCGCCGCCGCCTCTGTTGGCCCCGCCGCCAAGGCCCAGCGTCCCCGCATACAACCTGTGCAACAACGCCGCCGCGCGCTGGCGATCCATCTGCGCGTTCTGCGTGCCCGGCCGGACTATGTCCGATAGCCCGAGCGCCGCGATCTTCTGCGATATATTCATGCCGAATGTCTCGCCTTCCAGCCCCAGCACGCGCTCATAGAGCAGCACCGCTTCTCGGTTCAGCACGGGTAGGGCGGGCTGGAACTCCCTGTCTATGCCCGTGAATATGTCGGACAGGTCAAAGCGCGACGCTACCGCTAAGAGCGCAGCCTCTTCGCCCGAGCCTTCGGGCGCGCCCGCCGTCGAGACAGCCGCCAGCACCGCCGAAAAATGGCCGGGGGATATGGCCTCGAATGAAATGGAGTTGGGCCGCTCGGCGATGCTCTGCGTAAGCTTGAACCATTCTTTTGAGTCATATGAAATGAACGGGCTTACCCTCCCGTTCCGCCGGGCCTGGGCGTAGAACAGCGTGACCACGAGCGGGGCGTTGAAGTCAGTCACATTGACGACGTCCGCCACCAGTGACCTGTAGCCGTTCCGGCCCTCCAGCACGTCGCCTATCAGGTATGACGCCTGGCTCTTGATGTCGTTGGCCAGCTCCTGCACATACGCGTCATTCGCTTCCCTTTTGGCCTGCTCCGCGTTCCGCTCCCGGTTCTGCGCCTCTTCCGTCTCGTACGGGGAGGCGCTTGCTCCACTGCCTATGGCCGCTCCCGCGCCCGCACCCGCCCTTGCGCCTGCGGCGCTGCCCGGCGCCTCCGTGTTCAGCGTCAGCGCCGCCAGCTTCTGGTTTACAAGCCCCGTCCGCTCATTGTATATGTATTCATTTACGATATTGGCTATGTTCCCATACGAGCGGTTGGACGCAATAACAGAGGCCTCCAGCCGGTGCATGGCCGTTATGCCCTCGTTCCCGACCGGCGCGGCTGCACCCGCGCCCGATCCCGCGCCCGCTCCCCCGAATGGCGCCCTGCTCTCTCGCAGGCGGACCAGGAACTCCCGCGTACCGGCCCTCGCAGCCAAGTCCTGATATACCTTCTCATAGCGCAGGTCGATGGTGTTCCTCGCAAATGTATATTCCACGCCCTCCAGGCGGATCGTCAGCGTCTTGTCATACTCCTGCAGCGCGAGCAGGATGCCGCCGGGGACATACAGCGTATCGGCGGCGGCGCGCTTCAGGTTCTCGCTGACGTCGATGAGGTAACCCGCGCTGGCCGAGGTCTTGATCATCCCTACAATCTTGTCTTCCTTCAGTAAAAACTTACCCTGCGCCATGTCGCCCGCATCCGCGATGTAGAACGTCTCGCGCTCGTATTCGGCGAGCTTGTCCATCAGGTTGTCCTCCAGCCGCCGCTGTTCCTCTATCTCGTCCTGCGAGCTTTGCAAAAAGTCCGTCCTGGCCTCAACCGGCCCCGTGAACCGCGAAAATGCGCTCAGGCTCGCGTCGTCGCGCGATATTTTCCGGGTGCGCACCTTTATGTAGTAGCGCATGTTGGGCTGCAGCGGGCGCTGCGCCACGCTGCCGTCCCTGAGGCGCGTCGGCTTCGAGAGGATTGTAGCGCGGTACGCCATAATGCCGTCCATGTTTAGCGTCTGGGCGTTTTCGTATATTTCGTAGGGGTACTCCTTCCCGTCCACTACATAACGTGAAGGTGCGAGGTGCAGGTCGGACAGCTCATAGTATTCGACTTCGTCGGGCGGCAGCCCCTCCAGCTCGGTCTGCGATATGATCGCCACCTGATACCGCAAAAACGCGTCGTTGGGCCAGGTCGCGGTCCCGAGCCATTCCACCTGGACGCTGTTGTACGGGTCCCTGGGCGCCAGTTCGAACATCTGATAGACTTGCTCCGGGGACTGGAGGCCGCGCGTCACGCGTATATCGTAGCGCTCGCCAAAATCCAGGTTCGACACCCTGCCGTATACGACGCCATTGTCCTTGACGATCGACCCCTGCGAGCCGCCGACCAACATGTAGTCGGACTGCCCGGGGCCGCGCATGTAGATGCGGTAATCCGCAGCCGGGTTGGCCTCTTTGTCGGTGAACGCGAACCCGATTTCCGCGCCAACGATTGTCTTTAAGCCGAACGGCGCGTCCAACAGCAGCGTCGTCAGCGGGACTGTGACGAACGGGCTTGTGTTATTGAACACGGTGTAAAAGACGGGACGCCTGGGGTCGGGCGGGCTTATGCCGTTTTGCAGATCGTTCGGGTCCGGATCGCGCGATACGGCGCGCAGGCTGACATAGTATAAACTGTTCGGGAAGAGCCAGCGATCTATCGTGTACGAAAACTTGCCCGACGCGGGATCCCAGTAGAACCCCCGGATGGCGCCGCTTGTGCCACTCGTGCCCCCGCTGCCGCTTGTACCGCCCGTGCCCCCGGCCCCGGCCTGCAGCGGGTCGAGCAGCAGCCGCCTGCCTGGCGCCCTGCCGTCGTCGCCCGAAAACTCGCCGATGAAGCTCTCGTACATGAAATCGAGCCCCTGCGTCAGCGCGGGGTCGCCGAACAGCAGCCCCGAACCGCCCGGCATGAAAAAACCATTGACGTCGCGCACAGAGGTAATGACCAACTCGTACACCGCGTCCGGCGCCGTCGGCGTCCATTCGAACGTCGCGCTCTCGCCTGTGATCATGAGGTTGCCCGCCGCGTCCTTTGCGATGTCAAAATCCACGGGCGCGATGCGCCGCATATAATCGTCGTCATAGCCCTGCGGCCACGGCGGCGTGGTGGCCGACAGCATGATGGAGAACGCTTTGACGCCGTTTAAGGGTCTCACAGTAGCCCCGTTTATTATGTGTTCCTCAATTATATACGTCCTGATCCAGAAATAATAAATTTTGTTCGGCTGCAGTTTTTCGCCGTCATAGTATTTCAATTCGTCCCAGTTGACACTGCCGCCGGACAGCCCCGCAGCCATCCGACCCGCGATCAGCGCCCCTGCCAGCCCCGCCGGGGACGACGCGTCGTACGGCGGGAGCCGCATGCCGCCGCCCCAGCCCGCGTCGGCGGCCCAGGATGCGAACGGCGTGCCGTCCGCGTTGAAGTGCGTCACGCCGGCCAACTGAGGCTTCGGGTCGTCCGCTCTGTCGCTGATGTACAGCTCGTAGTGCACTGGTATGGCCGGGTTGTACACGGCGGACGCGTAGTGCCAGTCCACGGCGCTATTTTGTAGGCTCACCGAGTTTTCATAGTCCGGCGGCAGCGGCGGCGGATTGGCCGTGACGGCGAAGCTGAACGGGAGCGGCACTTCGTACACTGTCGGGTACGTCGTGAACGCCACCGCCGAGGACGCGTTGGACTCCGTCCTTACGGACACGCCCGCATCGTCCATCCACAGCACCGAACGCAGCGTCAGGAAGTAGCGCGTGTTGGGTAAAAGATGCGACGGATACTGCCCTGTGTATATGGGTGCTCTCCCCTTCTCCATTTCGTCGTCCCAAAATAGCGCGTCGTAGAGGCTGTCAGGCGCGATAGGGACTGGCGGGGGCGGATACGCCGGCGCAGCGCCGTATACGACGTTGAACAGCTCGTCGCCCTTAAAGGTGTAGCTCAGCCGCCCCGCCGACGGGGACTGTATCTCCTCGCGCCTGATGGCCAGCACTGTCCGAAACATGGGAGCGAAAATGCCGTGGACGCCGCCCTCGCCGTCCACCAGTTCAGTCGCGGCGTCCTGGTTGACATGCGATGTGTTCAAATCAAATTCTATATAGATGTCGTTCGACGTCGCAGTGACCCAGTTGGCCGGGCGGTCCCAGCTCACCGTCACGTCCGTCATCCGCCGGACCGGATCGTACTCCAGCCTTTCGACAACGAGCCCTTTGGGCATAATGGGGACATTGTCCCCGGAGTCCTGGAGTATGTACGGTATCCTCGCGGACACAGGCCTGCCGTCCATGCCCGCGTGCGTGTATATGGCCTGAAAATAATAACGGACCGTGGGGTTGGTGACCCTCATGTACACCTGCAGGCTCGCGGGCGCGTCGTGGAAGTCGTTGACGACAACCTCCATTTCCGGCCCGAACGCCGACGACGTCTCGGGCGTCCCCGTCACCTTGTAGCCGTTGTCGGAGACAAAGTCATTGCCCAGGTTTATCCGGAATACCTCGACTTTCACATACTCGTCCGTTACTTTCGTAATAATAATGCGCAGCGCCGTCTCTGCGTCCACGGAGGGGCGCTCGCCCACTATCTCAAAGCCGCTGCCCACTATCTCCATCACCTCGGCGCCGCCGGCCATGTATTGCATCTCCGCGTGCAGCCGGTAAATCGACCCGGGGTACATATCCTTGAAGCGCATCACGGACGCGAAGCTGTCGCCGCCTAGTATTTCGGGCGGGATAATGCCGTCCATCAGGTTCTGGTTCAGGCCGATTACGCCCCACTCCGCGTCGTCCGGCATCAGCGCGTCGGCGTCGACCCTGCCGGACAGATATACCCTGCGCCAGTCGTCGGAGGCCGCGCCGCTGTCCGCTACTGCGGCCCTGTAAATCTCGCCCCCGCGAAAGTCCACTTCCGCCATGTACGCGCTCTCCGCTTGGTCCCAGTAGAGCCTGATTTCGTTGAGCGGGACGTACAGGTTTGTCAGTACGATCAGGTTTTCCAGGCCGAGGACGAGGTTCAGCTCGTCTATGCCGGGCCGGAGCCGCCTTACGGCGCCGAGCGCCGCTTGGTAGCCGACATTGGAGGGGTCGCCCGGGTCGCCGCCGAAAATACGCATGAAGGCGCCGTTCGGGTGCACCGCGTACGGGCCGCCGTCCGCCGCCGCGTTCACATAAACGCGCGGGATTTTGAACGAAGCGGCCAGTGCAGGGCTGTACCCGGTTTCTTTCGCGCCGGGGCGGGCCTCGCGGACTTTGTCGTTGATCACGCCCTCGGCGCCGACGCTGATGCCCAGCATGAACACGGTCTCCACATTGTACACGACCGAGCCGTCCGGGCCGCCCGTGACCGCGTCCACGCCATCGTACAGCAGGATATTGATCTGGTAGAGGATGTCGTACTTAAATTCGCAGTCGCGCACCGACAGCGTTACAGGCGTCAGATCCCTGTAGCCCCCGGTCGGGTTGCCGGCCGCGTCCAGTATGGGCGTCGCGTTTATGTCAATGTATTTTTGCTCGGGGCTCCCGTCCGCCCGCCGATCCACCCAGACCGCGCGCGCCGTTTTTATGTCGGCGAGCGACGGGCTGCTCCACTCGACGCGCAGGCCGACAGCCGTGCCGCCCGCGCGCTCTATGTAGTTCCTCACGGAAACCACTGGCGAGGCAGCGTGGGCGCCGTGCCAAAACAATGCCGGCGCCAGCGTCGGCGCCAGCAGGCAGACCGCCAGTAAAAATGCCACAAACGTATAAAAGCGCGGGCGGGCAAAGCGCCGCCCATTGGTGTTATTTCCCTGCATGCCAATACATCCCCTTCGGTTCCTGCCATAGTAAGCTACGCGCTGTGCGCGTCCAGCCATTTAATATACCTATATATCACCAGCGCGGCCTGTTCGCGCGTCGATTCGCGCTCGGCGCCGATGACCCTGCCCGCGCCCGTCCCTATCCCAATCATGATCCGCTCGCCAAACACGGCCCGCGTCTGCGCTATTATCGACTCCGGCACGTCGCCCCTGTCCGGGAAAGGGCGCAGGGCGTTGACGCCGTGCGGCGGCAGCGGTACGCCGTACGCGAGCAGGCTCTCGAACACAAACACAATCATCTCGGCGCGCGTTATGATGCGATCCGGAAAAAACAGGTCCCCGGACTCCGCTCTCACGAAACCCAGGCGCGAGGCCTGCATGATTTCCGCGTAAAATGGGTGGCCCTGCTTCACGTCGCCGAACGAGCCCACCGGCGCCCCGCCGACGCTCAGGGCGCGGACCAGCATTGCCACAAACTCGCCGCGCGTGACCGGCTCGCCGCCCCCCACGACGACGCCCCTGTCGGACGCGACGACGCCCAGCCTGGCCAGCTCGCCCACGACATACGAATCGAGCTGCAGCTCCCCGACGCCACTGCCGGATGCGCCGCTGCCGCTGCCGCTTCCGCCGCCGCCGCCTGCCATGCCGCCGCTGCCGCCTGCGCTTAACGCCGCGTCGCCGTCCGTCCGGTACGAGCTGCCCCGGAAGCTCATCTCAAAGCCATTGTCCGCCAGCATCGGCTCGCTGTAGGCCACCGAGCGGTACTCCGACGAATAGGCGCCCACGCGGAAATACCAGGCCGTGTTGGCGGTGGCGGACAGCCCCGTCCGCTCCGTCACGTTCGGCCCGGTGGTGGCCAGCCTGTACCACTGCCCCGTAAGCCCGCTGCGACGCTCGACGTAAAACGCGCTCTCATTGCTGGAGTTGTCCCTCCACGCAAGGTTCACCACAGTGCCGCGCGCGCTCGTCTGCCTCAGCCCCGTCGGCGCGTTGATGAACACCGTTTCCGTGTATGTTTCGGCCGAAAACTGCGACACGCTGTCATATACCGCCGAGCGCGCCCGTATCCTGTACACGTACCTTTCCCCCGGCCCGACGCGGGCGTCGACATAGCTAACGGCATTGCGCTCCGTGGTGTCGAGCAGCGTCCAGGCCGAATACTGCTCGTCGTAGCGCCATATCTCGTATGTGGACTCCTTGTCCCCTAGGTCCGACCATGAAAGCTCTACCCTGTAGTCGCCGGTCGCGACTGCTGAAATGGTCTGCGATATGTCAATATACGCGGCGGTCACTTCGGCTTCGTCCGAATACAGCGACTCGGAACCGTTCTGGCTCACGGCTTTGACGCGGTAATAGTAGCGCTCCCCCGGCAAGACGCCGCTGTCAGTGTAGTATGTGCGGTCCCGTGCCGAGGACGTCACGATGGAAAATTCCAAGTCGCCCTTCCGCTTCCGCTCCAGCGTATAGCGCGAGGCGTCGGCGGACGCCGTCCACGACACGTACACAGTCGATGGGGACGCGGCATAGATGCTGGTGATCTGCGGCGTCTCTATCGCCGAGCGCACGCTGGCCTCCACATAGGGCGAATATACAGCGACGCCGTATCTGGCCCGGATGCGGTACCTGTAAAGCGTATTGGGCTCCACGGACGCGTCCGTGTAGCGGTTCACGCCTGCTGGGACCAGGGCGAGCCCCGAAAAGTCCGCCTCGCCGTCGCGGCGCCGCTCTATCTCCGTCTCATACGCCGCGCCCTCGGCATAGACCCACGATATGAACGTCTCCGTCGGCGAGACCTGGACCAGCGAGGGCGTCGTCGGCGCCAGCGGCGCGCCCGACGGCTTATAAATAATCTCGTTATAATATGCGTCGTCGCGCCCCGTCCGCAGCTCGCGCAGCATTATGCGGAACACATAGACGGACTGCGCCCTGACGCCGCTGTACTCATATGCTGTAATCGTCCGCGACAGCTCGGCCACCGCTTCGAAGCCGCCCTCGTCCTCTTTGACCTGCACGACATACGCATAGCCCGAACTCGCGTATTCCGGCCAGTTTATCCGCACCGACGACGAGCCGGACACCGTCAAGTACACAGCCTCTGTCGCGTAGCCGCCGCCCGATGCGGCTGCGACGGCAGGCGCGCCACCGCCGCCCAATACGCTCAGCATAAACATCGCAACGAACACAAATAAAGCAGCAAAAGCGCACAGCGCCCGGTTTGCACTCATATATATCCACCAACCCAGGGCTTTGCTAATTTGCCATACACCGGCCAGCACAGGCATAAAATGGCCATAAAATATAACTAATTAAAATAGCTAATAAATATAGCCATCATACATAACCATTTATTATGCCCGCCTATTATGCCCGCCAATAATGGGCATAATGGCTGCATAATAGCGATACCGGCGCACAACGCAAAAAAACCCTCACAACATATATCGGCATTGTTTGCGCCGTCTTTTATGAAGGTGCGTAATTTTGTATGAATTTACAGATATGGATATGGTACAGGTTTACGCAAAACAGCGGCGCAGTGATGACGCCGCGCCCTACAAATCCCTATGTAATAGTGGTCACGACGGTGCCGCCACCAACATGGCACGAAAGTATGGAGTCGTGGACACTATCGCGGCGCAACGCGCCGTGCGGGCGTTTCACGCTCGTAAGGTGAGGGGAACCGCGCTTCCCCGAACCGACGACTTTCATAATAGTAGGGTGCGAAGTCTTCATCGCGCCGCTCATAGTTCCGCCCGTCGCGCTGTCCTTCGCGCCGCCCGTCACGCCGCCAATAGTGCTGCCTATAGTGCCACCCATCGCGCCGTGCGCCGCACTGCGTGCCGGATGTATATTTTACAAACCCGCATACATGTTCATTCCAAAAAAGTTTCCAATATCTCTGCGGCGTCCTGTACAAAGCGTGGGCAGCGCTGCTTCGTTATTTCTTTTACTGTGTCCCTGTCCGCCGTGCGCATCTCAAAGCCCAGCAACTCGTCGCATTTGATCGAGCCGTTGCGCTCTATAAACATTTTTTCAAATTCCTGCACCAGCGAGTATGTGTGCTCTTTCGATACCCTGTCCTCGGGCAGGTACCTGCCGTATTTCAGCCCGAGGGCCAGCACAGCCCCGGACACGGCGCCGCACGCCTGGCCGGTCTTGCCCATGCCGCCGCCCAGCCCGCAGGACAGCTTAAAGGCCATGTCCCTGTCGATGCCGAACGCCTCGCTGTATGTCGCAAATATGGACTGCGCGCAGTTGTACCCACCTTCGCGCTTGAAGCATTCAACCGCTTGCTCCACTTTTTCGCTGGGTTTATTATTTTCGTTGTCCATCGATTCGTAGCCTCCTAAAATGTGATTGCCGGGCGACCATTTACCGCCCGCATTTATAACAAATATGCGATAATTGGTTTTGTGACCGTTTCTATGAACATCAATATAAAATCGATGACCGGGCCGAGGACGACCATCAGGTACCCGCTGAACGACAGCGCCATTAAGACAATCATGCCGTAGCGCTCGTAACGCAATATATATTTGTAATATATTTCCTCCGGAAGCAGCGAAAATAGAACCTTGGAACCGTCAAGCGGCGGGATGGGGATCAGGTTGAACGCCGCGAGCGATATATTGACTGCGTAAAATTGGTATAAAATCGCCACCGCCACCAGCGCGTTGCTCGTAAACGGCATGAACGGCGCCGGGCGCGCCTTCACGTAGTACACGCTGTAAACGATGTAGAACAGCGTGGCGAGGATGATGTTCGAAAAAGGCCCCGCGATGCTTGTCAGCATTATCCCGGCCTTTTTGTTTTTGAATTTTTCGGGATTGATGGGCACGGGCTTTGCCCAGCCAAAGCCCGCTATCAACAGCATCAGCGCGCCGAAGGGATCGATGTGCCGGAGCGGGTTAAAACTTATCCGCCCCGCGTCTTTGGCTGTCGTGTCGCCGCAGCGGTACGCCACAAGCGCGTGCGCCAGCTCGTGCGTCATAAAAGAAATCAGCAGCACGGGCAGCCTGTACAGCATTATCAATATTTGCGGGTTGATGTTTCCCATACAATCATTATCTATGAAAAATGGGAAATTTACAAGAGCGCTGTATTTACGGCTGCATTTACCCGGCTTCTACCGACTGTTTTACAGCGCCGCCCGCCACGGCGCGGGCCAGCGCAGCCAGCCTGCCGTACAGCGTGTCGTCCACGCGCATGCCGCCTATCTGTACGCTGAGCCCTCCGTATAGGGACGGCACGACCACATTGTCAATCTCTGCGGCCTGGGAGCCGTATTGCAACCTGTACTTTTCCCGCAGCTCAAAGAGCTTATCCGGGTCCAGCGGTTCGGAGGAGCGCGCAACGATGCGGAGGGCCATGCGGTGCTTGGCTTTGATGCTGTTATATTCCTCGGCTATGTTCGGCAGGAACGCCAGGCGCCCTTTGTCCAGCAGCAACTGTAAAAAACGCAAAAGCAGGACGCCTGCGTTAATCATGGACGCCGCCGCGCTGTTGCTCGAGACACTGGCCGCACTGCCGGCCTCGCCATCGCATGCCCCACTATCGGCCAGGTCGACGGCCTCGTCATCACATGCCTCTCCACTAGCCAATTCGACGGTCTCGCCGCCGAGTTCCCTACCACCGGCCAGGTCGACAGCCTCGCCGCCGCATGCCCCGCCATCAGCTATTTCGCCGGCCATGTCGCCGGCCATGCCGCCTGCGTTTTTGATATATCCCAGCATTTCCAATACGCCAAGCAGGGTTTCGCCCCTGACATGCTTGGAAATGACAGGGTTCAGTATAAAGTTTCGGAATTCCGAATTCTTCTGATACAACCGCCCCAGCACGCTCAAAGCGGAACCTACTACGTCCGCCTGCTCCACGTTGTCCGCGAGCGATAGCAATGCCTCGGCATATCGTTTTTCCAATGAACCCATTTTATGTCGCTCCCTCGATGCGTGTATCGTATACGGGTCCCATATTCAAGCGCCGCCCGCCCCGCGCGCCCGACGCTTTTATTATTAACAAACCGCCAATGCAGGCGTCTGTAATGCCGCAAATAATGCCGTTTAGCAAATCAAATCAACCCGTTCCATATATGATAAAACTACTGAACATTCACTAAATATTTTTTGCGTTCCATGACTTACATCTGCTTTATACCCTATATTTTCATAGCTAAAACCAGGTTAAAAAAACAGCATAAAGCGTAAAAAAACATGTGCCGCGTCAAATGTCCGAGCCTCGCCGGAACGTCTCGATCATCTCGCTGGTAAGGCTTATGGAGGTGTCCGTGACCGCGATATCGCCCCTGTCGACCCATTCGGCGACCGCGAGTTCGTTGCGATCGAGCGTGATGGCGTCGCTCCCCTCCAGATCGCAGTAAAAGCCCATCAACAGGCTGCCGGAGAATCCCCAGGGCTGGCTTTTGTAGAAACGGATATTGGCGACGCGCACGCCAACTTCTTCCATGACCTCGCGACGCACAGTGTCTTCAACCGATTCGCCTATTTCGCAAAAGCCCGCAATCAATGCAAAATTGGTACCCGGCCTGTTTGCGTAGCGCGTGAGCAGCAGGCGGCTCCCGTCGGTGACGCCGACAATGACGGCCGGCGATATGCGCGGGTAGTACATCGCACCGCAGCCGGGGCATTCGAGCATGCGCTCTTTTGTGCTTTGCTTCGTGACCTCGCCGCATTTGCCGCACAGCCTGCGACGTTCGTACCATCCGGCGAGGTGGCATGCGGTGATGCCTGCAAACGCCTGCCATTTAACGCCGTACGTGCGGAAAGAGCCCATGGGCATGGGGGTAAACCGCCGCAGCTCGTCTTCCGCCAGGGTGCCGGACGCAGTATAGTAAAACGCGTTCGCGTCGATGTTGAACAAATATAAGGGCCCTCCCCCATCGAGGGCGCTCGGCGCGAGGCTTTCCAGTTGCTCATAGCGCGGCAGCAAAAGGCTGCTTGCCGCAAGCGCGCCGGCGCCACCAGCGCCGCCAGCACCAGTACCACTAACGCCACCAGCGCCGCCAGCACCAGTACCACTAACGCCACCAGCGCCAGCGCCAGTACTACCAACGCTACCAGCACCAATACCACCAGCGCCAGCACCACCGCCGCCGCTCGTTCCCGCTCCCACACCGCCACCAGCGCCAGCGCCGCTCGTTCCCGCTCTCCCTCCGCCGCCTGCGCCGCTGCCGCCCTCGCCCTCGCCTGCACACATCATGACCTTTTCGTCGCCGTATATTAAAATATAATCGCCCTCACGCGGCGGCCTTGGGTTAAAACTGTTGTCAAGTTTATGAGGCCCTATATCTTGTATCATGCGTATACCCCTCTTTCGTTCATGAATTTCACAAATGCTCTTGATATGTTCACGCTAACGATACCACAATGCTCCCCTCGCTCGGTGTTGATGATATCACTAAGGCAAAGCAATGACAAGATCGTGCGCACCATCTGCACAGAGCATTTGAAAACCGCATTTGATACATGCGAAAATATGCAATAACAAATGCAATAATGTAATTCGCATGTAATCCATTTGCAATCCGATTACTTGTCACTGAAAGTCAATAAGTCATTATTCTATGTTATTTTGCCTTTTGTCAGGGTATAAATCCTATATAGGGGAAATGTGGGCGACAACCTGGCGCAGCCTTAAATGGGGCAATGGAGCATATGTGAATATTATAGAAAGGGTAGAGCTGTGGCGCGACGCCATTCATTTTCATTGTGCTTTTTGTGCGCAGACAGCGAATGCCGTTTAAAATGGATAGACGACACACGATTTTTCTCGTCGACGACAACAATGTCGACTTGGCTATAGGCAAGAGCATGCTAAAGGACTACTACAATGTCTACCCGGCGCAGTCGGCGCATAAACTGTTTGATCTCTTATACAATGTCGTGCCCGACCTGATCCTGCTGGACATCGAAATGCCGGAAATGAACGGGTATGAAGCCATGCGCATGCTCAACGACGACCCGAGGTTCATGGACATACCGGTGATTTTTCTAACGGCGGCAAGCGACGCGGAGGCAGAGCTAGAGGGGCTCTCGCTGGGGGCGCTGGACTTCATAACGAAACCGTTTACCGCGCCCATACTGACTAAACGCATAGAGAACGCGCTGGCCGTCGTCTCCCAGCGCAACGAGCTGAACAACTTTAAATGTAATATAAAAGACATTGAGCGCAAGAACAACAAACAGGTCGTCGACATCCAGAACTCGGTGTTGAACGTGCTCGCCGAGCTGGCGGAACTGCGCGGCGGCACGGCGGACGGCCATGTGAACAGGACGCATAAATACCTTGAACTGCTCCTCAACCAATTGATCGCGGACGACATATACAGTGACGAGATATCGACCTGGAACCTGGACTATATTTACTCGTCGGCCCAGCTCCACGACGTGGGTAAGCTGTCGATCAGCGACAAGATACTCAATAAGCCGAGCAAGCTGTCGATCGACGAGTTCAATGAAATGAAGAAGCACCCGTTCGCAGGCGTGGATACGCTCCGCAAAATCGAGCTGGGCCTGGCACATGATACATTCATGCGCCACGCGCGGGCCATCGCGGGGACGCACCATGAAAAATGGGACGGCACGGGCTACCCGGTCGGCCTGCGCGGCGAAGATATCCCGCTGGAGGGCAGGCTCATGGCGATTGTGGACGTGTACGACGCGCTGATATCGCCGCGTCCATATAGGAGGCCGGTTTCTTGCGCGGAAGCCGAGCGCATCATTGCCATGGGGAGCGGCACGCATTTCGACCCCGTCCTGGTCGGCGTATTCCAAAAAGTAGCCGTGCAGTTCGCGCAAATCGCCGCCGGCCACAGATAACCCGCAATCGGCGCGAGATTGCGGAGCGAAGCGCCGCGTTCCCAGTCGATCAATATCGTTGTATATCATACATAATGGTACAAGCATATACGGCAATGAAACCAATGCCCTTGTAGGGAGCGTCGCCCTCGACGCTCCGCGCCCCTGCCATATGACCGCTTAGTTAAAAACCAGTCAGTCCGCTTCTATTTGTTGTTTTGTTTGTTTTTCGATGGCGGCAGTCGCGAGCTTGTCGCACCTGTTGTTGTTTATATTGTCCGAATGCCCCGCCACTTTGATAAAACGGATGTCATGAACCTGCGCCAGGCCCATCAAGGCCTGCCAGAGATCGGCGTTCTTGGCCATGTCCTTGTTGTTGGACAGGCGCCAGCCGTTGCGCATCCATTTATGGACCCACTTTTTTAGAAACGCGTCGACAAGGTATGAGCTGTCGGAATAAAGATTCACGCAGCAAGGCTCTTTTAGGCACTCAAGAGCGCGTATGGCCGCTAGCAGCTCCATCCTGTTGTTGGTCGTCTCGGGCTCGGCGCCGAAAATTTCCTTTTCATGGCCTCGGTAAATCAGAATAGCCGCCCAACCGCCGGGGCCGGGGTTGCCGGAACAAGCGCCGTCGGTATATATGTCGACGCTCTTGGCCGACGCAGTCATTGCTTTGATATTTCGCCGGCGCGTATGTCGCATGCGCGCATGGCCTCTATGACGGCGCTGCGGAAACCCCTGCCCTCCAGCACCCTAATGGCCTCGATGGTGCTGCCCGCCGGGGAGCAGACCATGTCCTTTAACGCTCCGGGGTGCATGCCCGTCTCAAGGACCATTTTGGCCGACCCCAGCACTGCCTGCGAAGCGAGCTTGTATGCCGTGGCGCGCTGCAGCCCCGACAGGACAGCGGCGTCCGCCATCGCCTCTATCAATACGAAGATATACGCGGGCGAGCTGCCGGTAAGGGCTGTGACCTTTTCAAGGTCCTTCTCTTGCATAAACTCCACTTTCCCGACCGAGCCGAAAATGGCGGCGACGTGCTCAATGTCCGCGCCGTCCGTCCCGCTGCCCATGGATACGCACGTCATCCCCTCATTGACCAAGGCGGGCGTGTTGGGCATGCACCGCACGTAGCGAGCGCGCCCTTCGGTCAGCTCCGCGATGCGGCCCAGGGAGAGCCCGAGGACTATTGATATCAGCAGCTTGTCCCCGGAGAGCCGCTCGGCCGCCTGCCTGAGCGCGCCCGGGGCGGCGTCGGGCTTGACGGCCAGTACCACTATGTCGGCTTCGCCTGCGAGCTCCGCGTTGCCGGAGGCCGCCCGCGCCCCCGTGGCGCTGCAAAACGCATTAAGCTTTTGCGCGTCTATATCATACGCCAATATTTCGAACGATAATATATCGTCCGAAATATTGGCGCACGCCAATTTGTCGCCCGATGAAATGTCGTTCGACTTATTGGCGCTTGCCAATTTGTCGCCCGAGGCTGTGGCCTTCATATTGAGCATGCCCTTAACCAGGGCGGCGCCCATGTTCCCGGTCCCTATCAATCCAATAGTTTTCATGCTCCCCCCATAAAATACGCCGGGACGCCCGTCTTAGGCGTCCCGCACAGTGTGTATGCTTTTTTTGCGACTGGGATGGCAGGACTCGAACCTACGCATGCCAGAGTCAAAGTCTGGTGCCTTACCAGCTTGGCGACATCCCAAAAATGTGACGTTTATATATAAAGACATGGGGTTAGCAGGGGTGGAAGGAATCGAACCCTCGCAAAAGGTTTTGGAGACCTCTGTCATACCATTTGACCACACCCCTGTGTGCCGACGGACGGAAAGGGAAAGTCGGAGTGACCTGACTTGAACAGGCGACCTCTTGCACCCCAAGCAAGCACTCTAGCCAAACTGAGCTACACCCCGACAAGTGAAAATAGTATACAGCAGGGCGGGCGCTTATGTCAATAATCTAATTTTACTCAAACGTTGTAGTATCTTTTATGTTATCTTTTATAGGTATCATTTTTTGGCTAAATATAAAACAAATGTTTGACAAATTCACATTGTAAAGATATACTGGTGTCCATTGGAAAGCCATAATGTTACGGGGGCGCCGCTTGTGAGAGAACAGACAAAGCAAAAAATCGGTTATGTACTGGAATATGTGAATATGCATATAGAGGAGCACGGCTACCCCCCCTCTGTCCGGGAAATATGCGAAGCCCTTGGGTATAAATCCACCTCCACGGTCCACATATATTTGAAAGCCCTTGAAAAGGAAGGGAAAATCATAAAGTCGCCCTCGAAGCCCCGTACCCTGCGCGTTACGCGCCCGGTCAAAAAGGGCGGCGCGGGAAAGGCTGCGGCGGCAGTGGCCTACGGCGCAGGCGCTGGCGCGGGCGAGAGCGACGCTACGGTCCTTGTGCCCGTTGTTGGGCGAGTGACGGCCGGCAGGCCCATATTAGCGGAGGAGAACATAGAATATACGTTCCCCGTCCCGTCTTTCTTTGTAAATGGCGCCGATGTATTCATGTTAAAGGTTGAAGGCGACAGCATGGTGAACGCGGGCATTTACGACCGCGACTATATATTGGTCAGGCACCAGCCAACGGCGCAAAACGGGGAGATTGTCGTCGCGCTTATCGGCGACGAGGCGACGGTAAAAACATTTTACAAAGAGCACAACCGGATCAGGCTCCAGCCGGAAAACGAACGCTACGCGCCGATATACGCGACGAACAACTGCACTGTCGTAGGCAAGGTGATCGGGATTTTTCGAAAAATATAAGCCTCCGCGCCGCCATCGTATGCGCGCGTCAGACGGGCTCCTTTCCGGGCGCGGCGTTTTCATTAAATATCATATTGACCGGCTTTAGCGGGCTTACGGTCGATATAGCATGCTTGTATATCAACTGCTGCTTCCCGTCGGAGTCAAGGACGACCGTAAAATTGTCGAACCCCCTTACCACACCTTTTAACTGATATCCGTTAGTCATGTAAACTGTTACAGCCAGTTTTTCCCTGCGCACCTGGTTCAAAAAAACATCTTGCAAATTAAGCGCCTGTTTATTCAATGTCCGTCCCTCCTGTCAGCCATATCCCGCTGTCGCGGCGACTGTACGCAAATTATATGACAACAGATAATAATATTCAACACAATTCTAAAGAGCGCGCTATTTTACCGCGCGTATATTAATCTGTATATTATAATGGCCGCGCGTGCAATTCTACGGCGCATCGCACGCGCAATTTTATTGCGCTTCGTTTGGGGCGTCTATCCAATTAATGCCCGGCACGGATCGGAACCATGTCATCTGCCGCTTCGCGTATCGCCGCGTCTCGCGCTTGATGAGCGCCGCCGCTTCGGCCAGGGTGCAATTGCCGTCGAAAAAGTTGAACAGTTCCTTGTAGCCAATGGCTTGGGACGCCGTCCCCGACTTTCCATAAAAATCGTACAGCATCCGGGCTTCCCCGACCAGGCCACTCTTTATCATGTCCTCTACGCGCGCGTCTATCCTGCGGTACAGCTCCTCTCGCCCTACGTTCAGCCCGATCAAGCTGTAGCGGTATAAAGGCGGTTCCACGCGCGAGAGGCGCTCATGCTCGCTTATCGTCCTGCCCGTGCAGTGGTAGACTTCCAAGGCCCTGATTATCCTTTTGAGATCGTTTTTATGGATCCTGGAAGCTGCCTGCGCGTCTACCGCGTTTAACTCGGCATATAAGCTATCGTTGCCCGACTGCCGCGCCATGCGGCCAAGGCGCTCCCGATAGGCTGGATCCGAGGCGAGCGGAGGGTAGCGGATGTTGTTTATCAGCGCCGATATGTACAATCCCGTTCCGCCGACGATTACGACCCTACGGCCCCGGCGCAAAATACTGTCGATGCATGCATGCGCCATTTTTTGATAATCCGCGACGCTGAAACGTACGCATGGGTCAACGACATCTATCATGTGGTGAGGCACGCGCTTGTGGGCTTGCGGCGTGGCTTTGGCTGTACCGATGTCCATGTGCCGGTATACCTGCATGGAGTCGGCGGATACAATTTCTGCTCCGATAGCAATCGCCATATCGATTGCGAATTCCGTTTTGCCCGATGCCGTCGGGCCGACGACAACGGGTATCTCCGGCGCCGTTGGCTCAACGCAAACAGGCGACTCCGGAGTTTTCGGGTCAGCGCAAACAGGCGACTCCGGCGCCGTCGGGCCAATACCATTGCTGATGTCATGCGTTGGGTTTTTATTTTTGATAGATGTCATATGGGATACTATAGGCGGCGAAATTTTTTGTCCAGTTCTTTTTTTGTCATTGTGACCACCAGCGGCCTGCCGTGCGGGCATGTCAGCGGTTTTGGCAACGCGTCCAGGGCGCCCATCAGCGCCTCCGCTTCTGAATGCGACAGGCGCCTGTTCCCCTTTACGGCCGCTTTGCACGCTATTTGGTACAGAACGTGGTCGTTCGCGGCCGCCGACTCGCCCGCGCCCTTTCCCAAGCGGCGATCCCGCCTGACGATTTCCAACGCGTCCAGAAAAAACTCTTTTATGTCCACTCGCTCCATATAAAGCGGCGCTTCGCGCAATATCACCGCGTCGCGCCCGAACTCCTCAAAGACGAAGCCGGCCTTTTCAAGGAACGCCCTGTTTTCGCGCACAAACAGCATTTCATCCGGTAGGAGGCTGACCGTCACGGACTCGAGCAGCATTTGCCGCGAGACGGCGCTTTTTTCATATTGCTTTTTTATGCGTTCAAAGAGCATGCGCTCATGCGCCGCATGCTGATCTATCAGTACGAGCGAGCCGCCGCACTCAAACATTAGATATGTGCCGAACAGTTGCCCGATGTATAGCGCCCCGCCGACCGGCGCGGACGGCGCCATTGCTTGCTGCGACTCGGCTGGCGGCGGCGCAACGGGCTCCGGCGCTGCGGACAGCGCCATCGCTGCGGTTGACGGGGACGGCGCTGCAGCTAACGCTGGCGCTGTGTCCGGCGCTGGCGCTGCGGACAGCGGCTTTGTAACTGGTTCCGGCTCATATTCAGGCTCTTTGTTATACATAAGCGCGGGCATTATCGCATAAACAGGGGCGTACGCTGCTACGGTCATCTGTTCCGGCGCCGTATACTCTGCGGGCGGCATAGAATGCGCGGTCTGCCCAGGCGGCACAGACTGCGCGGTCTTCAAATGCGGCGCAGCTTGCGTGGGCTGTGTAGTCTGCGCTGGCGGCGCAGCTTGCGCGGACTGCGCAGTCTGACCAGGCAACACGGCTTGCTCGGGAGCAGCAGTCTGCCCAGGCGGCACAGCTTGCGCGGACTGCGCAGTCTGACCAGGCAACACGGCTTGCTCGGGAGCGACAACCTGCGCCCCGGCCCCCATCCCGCGCAACCCCGACTCGACGGCATGGTAGACTGCGCGGAACAGATCGCCCTCGCTCTGGAAGCGCACTTCGGTCTTCGCGGGGTGCGCGTTAACGTCAACCAGCGAAGCCACGACCGCAATATACAATATCACGACGGGAAAGCGCCTGCTCGGCATATGCGATTTATAAGCTTCCTCAACGGCGGCGTAGATGATCCGGTTTCTTATCAACCGCCCGTTTACATAAAATAACTGGTAGTTTCGGTTCGCCCTTGCGGCGCCCGGCTTCCCAAGATAGCCTGATATGGAATAATGCGCCTGTCCAACCAAATGCCCCGCCGACTGCCCTGCCGCTGAACTCGCCGACTGTCCCATCAGCGGCCCTGCTGTCAGCCCCGCCGCCGGCCCAACTGTCGGTTCTGCCGCCGGCCCCGCGCCCATCCTCGCCAGGCCCATCAACGTCTCCTTGCCAAACACGGCGAATATCGCATCTTCCGGGTCGCCGCCGCCTTGCGTATGCAGGACCTGCGCGCTTTGCGTCGTCAGCGTAAACGATATGTCGGGCCTCCCGACGGCGAGCCGCCCCACCAGCTCGGATATTTGCGCGGCCTCTGCGGCGTCCTTCTTTAAAAACTTATATCGAGCCGGCAAATTATAAAACAGATCGGTTACGCTTATCGACGTGCCATACGGGCAGCCTGCCGCCTCGTCCCTAACCAGCCTCCCCCCGTGGATCTCCACCAACCTGCCATAATCGCTGCCCCTCCGCCTGGTCAGCAGCCTCACCTTTGAAACGGACGCGATGCTGGGCAGCGCCTCGCCGCGAAACCCCAGCGTTTCCACATGTTCCAAGTCTTCCGCAGAGCGCAGCTTGCTTGTGGCGTAGCGCTCGAAGGCGAGCAGCACGTCGTCGTCATAGAAGCCCTCGCCGTCGTCGCTGACAGTGATGGACGCGATACCGCCCTTGCGGATATCTATGGAAATGTTTCGCGCGCCCGCGTCAAGCGAGTTTTCAACCAGCTCCTTGACAATCGACGCGGGCCTCTCCACCACTTCGCCCGCAGCGATGCGGTTGGCGGTATCCTCGTCGAGCACGATGATTTTTCCCATTTGTCATATGCCCCGTTTAAAATTATTCCAGTTTGAGTTTTTGCTGGATCGAATAGACGAAATTCAGAGCGTCCATGGGGGTGAGCCGGGTAATGTCCATTTCGCGCAGCGCCGAAATGGCCTCCCTCTCGCGCTTGGGCTCGTCTACTGCGGACAGGAAGTCCACCTGGCCGTCCACCGGCCTTGGCGCCCTGCGCATGCGGGCCGCTTTTTTGCTGATGTCCGCGTCCTCCAGCTCCTTCAAAAGCGCCGACGCTCGCTCCGTCACAGACATGGGCAGCCCCGCGAGCTTTGCGACCTCGATGCCATAGCTCCCGTCGGCGCCGCCTTTGGCTATCTTCCTCAAAAAGCGTATGCCGCCCCCGCTGTCCGAGACGGTGACGCAATAGTTGTTCACGCCCTCCAGCTTCCCCGAAAGCTCGGTCAGTTCGTGGTAGTGCGTGGAAAACAATGTCCTCGCGCCTATCCGCGCCTTGTCGTTGATAAATTCGACGACGGCCCAGGCGATGGACAGCCCGTCGAACGTGCTCGTCCCGCGCCCAATCTCGTCCAAAATAATAAGGCTGTTGGGCGTGGCGTTGGACAGGATATTGGACACCTCGGCCATTTCCGCCATGAATGTGCTCTGCCCCGCCGCCAGGTCGTCAGCCGCGCCCACCCGCGTAAAAATCCTGTCCGTTATGCCTATGTCCGCCTCCATGGCGGGGACAAAGCTCCCTGCCTGCGCCAGCAGCACGGTCAGGGCTATCTGCCGCATATACGTCGACTTCCCGGCCATATTGGGGCCCGTTATGATCGATGTGCGGTTCTCCCCGGTGTCCAGATAGACATCGTTGGGTACAAAGTTTTCACGGCCCAGCGCCTTCTCCACGACCGGGTGTCGGCCCTCCTTGATGACAATGACCCCGTCCCGGTTCATTGCCGGGCGGCAATAGTTCTCGCGCTCGGCAAGCTCCGCGAACGCGGCCAGCACGTCCAGCTCGGCCAGGGCCCGGGCTGTTTTTTTGATACGTTCCGCCTGCGATGCGACAATATGCCTCACTTCGTTAAAGAGCTCCAGCTCGACCGAAGCCAGGCGCTCCTCCGCGCCCAGGATCGTGTCCTCCAGTTTTTTTAGCTCGTCGGAAATATAGCGCTCGCCGTTTGCCAATGTCTGCCGCCGGACAAAGCCGGGCGGCGCCAGGTGCTTATATGGGTTGGTGATTTCAAAGTAATAGCCGAAAACCCGGTTGTACCCGATTTTCATTGTTTTTATGCCCGTGCTCTCGCGCTCCTTCTTTTCCAGCGCCGTGAGCCACGATTTACCGTCGCGCGCTGCGGCGCGGTACCCGTCCACCTCGCTGTTGTAGCCGTCGCGGATGATATTACCATCTTTAAGCGACAGCGGCGCGTCCTCCGATATGGCCCGGCCGATTAGCCCAGATATGTCCATGAGCTCGTCCAGATCGCCCCATATGCTCCGCAGCAGCCCCGCCTCGGCAGGCGCGAGCGCCGCCTTGACGCCCGGCACCTCATTGATGGAATTTCTGAGCGAGAGCAGGTCGCGGCAGGTGACGTTGCCGAGGGCCGCGCGCGATATCAGGCGCTCAATGTCGCGTATGCGCCGCAGCCGCTCGCGTAGCCCCGTGCGCAAAATATAGCCGTCGCGCAGCTCGCCCACGGCGCCGTGCCGCGCCTCGATTTCCGCTATGTCGAGCAGAGGCTGTGCCAGCCAGTTTTTAAGCAGCCTGGCGCCCGGCGGCGTCAGCGTCCTGTCCACAACGTCTAATAAGGATCCCTGGCGCGTGCGGTTCTTGATCGTTTCAGAGATCTCCAGGTTGCGGCGAGATGCTGCGTCGATCATCATATATGTCTCGAGCCTGTACTGCATGACCCGCGAAAAATGGCCCAGGGCGCGTTTTTGCGTGTCGTCCAGATAGCGCAGCAAAGAGCCCGTCGCGCGCGCGCACAGCGGCGGCAAATCCGAACCACCGCCGTATGCGAAATCCGCCATGTCGTTACTTTGTGGGGAATCCGTTGCGCCTGCGAGCACTTCGGGTGAAACCGCCTCGACGTCGCTCCCATGCGCTTCTGGTGGTATCGCCTCTCCGCTGCCCAAAGATGTCTCTTCGTTACCCAAAGGCGCCTCTCTGCCACGCGCTGCATGCAGCGCGGCGATGCGCTCGCGCGCTTGGCCCTCGTCAAAGTATTCCGGCGGCAGCTCTGAGGTGTATATATCGAACTTCGCGGTATAGCTATGGTAAAAACCCGTGTCCGAAAAGAAACCGGGGTTCGCGACAATCTCCCTGGGGCCAAATTTTGATATTTCGTCAATCAGCTTCGCGTCCGTGTTGCCCCAGTCTATTTGCGCGGTATGCAGCATCCCGGTGGACAGATCGGTCACGGCGAGCCCCACATGCGCCCCGTCCTTATACACGCTCATCAAATATGCATTCGAGTTGTCGTCCAGGAGCTGCGGCTCCAGAACCGTGCCAGGCGTCACGACGCGGACTACTTCCCGGCCCACAAGCCCCTTCGATGTTTTCGGATCTTCCGTCTGTTCGCATATCGCCACCTTGTAGCCTTTGGCGACAAGGCGCGTCAAATAGCCGTCCAGGGCGTGGTACGGCACCCCGCACATCGGAGCGCGCTCATCGAGCCCGCAGTCTTTGCCCGTCAGGGCGATCTCCAGTTCGCGGGAAGCGGTGAGCGCGTCCTCAAAAAACATTTCGTAAAAATCGCCGAGGCGGTAGAACAAAACGCAGTCGGCGTAGCGCTCTTTGACTTCCGTATATTGACGCATCATTGGCGTAAGTCCGGTCAATACACTGCTCCTAAGCGATATATATTACGCGAAATCCGGCGCCTCCGCGCCGTCCAGCGACCATGTATGGGCCTCCTCGATGCGGACGCGCACGAGCTTGCCTATGCGGCCCTCCGCGAGGCGCGCAGGATCGCGAGAGGTGGCGGCGTCGCCGCCGATCCGGAAGTTTACTACCTTGCCCCCCGGCGTCCTGCCCGTGAGGCGCGCCTTGTTCGTTTTGCTGGCGCCTTCACACAGCACTTCATAAATGTTGCCGATCGCGGCCAGGTTTTTGTCATAACTGATTTTGTTCTGGAGCTTTTGCAGCCTCTCAAACCTGTCTTTCACCACCGCTTCATGGACGCGGCCGCCGAAACCCGCAGCCGCCGTCCCCTCGCGCGGGGAAAAAATAAACGTATAGGCGAGGTCGAACCCCACCTCGTCAACCAGGCCCAGCGTATCGTCAAAATCCCTTTCGCTCTCGCCTGGGAAGCCGACGATCACATCGGTCGTCAGCGTGATGTCCGGCACGGCATCCCTGACTTTGCGCGTCAATGCGATGTACTCGTCCCGGCTGTAGCCTCTGTTCATCCTCTCCAGCACCTGGGTGCTGCCGGACTGGACCGGCAGGTGGAGCTGCGGGCAGACCGCGTCCAAATCCCTGATCGCGTATATGAGCCTGTCCGAAAGGTCCTTGGGATGCGACGTCATGAAACGGATGCGCCATATGCCGTCTATGGTTGAAAGGCGCGCCAGCAGCCCGGCGAAATCGCCGTATGCTGCGGCCGATTGGGCAGATGTGGTAGCGTCAATATTGGCAACGCAGCTTGCGGCATCATTATTAGCAACACCGCTTGCGGCGCCAACATTGGCGCCTCCGCCATATGAATTGACGTTTTGCCCCAGCAGCGTTATTTCCCGGTACCCCTCCGACGCGAGCAGCTCGACCTCCCTGGCGATAGACTCGGGCGATCTGCTCTGTTCCCTGCCCCTCACATATGGCACGATGCAGTATGAGCAAAAATTGTCGCAGCCATTCATGACGCTCACGAGCGCCAGCGGTGGGGCCTTGCGGCTCATGGGGAGACCGTCCTCCATACCCGCGCCCGCAATGTCGTTGGAAACGGGGATGGGGCCCGCCTTGCGCCGTTCATTTTTATCACGCCGCCCATTTTTGTCGCGCCGCTCGTTTTCATGCTTTAGGTACGCCCCGTGCAGCAGCGACGGCAGCGACGAGATAGCCCTCGTACCGAAGACAAAGTCCACATAGCCGTATTGTTTTTTTATCTTGGAAACAGCCGATTCCTCTTGCATCATGCAGCCGCAAACGGCCAGCACGCGCGACGGATCGTCCGACTTGTACCTTTTTAATGAGCCGAGTATGCCATAAAAACGCTGTTCCGCATTCCCTCGGACGCAACAGGTATTGAGAATAACAAGATCGGGAAATGATCGATCGGATAAGTCTTTTTCTTCGTAAATGCCCCCGAGCGAGCCCAGGGGCGAAGGGTTGCCAAACTTACCGGAAGCCGGGGACGGCTCTATGTCAAAGCCCATCCTGACAAGCAGGCCCATGATCTTTTCGGAGTCGTTCTCGTTCATCTTGCATCCGAACGTGAGCACCCGCGCGACCTTTTTGCGGCCTTCCGCTTTATGGAAGTCCGCGTTCAGCCCACATACGGCGTCAAGCGTTTCAATGGCGCACGCATCCATATCGGCTATATTAGGTCTTCGTCCAGGATGATTGGCTTCGCCCGTTCCGCCTCGCGCGCCTCGCGCTCCTCGCGCGCAGCGTCGGCCTCCGGCCCGGGCTCCGGCTCGGGCGGCGCCTCATACGCCGGCGGCTCCGCGATTGTATAATACTGCCGGATGCCAAAGTCCGCGAGCCGGCTGTCTGTGCCTATCCAGACCGGCGTGCCCACCGGGATGAACTCAAATATGTACTCGACGTCCGCGTTGATCATACGCACGCACCCGGCGCTGGCGTAGGTGCCTATTGAGTTGGGCGCCGCGTTGCCGTGGACACCGTAGCGCCCGCCCCCGCCTATGCTAAGACCCATCCAGCGCTTACCGAGCGGGTTGCTGGGCGAGCCGCCCGCCACGGGCGACGCGTAGCCGCCCCCGCCCCAGGCCGGGTTCACGGACTTTGTTACAAACGAATACTTGCCCTCTGGCGTGAGGCCGGGGCTCCTGCCGGTGGCGACCGGGTATTTGCCGTAGACCTCCGCGCCCTGGTATATGGTCAAAATATTAGTTGATTTGTTGATCGTTATCCAAAATCCGCTTGACGCCGGGGTACTGACTTCGTCGTGGGCCATGACGGGGCTTTCCTCCAGGAGCGCCTTTTTGGAAACCGGCCCCAGAACGGCGTCAGTGCGCATATTGGTGGCCGCCTGAAGCCTGATCACAGCGTTCCTATAGTTCAAATCCGTACTTGAATATTCGTCCCTGTAATAGCCGAGTATACGCATCCTCTCAACAAAATAATCGAACGAATACAGCTCCGACAGCTCAGCATCAGTCAGGCTTGCGACGCGCCTGCGCATCTCTTCGAGCCTGCGCTCCTCTTCGGCGGCGAGCCTTTGCTCCTCTTCCTCCTGGCGCTTGCGCTCCTCGTACTCGCGCCGCTCCTGGACTTCGGCGTGGTATCGATATAAAAACGATTGATTGGGCGAGAGCGCGTCCTGCCCGCCCGCCTGCGACGCGTAGGTATAACCGGAGAGGATCGCGCCAAAATCCTCATATGCACCTGCGGCCGCTGCGCCCTCGGCAGCCGCTGCGCCCGCCGCCCACTCGGCCGCCTCATCGCCCGCATATGTCGCGTCCGCATTCGTCGCGCCCGCACCCGTTGCGCCCCCAGGCGCCGCAAACGCAGGCGCCGCGAGCATCACAAGCAAAGCGGCAAAAAGCGCGGCGCATATTACATACTTTATTTTTTTCATTGTCTCTACCCCAGCCTGTTTTCTATGAGCTTGGCCAGCCCTTCCGCTTCTGTTTCTATCAACTCTTTATCTTCTGATTCAATCATGACCCTGATGAACGGCTCGGTCCCGGAAGGCCGGATGATGACCCGCCCCTCGCCCCGGAACAGCGTTTCAATCTTTTCGCAGCGCTCGCGGATGACCGGGTCGTCCAGATATGTGTTTTTCTTTACGTTTGAAACTTTTGCGTTGCGAATGATCTGCGGCACGTCCTTCACGACGCTTGCCAGCGCAGAAACCGGCTCGCGCGTCTCGCGCTTGCCGCCGCCCTTGTTCATTAATGTCTTTAGCAGCCTGAGGGCGGCGGAGATACCGTCTCCCGTGGTGTTTTCGTCAAGGCAAATGATATGCCCCGAGTTCTCGCCGCCGAGCGCGAACCCGTTTTTGAGCATTTCCTCAAGCACGTACCTGTCGCCCACGGAAGTCCTGACAAGCGTTATGCCCCGCTTCTTTACGGCTATCTCAAGCCCCAGGTTGCTCATAACCGTGGCGACCACTGTTTCTTTAGGCAGTTGGCCGCGTTCATGCATGTCGATCGCGAGCAGCGCCATGATGGTGTCGCCGCTCAGCAAACCGCCCTTTTCGTCCACCGCCAGCACGCGATCGGCGTCGCCGTCAAACGCAAATCCAATGTCCGCGCCGCAGGCGACCGTGTGCGAGCGTATAGCGTCGATGTGCGTCGAACCGCACCGATCGTTTATATTTACGCCGTCAGGCGAGCAATGAATAGGAAAAACCGTGGCGCCCAGCGACTCGAACAGGCGCGGGGCGATGGCAGACGCAGCGCCGTTCGCGCAGTCCAGCGCGATGCGCATGCCGCTCAAATCACATTTGGCATATGAGACAAGGTGCGACGCGTAGTCCTTGGCGGCGCTGGCGACAGTGCTGTGGCGGCCGACGTTGCCGCCCGTCGGGGGCTCGTACCCGTACTCCGCGCGCGGCCCCTTCCTTATCATATCTTCAATTTCGTCCTCTACGGCGTCGGGCAGCTTATAGCCGCGCCTGTCAAAAAATTTGATACCGTTGAACTCGAACGAGTTGTGCGAAGCTGAGATGACAATGCCTGCGTCGGCCCCGTACAGCGACGTCAGGTATGCGACCGCCGGCGTGGGGACGACCCCCGCCGAAACGGCGTCGGCGCCCGTCGAGCAGATCCCGGCGATAATCGCGGCCTCCAGCATGTCGCACGATATCCTTGTATCCGTCCCTATAAGAAATTTTGATTTTTTTAATGAACTGCCGGTCAGGACGCGCGCCCCGGCATAGCCGATGTTATAAGCCAACTGTGCTGTCAGTTCCGTATTGGCCACCCCGCGCACTCCGTCTGTTCCAAACATCCTCTCTTCCATATATCCCCCATCGATTTTTTTCAATTCGTCGCAACAATTAAGGTCAACAGGACATCGTTCACCTGGAAAACGCCCTCCGGCAATGTAAGGACTGCCGGCACCGCGTGCGTGCCCTGGGCCAGCTCCCCCACGTCGGCGACCGCGTTGATCAGGTTCGAATCCAGGTCCGCTATATCGTCGACTTTGCCCTTTAGCGTGAGCGGTATCTCATTTTCGACGATCTCGTATCTAAACTCTTCTTGATTGTTGATGAGCTCGATACGCCCCTTGCTGAGCGTGAAGTCCTGCGTGTATTGGTATCTATATATTGTAACATCGATCTCCGCCCTGGACAACGTATCTTGCGAGAGCCTGATGTTGTTGGGCAGCAGCAGCGCGCGCCTCCCCGATATGCTTTGCCTGGAGTCGTTTAGATCAAGCACGTCCGTGTCAAGGCTGTCGACCTGCTCCAGGGCCTCTTTGGTCCCGTTTATCCGCGCTATCTCCGGCGTCGTCGAATAATAGCGCACATAGTGATCGTCCGCCGGGCTCCCTATGATGTTGGCCCTGATCGGGACGTCCTTTGAGACCTCCAGCGATATTTCCACGACCTGCTCCCATCCCAGCCTGTTCATCTCTTCGCCGTCTGTATTATATATGCGGCACTGCTGGTGCACGACGGTGTTGCCGGCTATGCCGGTCAGATCCACCTCGACCTCCACGCGGTCGATCTGGCTTATGAGGCTCTCGCGCGCCGTAAAATACTTGGTCGAGGGGTTGCGGGTATGCCCGGTCAGGATGAACCCCTCCGCCAGCTCGCCGGAAAACTGCACTTGGATGGATACGTTGCGAAATGTGCGCCGCTCGACCTCTATAGGCACAACCGACGGCTCGATGCTGACAATCGCCACGTTTACCGCCTCCGCTTTTGGCGCGTTCAACTGGACCTCCAGGCTGGTGTCGTCGACGCCGCTCACATCGCTAAAGTCAATAAAAACGTCAAAATCGCTGGGCGTCAGTTTGTCAATGTCCTCCTGGCGGCCCTTTATGAGTATGTCGACGTCGCTGGGGAACGTCTCCGTTCGAAGCTCCAGGCCATTGTTTTCCAGCGAGCTCCTCTGGCGCAGCGACAGCGGCCTGTTGATGGTGGGCGAGCCCGGCGGGTTGACATATGTGGCGTTGATGGTCAGCCAGATGAACACCGCGAGGATCAGCGAGGTAAACAGGCGAAAAATGAAGCTCGCCTGTATCTTGGTCAGAAGGCTTGCGCCTTTTTTCGTTTTGCCCTCTTTTTTTCTTGTATCCTTAGTATCCATTACACATATCCATAACACATATCCATAACTGACTATTTCGCCTTGCTTTTGAGAAACGATATCCTCCTGGCAGGCGCGGCAAACTCCTCGAGGCCCTCGATCAACTGGTTGCGCAGCGCGTCCTCGCTGAGCCCCCGGTTGATGACGCCGTTGATGACAAATGAAATCCTCCCGGTCTCCTCGGAGACGACCAGCACGATGGCGTCCGTGATCTCTGTGATACCGATCGCCGCGCGGTGGCGCGTGCCCAGTTCCCTGTCCACGCTGCTGTCGTTCGTCAGCGGCAGGTAACATGTCGCCGCTTCGATGCGCAGATCGCGAATAACCACGGCGCCGTCGTGCAGCGGGGCGTTCTTCGTAAAGATGTTCACCAAAAGCTCGGAACTCACGTCCGCTCCCAGCACAATCCCGGTATCTATGATTTCGCCGAGCTTCGTCTGGCGCTCAAAAACGATCAACGCGCCCGTAAATGTCTTTGACATCGCCGAACAGGCGCGGATTGCCGAGTCCGCAATATTGCGCGTCGACTTGACCGCGTCGACGTTAAAAAAGACCTGCAGGGCGCTCCGCCCGATTTGCTCCAGCCCCCGGCGCAGCTCCGGCTGAAAGACGACGACCATGCCGATGGCGAGGAAGCCGAACGTGTTGTTGAGCATAAACGCCAGCGTGCGCAGCTCGACAATGTTGGCGACGGCAGTGATGACGACGATCAGCAGCACGCCCTTCAGCAATTGCCAAGCCCTGGTTTCGCGGAACAGGTTGAATATTATATAGATGAAATATGTGATGCACAGTATTTCAAAGACGGCTTTTACGACATCGAGGACGCTGTCCAGCCTGATGTATATAAAATTGCCGATTTCAAACCCGTCAAATGGCATTGACGCCCGTCCTTACCCGTAGTTATAAATTTATGCCACCACAACGCTGGGCATCGCCACTGCAGCAATGCGGCTACGCATGTCGCAACTTATTAATTATACCTAAAATCGGGTCCGAGTGTCAATTTCGCGCCCTACTCGCCAGACTACTCGCCAGACTTGAAGCATAATAATTACTTGTCTTGCTTATTGCTTGACTATTATGTATAATCCAGTCAATCCCTCTTGCGGCGCGCCGCCAAGAGGAAGACTTTTTTATTGGTGAAGGCAAAATACGCAATAGGGGGTTAGCCGTATGGAAGCCCGCGCATCGTCGGCCTCCGGGAAACAGTATCCATCTTCCCGCCGCGGCTTGCTAAAAAGGATTGTGAGTAGCTGGCAAGTATATCTTTTCTTGCTTCCGGCGCTGATTTATTACATAGTGTTCCACTATGCGCCCATGTACGGCGTGCAGATAGCGTTTAAAAATTATAACGCGACTGCCGGCATTTGGGGCAGCCCATTTGCCGGGCTCACGCATTTCATGCGGCTGTTAGACTCTTATCAGTTCATGAATATCCTGAAAAATACGGTTTTGTTGAGCGTCGAAAATTTGATATTCGGGTTCCCCATCCCAATCATCTTCGCGTTGCTGCTCAACCAAATAACGCGCCCCAAAATCAAGAAATTTATCCAGACCGTTTCATACGCGCCATATTTTATATCGACCGTCGTGATTGTTGCGATTATATTAGTGTTTACCTATTTACAAACCGGCGTCGTAAACAATATAATCGCGGCGCTGGGTTTTGAGCGGATCCAGTTTATGGCCAAAACGGAATGGTTCCGCCCGCTCTATATCATATCCGGCGTGTGGCAGAACACTGGTTGGGACAGCATCATATATATAGCCGCGCTTTCCGGCATCAGCCCCGAATTGCATGAAGCGGCCATGCTGGACGGCGCCAACAAGTTTCAGAGGATTTGGCATATCGATATACCGGGCATATTGCCGACTGCGGTCATCCTTTTCATACTCAGGTTCGGGCAATTGATGAGGCTTGGTTTTGAGAAGGCTTTTTTGATGCAAACCAACCTAAACATCGACGCCAGCGAGATCATTTCAACATATGTATACAAGATGGGCGTACGGCAGGGGCAGTTCAGTTTCGCCGCCGCCACGGATTTGTTTAATTCGGTTGTGAACTTGGTGCTTATCGTATCGGTTAACAAACTATGCCGCCTGCTCGGCAGGGAAGGCTTGTGGTGAGCGAGCGATAGCGGCGCGGCCGGATAATTAAGGGAGGGGGAGGGCGCATGTCTTCAATCAGCATTGGCAAAAAAAGTATCCGCGTGCGGGCTGGCGACCGCGTATTTGATATTGTCAACGGCGTCATCATGCTCATGGTGACGCTCGCGATTGTTTATCCGCTGTATTTTATCCTCATCTCATCGATGAGCGATCCGATGGCTGTTCAAACCGGACAAACGATGTTCATGCCCAAAGGCATTAACTTCGCGGGCTATAGGGCAGTCTTTGAAGATCGGCGCATTTGGATCAGCTACAGAAATACAATCTTTTACACGGTAACGGGCGTCGTCATCAACTTAGCCGTAACGCTGACTTGCGCATACGCGCTTACGCGCAAGAGTACGCCGGGGCGGAATATTTTCGTTTTTCTGATAGTGTTGACAATGCTGTTTGACGGCGGCATGATCCCGCGCTACTTGATTGTGCGCGGCCTTGGCCTGTATAACACCATATGGGCGATGCTCTTGCCCAGGGCGGCGTCGGTATTTTGCATCTTGATTGCGAGGACATTCATCCAGGAGACAATCCCGGAGGAGCTCTACGAGTGCGCCCAGTCCGAAGGCTGTTCGTTCGCGCGCTATTTTTTCCTCGTGGTGATCCCGCTTTCCCCCGCGTTGATTTCCATATTGATACTCAATTATGGGACCGGCCACTGGAATAGTTTTTTTGACGCCGTGCTTTATTTGGTCAACAACGAGCTGTATCCGTTGCAATTGGTCCTCCGGGATATCTTAATATCCTCGCAGGGCAATATCAACGCAGAAAATCCAGAAATATTGCAAGAACTGATCGCCAGATCCGAGACTGTAAAATACACGATCATCATTTTCGCCAGCCTGCCGGTCCTCGTCGTGTACCCGTTTTTGCAAAAATATTTTATCCGAGGCGTCATGATCGGCGCCATCAAAGGTTAAACAAATGTCCGCCTTGTTTCGCAATTGGCGGGGCGGATTTTTGAAAAACAAACTATATTAAGGAGAGCAACCAAAATGATCAAAAGACGTATAGCAATCGGACTAATCGCGGCGCTGCTCGCTCTCGCGCTCATCTCATGCGGGGGCGGCGCGCAGACATCGCAGACGACCGCCGGCGCGGCCCAGCAAACCACAGCCGCCCAGCAGCAGGCAACCGCCGCGCAAGCTGCGGCAACCGAGGCGGCTGCAGCAGATAATTTCAACCCCGAGGGGCTGCCCATCGTAAACGAGCCTATAACGCTCTCGGTCGTCGTGCGCGACGACAGCAGTTATGAGAAACCATATGATGAGCTGGAGCTGAATAAGCAATGGGCCGCAGACACCAATGTCAATGTGGAATGGGTCATGTTCGACGGTTCCTCATGGAATGATAAAATTAACCTGATGCTTGTATCGGGCGATCTGCCCGACGTCATCTTCGGGCCGGTGTCAAATTTCAATGAATTGACATACGCCGCACAAGGTTATTGGCAGCCTTTGCAAGACCTCATCGAGGAGCATACAGTCTGGTTGAAGGAATACTCGCAGATGTATCCGGAGCTCTATACAGGCTATATCACGCCCGACGGGAACATTTATTCGCTGCCGCGCATGAAAGGCCAGGAAGATATGGAATATATAAACCGCTCATTCATTAACCAGGAGTGGTTGGACAATTTGGGTCTTTCCATGCCCAACAATGTAGACGAGCTTTATGATGTGCTCATATCTTTCAGGGACGACGATCCCAATGGCAACGGCAAGGATGACGAAATCCCGCTCACCTTTATCTATAAACTCACCACGACCGACCGCCAGACAGGCGGCGACAACCGCAATTCGCTCTTTGGCCTTTTTGGGCTGCATGGCAGGGTCGACGCGATAGACCATATCGTCATCGAAAACGGCGAGCCGGTATTCACTGCGGACAAAGAGGAGTATATGAATGCGGTCGCTTGGTTCCGCAAGCTCTATGACGAGGGGATGATCGACCCGGAGGCGTTCACGATGGACACCGCCGCGTACAAGGCCAAAAACACGACCGGCGAGTTGGTCTACGGCGTGTGGAACGGTTGGACCGTGGAGGAAGCCACGAATCCGCCGGAGGATGGGATAGTGCAGTATACGATGATGCCGCCGCTTGAAAACGTCAATGGCGTCCGCATGTGGCCGCAATTCAGCTATAATGTCGTGCAAAAAGGCTATTTCCTGATCACGCGCGAAAACAAGTACCCGCGCGAGACAATCCGTTGGATTGATTACTTCTCGGATCCATATGTGTCCATCCAGCACGACTGGGGCATCGAGGGCTTGGGCAGCAAGATCAACGACGACGGCTCGTGGGAAATCCTCGGCGGCGGGCTGCGGAGCACCCGCACGGCGGAGGGCATGTCCTGGCTCGCGCCGACAATGGTGCCCAAACATATTTATGACAAGTGCATCTATACCTCGCCGGTCAAAAAGTATGAAGCAGACGCTTGCCATGTCTATTCGCCTTATGGCATAGAGCTGTTCCCGAATGTATATTTTACGCTGGAAGAATTACAAGATATGATCCAGCTTTCATCGGATCTTGGTTCCTATATCGGCAAGATGACCGCGCAATGGATAGTGGACGGCGGCATCGAGAGCGGTTGGGACGAATACATCAAGACGCTGAACAATATAGGTTTGGAAAAATACATGAAAATCTACAAGGACAACTACGAGCGCTATCAATCCTCGCTGGGCTGATCTTACCGCGCGGGCGGCCTGCGGCCGCCCGCATTTTTATTTTTACATGCGTATATATAAATATAAACAGGAGGGATCGTAAATGGAATATGTACAATTCGGGAAGACCGGCAGGACAGTCAGCCGGCTTGGGTTTGGCGGGGCGGTCGCGGGTTTGAAGAATTACTTGCACGATTACGATCCGGCGGACGAGGGGCAGCGCGGGCAAGTCGTGGCTGCTGTGGAAAAAGCTATCGAAATGGGCGTCACCTACTTTGACACGGCGCCGGGCTACGGCGCGGGGCAGAGCGAGTCTATCTTCGGCGATGGTTTTAGGGGCGCGGATTTTTCAAAACTTTTTGTCGCCACGAAGGTTTCCTCCCGGTTTGAAAAGGGCGAGGGCATCCGTTCCATAGAGAACAGCTTAAAACGCCTCGGCGCCCCGGCCCTCGATCTGGTACAATTGCATGGCTCCTCTTATTCTGCGGAACACGCCGATTTCGTGCTCCGGGAAGGCGGAATGATCGACGAGCTCGAAGACGCCAAGAGGCAGGGGCTCATCAAACATATCGGGTTTACTACGGAGGACAACAACGATTCAGTCTATCGCTTCATCCGCAGCGGCCGATTCGACATGTATCAGCTATGTTATAACTTGTTCTTTCAGCACCCTTATGATCCGAACCGCCCGTTTGGCAGCCTCTTCGAAGCGGAAAAACAGGGCATGGGCATCTCGAGCATGCGGCCGACCACCTCGGGTCTTTTTTCAAAATGGATGAATATGGTCGATCCGGGCAACAAACGCGATTATACGCAGGATTTAATCAGGTTCTGTTTTTCCAACCCATTAATCGACGTCGTGCTCGTCGGCATGCGGAACGCTGGGCGCGTAATCGCAAATGTCGCGCTATGTGACGATATAGGGAGCCGGATCGATATCATGGATCTGTTCCGCTATTATACTTGATACTTGATAATTAATTGTTTATGCATGATGCATTATATCCGGGCTTTTATGCCTGAGAAAAAGCATATGGGAGGGGCAATGGATATATTTCCGAAAATCAACGGGACCGTAGATAATTGGGACATGATTGTGATGGGGCACCTGCGCGTCAACGAATACTTCGGCGAAAGGCGCGACGCGCCGCCGCGCGGGGATCCGTCCACTTGCACATCCGTGATGGTGCGGGGCAAGGATTTTTCCGGGAAGCCTTATGTATTGCTTATCGACGCCACGCTGCGTTTAACGGCTGCGGATTTCGATTTCGATATAAACCGGCGCACCGGGCTGCATATTTCGGATGCGACGCACTGTTTTGTAACGCATCACCACCTGGATCATTACGAAGCTCTTAAATACATCCCCGGTATTCCGTGGTACGCCGCGCCTGCTGTCGCGGAACTTATCGCGGGCGGGGCCAAGTATATCGATGGTAAACTCATGAAAGGCGTAGAGGGGGAGTTCCTGCCTGGCGTGTATGCGCTGCCATTACCGGGCCACACGGACACGCTGCACGGCGTCGCGTTTTCATATCGGGGAAAGCGGATCTTGTTCGCAGCCGACGCTGTGATGAGCAAATACCATTTTGATGGCGAAACAACCGATTTTCAGCCGGATCCGGCTCTTAACGACCTCGCGGGGCAAACCATCCGAAACATGAAGGAAAGCTTTGATATCGTCATACCGGGCCATGACAATATGATCGTAGTGTAACCGCGCATGTGACGGCGCAGTATATATGCCGAGGAAGGGGGCAGGTATGGATACAATTAAGATAGGTTGGGTGGGTTGCGGCTACCATAGCTATAACTTGCTTTTTGACTGCTTGCGCAATACGCCGGCGCGCGTCGTTGCTGCCTGCGACGCCGATCCGGCGCGGTTGGCCCTGTTTGCCGGGCGTTACAACATCGCAGCTCAATATGCGGATTATGTAAAGATGCTCGATAAGGAAGCGCTCGACGCCGTCATCTGTGTGATCAATGCCGACATGCACTATGAAGTCGCCAAAGCGTGCCTGCTGAAAGGCGTTTGCGTTTTTGTGGAAAAGACGCCTTGCCGGACGGCGGCGCAAGCCGAGGAACTGGCGGCTTTGCAGGAAAAATCGGGCGCGTTCGCGATGACGGGCTTCAACCGCCGGCACGCGGTTGGCTACGCGATGCTGAAACGGATTGCGGATTCGGATGAATTCGGGCGCAAGACGATGTATCTGGCGAAATATAACGCTTCCGGGTATAAATCGGAAGAGTTTTACATCTTCAACCATATCGTCCACCATTTGGACCTGGCGCGCTTCTTGCTCGGCGAAATAACGCTCACGCACGCGGACCGCGTGTGGGTGAGCGACCGCCAGGTGGGCTTTCACATAAGCTTCAGATCCGATGCCGGAGCGATTGGCACATTGCAATCGGGTTCTTTGCAATATATTGAGTATCCTATGGAACGCGTGGAGATCACAGGCGTTGGCACAAATGCGATCCTGGACAATATGAAGCGCCTTGAATACAACCGCCCCACGACAAAAAAGCGCAACACAGCGGAAGCCTTGCTGCGCGACGGTTTTGATACGTTGAGTTGGAACCACAACCACGGCAATCTCATCGAAAACGACTTGAATGGTTTTAAGGACGAAATAGAGACATTTGTCGAATGTGTCCGCGAAAACAAGGCGCCAGCGGAAACATTTGCGGACAGCGTTCACACGATGCGCGTGCTGGAACACCTGCGTGCTATGCTCCAGTAGGAGCGGCCAAGCGGCAGCAGGTTCTCGGTCGCACACTGTGCGCCCCTACGGCCGGCGACAAATGCCTCATGTTTCAAGTCTGCCTACGCGCTACGGGTTGTCTTCGTTATTATCTTCGTTTTTATCGGGTTGGGGGGCGGAAGGTGGGTCTTGATTTTCGACATTTTTATCATCTGATGTGTCATTTGTTTTTGTGGCGCTGTCGGCGCTGTCAATGAAGCGCGCCTCGTCGTTGAAGCCCGCCGCTTTTAGCTTGTTGTTGACCAGCTCATGGATAAGCGTGTGCAGCACGGCAACCGCCGGGACGCCCGCCACCATGCCGCCAAAGCCGAACAGCCCGCCGCCTACAATGATCGCCACCAGCACCCACAGGGGCGGCAGCCCCGTCGACTCGCCCAGTATGCGCGGCCCCAAAATGTTCCCGTCGAACTGCTGCAGCAGCGTTACAAACAATGTGAACCACAGGGCGCTCACCGGGTTCACGATCAGGATGATCATGGCGGATGGGACGGCGCCGATGAATGGCCCGAAAAACGGGATGATGTTGGTGATAGCAATGATGACCGATATCAGCGGAATGAACGGCATCTCTATGCCCACGGCGTTCATCAGCGACATGCCTACAAAACAGATGACGCCGATGATGGCGCTGTCCAATATCTTGCCGCTGATGAAGTTGGAGAACACCTCTACCGAAAGGTTGAATATGCGGACCAGCTCGTCGGCCGCCTTTTTGGCCACGAACGCGTACAGCGTCCTGCGGCACTGGCGGAACAGCTTGTCCTTGCTGGCGAGCATGTATATGGATGCGATCAGCGCCGTCAGGAGGCTGATGATGCCCGATCCGATCCGCATGGAGATATTGAGGATGTCCGGCAGCAGCTCCCGAACCAGCACCAGCAGTTGGTTCAGTATGTCCTCGTACGAGAGGCGGAACTGATCGATATCCTCGGCGCTTATGTCGAACTGATGCCCCAGATAGTCCATCAGCTCGTTCAAATTGTCCAGGTACAGGTTGATGTTCCCCAGCAACGAGCGCGCGCTGTCCAAAATTTGGGGCACAACTATCCAAAACAGTAAAAAGATCGCGACCAGCGCGCTTAAATACGCCATCATGATCGCAAGCGTCCGCTTTCTCTTGAATTTGCCTAAGAATCTCCTTTCAAAAAACCTCATCGGCACGTCCAGCAAAAAAGCGATTATCGCGCCGAATATGAAAGGCGACAGTATGGATATTAGTCGCGAAAAAATCGCCGAAATCGAATCTAAGTTGCTGAGCAAAAAATAGACTAGGACGCCAAAGAAAACCACCGCCATATATGAGAGCGTCTGCCTGGTAAATAGCCGATTCTTTTTCCCGCGTTTCACATATCCTCCTCGACCCGGGGCGCCCAGGGCAGCAGCGCGCCGGTAAGCAACGCCGCCGACGGGCAGCCGCTCCGTTTACAGTACTCGCAAATGCCCGATATGACCTTCTCGCACGCATTGGGATCGATGAAATTCGCGGAGCCGACCATCACGGCGGACGCTCCGGCCAGCATGAATTCCACTGCGTCCTCGCCCGACGCGATACCGCCCATACCGATTACCGGTATGCTGACGGCGCCCGCGACTTCCCAGGTCATGCGCACCGCGACAGGCATGACAGCCGGGCCCGACAGCCCACCCGTGTTGTTCGCAAGCACCGGGCGGCGGGTGTCGACGTCAATCTTCATGCCTAGCAGCGTGTTGATCAGCGATATCGCGTCCGCCCCGGCGCTTTCGGCGGTCCGGGCGAGCAAGCCGATATCCGTGACATTGGGCGTCAGCTTCACAATCAGCGGCAGCTTGCATACGGGCCGCACGCACGACACGGCTTCGTACAGCTCGCGTTCGGACGCCCCGAAGCTCAGGCCACCCTTTTTTACGTTCGGGCAGGATACATTGAGCTCGATAGCGTCGATCGGCGCGTCAGAGAGTATGCGCACGCTCTCGCGGTAGTCGTCGAGCGCGCTGCCCGCGATATTTGCGATAATGCGCAGCCCGTCGACCGAACGGAGGAACGGGAGCTCGTCCCTGACAAAGGCATGGACGCCGGGGTTTTGCAGGCCGACGCTGTTCAAAATGCCTGAGGCGGTCTCCGCGATGCGCGGCGGCGGGTTGCCCCGGCGGGGCTCCAGCGTCAGCCCTTTGATGCTGATGCCGCCGAGCTTGTCAAGGCCTGTGTAGCGGCTAAATTCTTTGCCAAAGCCGAATGTCCCCGACGCCGCGATTACCGGGTTTTTCATTTCAAACCCGAGCAGCCGGGTTCTCATTTCAACCGACGTGATGTCTGCCATAGTTCCCCTAGTGATTATAATTGCGAAAATTAATTGTCAATCAAATATCAGCCTGTCCGACGCGAACACAGGGCCGTCGCTGCACACGCGCGCATATGTAAATGGCGCGTTCGGTGCGGCTCCGCCCGGATGAGGGGCTGCATTTTGCGCGGCGGCGTCCGCGTCGCCTGGATGAGGGGCGGTATTTTGCGCGGCGGCGTCCGCGCCGTCCGCTTTTACCGCGCAGGCGCATACGCGGCAGGCGCCTATCCCGCAGCCCATGCGCTGCTCCAGTGAAAACTGCGCGCGCATCCCGCGCTCCTCGCATATGCCCTGCAGCGCCTTCAGCATCGGGACGGGCCCGCAGGCATACACATTGTCATATGCGCCGCCGGACAGTGCTTGTAAGAACGCATCAGTGACGAAGCCTTTTGCGCCCACAGAACCGTCATCGGTGACAAGCGCGAATTTTCGCGAATAACTCCCTAACTCGCGTTCCAGCACGACGGCGCCGCTGTTTTGGAAACCTGCGAATATATCCGGCGCTGTACCGCCCTCGTACATGCGCCTCGCCAGCAGCAGCAGCGGGAACACCCCTATCCCGCCGCCGACGATGGCGCTCCTGCCCGACACGATGTCAAATCCCTTGCCAAGGGGGCCCATAAGATCGATGCAGTCGCCTGCAACGGCTTGCGAAAGCGCGCGCGTACCCACGCCAGTCAGGCGGTAAAGGAAGGTGGCGCTTCCGGTTTCATCGCAGATGTCGCAAAAGCTGAACGGCCTGCGCAGGTACGCGCCCCCGCCGCATTTGAGCATGGCGAACTGCCCCGGCTCGGCGGCGGCTAGAGCGTCGGACTCGACCACGAGTTTGAAAACCGCTCCGTTGAGGCGTTCGTTTGTTATTAAGCGGCACAGCGGCATAGTTGACCCATTTTAATCTACTATTATTAATCCGTTTGGCATTATTTGGTATTATTTGGTACTATTTTTTAATCAGTGGCGTTTATTGCGTGGTTTATTTCGGACTTCATCCGCAACGCTTCCGCTTCGGCGGCGGCTGCGAAATCGTCGTGTGCATATTTGCCGCCCCAGCGCTCGTGCGACCATGCGCATAGGACGCTGCGCGACGCGTTAACGATGGCGCCCAGCCCGGCGCTGTCGAACGCTGCGGCGGCGCCTTCCGCCCCGCCCCCCTGCGCGCCGTAGCCGGGGACCAGGAAAAAGACCCTCTTGGCGCGCGCGCGCAGCTCTTTCGCCTGCGCGGGGTATGTCGCACCTACCACCGCGCAAATGGAACTGTAGCCGTATGCGCCCAGCAGCCCCTCGCCCTGCCCCCACTGGGCGACGCGGTCGGCAATAAGCTCGTACACTTTGCCCCCGCTTGCCAATTCTAGATCCTGGAAGTCCCCCGAGGACGGGTTCGACGTCTTGACCAGTACAAATATGCCTTTTTTGTATTTTCGGCAGTTGTCGATAAAGGGCTTTACGCCGTCAATCCCCAGGTACGGGTTGACCGTCATGGCGTCGCAGCAATACAGCCCGCCGCTCTCTCCGCCCTCTCCACCCTCGCTGCCTTCCACACCTTTCACGCCCGGCCCAAGGAACGCGTCGGCATACGCTTCGGCCGTGCTTCCGATATCGCCGCGCTTGGCGTCGGCGATGACGATCAGCCCTCTGTGGCGCGCATAGTTCGCCGTTTTGACAAATGCTTCGGCGCCGTATTGGCCGTATAACTCGTAAAAGGCCATTTGCGGCTTCACCGCCGGGACAATGCCGCTAATGGCGTCGATGATCTCCCTGTTGAAGCGGTATATGGCCTCCGCGTCTACCGCCGCCCTCAAATGCGCCCCTGCCCCCGCGCGGCTCAACTCTTGCTCGCACGCGTCTCTGATGCGTGGCGGGACAAAGCCGATGCTGGTGTCCAAGCCTATGACAGATGGGTTCTTGGTTTCTATGATTCGTTCGATCAAACGGTCAATAAAAAGCATAAAGTCTCCCCCAACCCGCAGCTCAGTCTATCAGCACGCCCTGGCGCACGACGGCTCTGCCGCCTACAATCGTGTACATGACCGCGCCCGTCAGACAGAACCCGTCGAACGGCGAGTTCTTGCTTTTGGAACGGAGCTGGTTCGCGTCTACTGTGTAGCTGCGTTCCAGATCCACAATGGTCACGTTCGCCGGACGCCCGACGGCGATGGCCCCGGCGCCGGCGGCGTCCAGGCGCAAAAACCTCGCCGGGTTCGCGCTCATTTTCATCGCCAGTTGCTCGATGGTAAGGATGCCCGGTAGCACCAGGTGCGTATACGCCAGGCCGAACGCCGTCTCGAAGCCCACGAGCCCCCGCGCCGCGCGCGAAAACTCCACGTTTTTCTCATCTATGTGGTGCGGGGCGTGATCGGTGGCAATCATGTCGATCGTCCCGTCGGCT
>WRLR01000021.1 GCA_009777515.1 Oscillospiraceae bacterium | reverse complement strand
CGACAAGCTTCGGGCCAATATTGTCGTAGCGTGCGAAAATTGCAAGTTCGGCAAAGACGGCGCGGGCACTATACGTATATTGCGCGAGCTGGCGGGCACATACGGATATAAACTGTTAACAGTAAACGAGCAAAAAGTCGCAGAAAGATGCGCCTATGACGATGGCATCGTCAGCGCCTTAGGCGGCAAGGAAGGCACCTTTCGCGGCGAGAAAGGCGCATTTCGCGGCGGCATCGTCAGCGCTACAGCGATAAAAAAAGCGCTCAGCGACAAAAATATAAGCAGGGCCAATGCGATGCTCGGGCGACCCTACGCGCTCAGCGGCACAGTGACGCGCGGAAGGGCGCTCGGCCGCCGCTCAAACATGCCGACCGCCAATTTGAAAACGCACCCACGCAAGTATATACCCGCACACGGCGTTTACGCGTCCGTCACATGGATCGGCGAAGACGAAAGCTACTTCGGGCTGACGCACATTGGCACAAAGCCGTCCGTCGACGCGTCCGGCGAAATTACGATAGAGACCCATCTATTGGATTTTACCGGCGATCTGTATGGCCGGCAGATAAACACTGAGCTACACATGTATATCCGCGACACGATGAAGTTTGACGGCGTCGATGCAGTCAAAGCCCAAGTCGACAGGGACACTATCATCGCCCGCAAATATTTTAGACAGCTTGCTACTTCCCCGAAACCGTAATCCCGTTGAAGGCCGCGAACGGGACGGCGCCGCTGCCGTCGCATATGGCGTCACGGCCGATCCCCGCAATGTCTTTTATCATATCGAGCAGGTTGCCTGACACAATCGTCTCGCTGACGGCGTCCGTCAGCCGCCCGTCCTTTATTAAGAAGCTGTTTTTCGCGACGCCCGAGAAGTCCCCGTTACGCGACGGCACGCCACCGGAAAAGCGGTTCATCAAAAGACCGTTCTCTATGCCGGCGACCAGCTCGTCGAACGTTTTGTCGCCCGTCCCGATGACCAGGTTGCCCGACACGTTGCCCGCCCGCGCAAGCCCGGTCTTCTTCGCCCCGTACTGCGACAGCGCCCAGCCCTCCAGGACGCCGCCCCGGACGATGTCCTGCCGCCGCGTCAGGTGGCCGTCGCCCGTCAGCCGCGCGCCGCAGACCACGCGCGGATCGAGCGGGTCAAGCGCTATGTTCAGCCGCTTGTCCGCCACGGCTTCGCCCAGCCGGTCCTTCCATGGGCTGCTGCCGGCAATGAGCGGCGTGTCCGCCACGCAACTGCTGATAATGGAATACATCAATTCCGCAAAACAGTCCGGCGACAGCAGCAGCGTCCCGACAAACTTGCCGTCAAACGGCGCGGCGTCTATCTGGCGCTCCGTTTCTGCAAGCAGCCTCACAACCTCCGCGTTGTCCAAAAAAGGCGCGCCCAGCCCGTCCGCCGTGAAACCGAAGCCGTTCATCGACGATACCCGCTCGCCGTCGCGCGCGCATATCGTGACCCCGTTCCTGTATGATGCGGACTCGGTGAACGCGCGCGTGCCGTTCGTATTCGCGTACATTGCGGTCCCGGAGTTGTAGCTCGATATTATTTGGTAAGGCTCGATTTTGGGGAAGCGCTCGCCGCAGCCCTTAAGGAACTCGGAAAGGCGCCCGTATATCCCGTCGAGGTCGCGCGGCCCCGCGCCCAGTTTAAACGAATGCTCGCCTATGCCCTCTGCGATGTACTCCGCATCGTCCGGCGCCGACGAATTCGCGGAGTCGGCGGCCTGTTCCAGCGCTTTCCTGACCGCTTCCCTGTCCAGGCTGTTGACGGCTGCGACGCCTTTTCGCCCGCCCACCAGGACCCGCGCGGTAAACGACGAACTGAATGACGTGCGGAGCAGCGTGAATTTTCCTGCCTCTATGTTGAACTCGTCCATCCCGCCGCGCGACGCCCCGATTTCCGCATCGTCGGCGCCCAGGGCGCCCAATGCGTCAAACGCGAACGCCGCTATGTCGTTTAACTCTGTTTTTATATAAACTGCCATGTTCATTACCTCGTAAGTGTTGGTGTTGGATATTTATTTGTCGGAAAAACGCGGGCGAATGGCATTCGCCCCTACAAGGGTAATCGCTTAATGCTGCGGGTAAATAACATTCGCCCTTACATGGGCAACGCTATAATGCTGCGGGCGAATGGCATTCGCCCCTACTAGCGGCCGCCCATGTTGACGCGGCATTTCACGGCGGGGCCGCCCATGCCGACGGGCATGCGCTGCTTCTTCCCGCACATGCCGCTCGACGACCATGTCATTTCGTCGGAGAGCATGGTCACCGTGCGGAGCAGATCGAACGCGACCCCCGATATCGTGGTGTCGCGGATGGCGCGCCCGAGCTTGCCCTTTTTGATCTCGTAGCCCATATTTACGCTGAACATGAATTCGCTGGTGAGATCCGCCTGTCCGTTCCCCGTTTTCGTGAGGTAATAGCCGTCTTCTATGGATGCTATCATCTCGTCGAGCTTGTGCGCGCCCGGCAGGATCGCCGTATTGCGCATGCGAATGAGCGGCTCGTCGGAGTACAGGAAGGCCCTGGCGTTCCCCGTCGGCTCGTGGCCGAAGCGGCGCGCTGTCTCGCGGTTATGCATGTAGGTTTTCAATATACCATCTTCTATTAATGTCACATCGCGCGCCAGCGTGCCCTCGTCGTCGACGAAAATAGGCTGCGGCGCATCCTCGCCCAGCGCGGTATGCGCGAAATCGACCATCGTCACCATTTCGCTCGCCGCCTGCCTGCCCAAGTATGAGGCCGCCACGCTGCCCCCGATAACCAGGTCCGCTTCGGTCGTGTGCCCGATGGCCTCATGGGCGAGAATGCCGGCCAGGTTCGAGTCGAGCACAACGTCGCGGGCGCCCGCCGCCGCATACGCGCCTTCGCGCTTGCGCATCAGGATTTCATATATGGCGTCGATCTTTCCGTCCAGGGACTCGGGCAGATCAAAAAGGTCGGCGAAATAGCCTGCGCCCTCGCCCAGATAGTCGCCGTACTCTATGACCGTCCCGTCGTCCGCCTTCGCGCTCATGTCGCAGTAGACGCGCGCGCGCGGGACCAGGGCATAGCCGTCCGCCCCGTCGCTCGACACGATGTGCTTCTCGATCGCGTCCCCGCCGGTGATGACCCTCCGCGCCGTGAGCCCCGGGTACGAGCGGGCGACATAGTCGTCTATCGCGCGGGCGAAATCGATCAGCACCTTTTGCTTGGAATCGTTTTCTTTGGCTTTTGTTTCGCGACGCTCCGCAGGCAGCGGCGGCAGCGGCGGCTGGCTCTCCCCCAGCTTTGACGAGAGGAACGCGGCGTTGCGCCGCGCGGCGTCGATAACGTCCGCCACCTTGCCCTCGTCGCAGTCGGCGGAGGAGGCGAAGCCCCAATACCCGCGATCAAAAACGCGCGCGCTCATCCCGGTCACCTCCGACGAGGCGTTCTGCGTGATGTTGCCCGACACCAGCCCGACCATCCTGTCCGTGTTCTTCTGTATCCGAAGCTCGGTATGGCCGGATATCGTTTTTTTGAACGGTGAGATAAAATCATGGATCATAAATTCAACCCTTTACGTAACATGAGATTATTATAGCTATTCGATCACAGACGCGAAGATGCGAGCAATCTTCGCTACTCAACTACGGATGCGAAGATTGTTCTGACCGCATCCTCCCCGAGCGGCATGAACCCCGGCACCGGGCCGCCGCCCCAGTTGTCCATGCAGCGCCCTACGACGGCTTCTAGATCGGACTTGGGGACGCCGAGCTCCCGGAGCGTGAGGGGCATGCCGATGGAACGGAGCCACGCGCGGAAGCGGACGAGCCCCTCGTCCGCAGTCGCCTTGACGTCCGCAAAGTCCGGGTCCGCGCCAAACACCTTGGCGCCGAAACGCGCCACTCTGGCGACCTGATCGGCGTCGCCGTTGTCCGCGATATACTGCAGCCACGCGGGCATGACGACGGAGAGCCCCGCACCGTGAGCGGTATCGTAATAACCGCTGAGCTGGGACTCAAGCCCGTGCTCCCCGCCCCTCGCACCGTCGCGGCCAATGCCGGTGACGTCGTTGTGGCTGAACGATCCGGCGAGCATGAGCTCCGCGCGCGCCTCATAGTCGTCGGGGCGCTCCACGGCGACCGGCCCGTATTTGACGACGGTGCGCATCGTCCCCTCGGCGTACTCGTCGCCGAGGTGGCTCGCAGCCGAGGTGAAGTAGCGGCTGACCGTATGCGCCATCACGTCCGCCGCGCCTGCGCCCGTCTGATACTTTGGCACCGTGTATGTGAGCTCCGGGTTCATGATAGCGAACACGGGCCGGCAGGGCGCCCACATGAAGCCCTTTTTCTGGCGCGTCGCGTCGTCGACCAGCACGCTGGAGCGACTGGTCTCGCTGCCGGCGGCGGCTATAGTGTGTATGACGCCGACCGGCGCCATCTTTTCGGCGGGCGTCCCGTTATAGAACTGCCAGTAGTCACCGCCGTTCGCAAGCGCCAGCGCGATGCCCTTCGCGGTATCTATGGAGCTGCCGCCGCCGACGCCCAGCATAAAGTCGACGCCTTCAGCCAGCGCGAGCTTGTAGCCCTTATCAACAAGCGAGCGTAGCGGGTTGGGCTGGACTCCGCCCATTTCAATGAACGGGACCCCGCCCTCATTGAGCGACTTCGTGACGGCGCCGTGCAGACCGGACTTCTTGATTGAGCCGCCCCCGTACACGAGCAGCACCTTTTGGCCCCCGTGCTTCTTCACCAAGTCCGCCACCTGTGTTTGAGTGCCCTTTCCGAACACGATTTCGGTATACATGTGAAATGAAAAATTCGTAAACTGTTTCATCGCAAGCGATTCCTCCATTTTTATTGCGGGAATATTGTAAATGCAGGGTGTGCTTTCCTCCACGCACCACAAAAAGCCACGACCGCCATGCATTTTCACGTAAAATTTGTGCGTAGTTGGCTCATGGCGGTTAGTACATCTAGTATATATTTCCATTTGCAACCCTGTCAATTTTTTTGACATGCGCCGTTTTTAGTATGTATAATCAAAAAAAGGTCATGAACGAATGGTTATTTTATAAACGAACAGTCATAAAATGAACAAACAGTTTTTGTTGGAGGCGAATAGAGGGAAATAGAGAATAATGGAGGAAAATGGAGGAAAAAAGAGGGATGGCGTTTAACATACAAATGATCCCATTGAAGTGGAGAGTCGGGCACGCGGGGCGCGGCGACGCCGAGCCGGTAGAGTTTGTCCCGGCAGCCGTGCCGGGCGCGGCGCAAATAGACTGGGCCCGGGCGACGGACATGCCCGACTGGAACATTGGCGTAAATTACCTGCAGTACCGCTGGATGGAGGATTGTTTTTGGATATATAGGGCCGATCTGCCAAAAACGACGCTCGGCGCGGACGAGCAGCTAATTTTCAAGTGCAGGGGGATCGACTATAAATACGAGGTTTATTTAGACGGCGAAATCATATACGCGTATGAGGGCATGTTCCGCCCGTTCGAGCTGGACATAAGCCGGGCCGCAGCCGACGGCGGCGAGCTGTCCATCGTCGTCTACCCTATCCCCAAGAACCCGGACAGGGCGCCCGACAGCCGCGAGGAGGCGTCCAGCAGTTGTAAGCCGGCTGTCAGCTACGGCTGGGACTGGCATCCCAGGCTCGTGCCTTCGGGCATCTGGGACGAAGCCTCGCTGTGCGTCGTCAAAAAGGAGAGGATTTTGCACGCGGAGGTCCGGTATGAGCTGAGCGGCGATTTGAAGTGCGCGTCCATAACGGTAGACGCAAAAATTGGCGACGCCTCTGACACTACGGACTCGGCTGCGGCGGCGGCCCCGCCCGGCGATCGCCCGCTGCTGCGCTTCCGCCTGCGCTCGCCGGACGGGGCGATCGCGTTGGAATCTACCGATTTGGGCACGCCGCTGATACTGACCGACGTAAAGCTGTGGTGGTGCAACGGATATGGCGCCCCCGCGCTGTACGAATGGGAGCTGCTGCTCGAACGGGGCGGCGCCGCCAAGGACGCGGCGAATGGGCGCGTAGGGTTCCGCAAGGTCTCGCTGGAGATGAACCCCGGAGCCTGGTCGGAACCAGCGGATTTCCCGAAGTCCAGGAGCCACGCGCCGATAACCCTGACGCTCAACAATGTACCCATTTTCGCTAAAGGTACCAACTGGGTCAACCCGGAAATCTTTCCAGGGGCGATAAGCGCCGAAACCTACCGCCCCCTTCTGGAACGCGCCCAGGCGGCCCATTTCAACCTCCTTCGCGTGTGGGGCGGCGGGATCGTTAATAAAGACAGTTTCTTTGATATGTGCGATTCATTCGGGCTGATGGTCTGGCAGGAGTTCCCGCTGGCGTGCAACCGGTACCCGGACACCCAGCAGTACCTCTCTACGCTGGAATCCGAGGCGACGGCGATCATCAAGCGGCTGCGCAAGCACGCGTGCCATGTGATATGGTGCGGCGGCAACGAGCTGTTCAACAACTGGTCGATGATGACCGACCAGTCGCTCCCGCTGCGCCTGCTCGATAAGCTCTGCTACGAGCTCGACCACGGCAAGCCCTACCTGCCCACCTCGCCCATTTCGGGCATGGCGCATGGATGCTATCTGTTCGTCTACCCGGACGGGCGCGAGGTGTACAAGGCCATGGCGGAGGCGCGCCACACCGCCTATACGGAATTTGGGGTACCCTCGATCTCAAATCTCGATACCTGCCTGTGGGCGGCGCCCCGCGACATGCTGTTCCCTATGGAGAAAAACGAAGCCACAGTGGCGCACCACGCGTTCGGAGCATGGGACGGCGCGGATGACACATGGTGCAGCATCGGGACGCTGCGCCGCTACCTCGGCGAGCCTGCGTCGCTCAAGCAGTTGATCGAATGGAGCCAGTGGCTGCAGTGCGAGGGCTATAAATGCATCTACGAGGAGGCCCGGCGGCAGAAGCCGTACTGCTCGATGGCGCTGAACTGGTGCTATAACGAGCCGTGGCCCACGATTGCCAACAACTCGCTGCTAAACTACCCTGCGTCGCCGAAGCCCGCGTATTACGCCGTCGCGGAGGCATGCAGGAGCCGGCTCGCCAGCGCGGCGATACCGAAGTTCGCCTGGAGGCCGGGCGAGGAATTCACGGCAGCCCTGTGGCTGCTGAACGACGGGCAGGCGCCGATTGGGCCGGGCGCGGCTGATGTTTACCTGGAATACGGCGGCGAGCGGCATTTTCTGCTGCGGTGGGAACATGACGGCGCGCCTGCGAACGGCAATGCGGCGGGGCCGACGCTGCGCCACCGGCTGGCGGTTGACGCGGCGGATGCGGGCGGCGTTAGCGGTTTGGGCGCCGCGGCAGGTGAAGGCGGTGCGGCGGGTGCTGGTAGCGTTAGCGGCTTGGGCGGCGCGAGTGGTTGCGGCGCAAAATTTTCTGAGCTAAAATTAGTAATATCGGCCGGGGACATGTCTTCGGAATATAGATTGATAATAACAGAATAAAATTAAACGCTAACATTTAGTGGGCTAGATGTTAGGCACGCGGGCGAACTCGTGAGTTGGCTCGTGGGTGGGCCCGCAGCCGCATTGCTCGATGTCCCACTCGAAAATATTTTTGTAGCGGTCGCCAGCCCTGTACAGTTCATGGGTGCGCGGGATCTTGGCTACGCAGAGCAGCCTGGCGCCGAGCTTTTCGCACACCCTGCGCGACGCGATGTTGTCGGGGTTGTTTGTTATCAGGACTTTGGTCATGCCGTGGGCGCGCATCAGCGGGGTCATGAGGCGGCAAGCCCTGCCCGCATAGCCCTGCCCCCTGAACGGCGCGTCGACGGCATACCCAATCTGCCCCGAATAGAAGAGGCTCCTCGTATACCCGACGCGCAGCGAAACTGCGCCCACCCTTATGCCCCGGGCCTTGATTGTGAAGTTATACGACGGGGAGTACCCCCGTATTATGTCTGCGGGGAGCTTTTCGACGCATACAAGCCCGAAGGAGTCGTCGCCAAGCCCCTTTGCCTCGTGAAAGCCATCGAATATGACCGGCAGCGCGGAGTACCGCGCAATCTCCCTGCGCACTGCTTTTGCGTCGAGCATTCCCATTATCGCATGCCTACCGTTAAATATAATCGCATTATATATTCGCTTATATATATTCGTCTAAATATATTCGCCTAAATATATTCGCTAAATATATTCGCTTAGTATATTCGTCTAAATATTCGTTTAAATATATTCGCCAATATCATAGCCGGGCCCGGTGCGCCATGCGGCCGCCCTGGCCTTCTTTCTGGTCATTTCCAGCAGCCCGAGCCGCGTAAAGCCGACCGCCGCCGTCTTTTGCCTGTCTTTTTTTAGTTCCGAGTTCAGCGCGTCGGCTACAGCCCGCTGATCCGCCTGGCTGTCCATCTTCAATAGATCGATGACTATTATGCCGCCGATGTCGCGGAGCCGCAGTTGCCTCGCGGATTCTAATACGGCCTCGACATTGACGCGCAGGAATGTTTCACGGCGGTCCGTGCCATTGTATTTGCCCGTGTTCACGTCTATCACTGTCATGGCCTCGGTGCGGTCGATGACAATATACGCGCCGCACTTGAGCCAAACCTTGCGCGAATGCAGGTTGTCGACGTCCCCCTGCACGCCATGGAACGCGAATAGCGGCCATGGCTCGCGGTAATGGTTAATTTTATGCGCCATTTCCATATAGTGAGCCGACGCCCTGTTCAACAGCTCGCTGTATGTCGCTCTGTCATCGATGATGACCCTTGAAATGTCCTCCTCCAGCGCCCGGAACAGAATTTCCCGGCAGAAGTCCGTCTCCGTGTGTATGCAGTCGGGCAGCGCATCGCCCGCCTCCCTGATCCGCATCCTCAGGCGACGCTCTACCAAAGATGCCACGTCGGCCGCTATCCTGTCCTCATCGGCGCCCGCCGCCTCGGTCCTGATAATCAACCCGTCGTTTGCCGGCATGAGCCTCTGTGCGATCCCGCGCAACCTCATGGCCTCGCGTTGATCGGTAATCCTGCGCGAAACGGCGCATTGCGGCGCGCCGGGCAACAAAACGGCATATTTCCCCGGCATCGCAAGCTTGGTCGTGACATGCGCCCCTTTGTCGTCAGATGCGTCCCGCAGAACCTGTACGACAATTTTTTGCCCCGCCCTGACCATCGTCTCGATCGGCCGCCTGGCGCGCGACCCTGCGATCGGCGCTATGTCATCGGCATATAGTATCGCGTTCCTTTCATGGCCGATATTCACAAAACAGCTTTGGGTCCCGGGGTAAATAATCGTGACAGACCCTTTGTAGATATTTCCGACGCAGCTTATGGCGCCGGGTTCATTAACAGCGTAGTCCAGCAGCTCGCCATCGGAGACGATAGCCATCCTGAGGGCCCGCTCCGCGCTGCTGCCCGCATCTTTTTTATCCTTCGCGCTGACTAAAATATCTTTAGCCATATAAAAAAATCACGCCCCATCGTGATAACAAAATATGCCGTCGATCGGCGAGCGCAGTATGCCCCCGCGCTCAGTCAGGAGCGCCGCGCGGTGCAGCGACAAGCGCACGAAGCCGCCGGGATGGATGGCATTTAGCGCTTCCAGCACCAAGTCGGGCTTCACATTGTTGACGCTGCCGGCGGTGACAGTCATCGCGAGCGTGTCCCCCCTCGCCTCGATGGAACGGACGAGCGGGGCGATGTCCATCGTTTTAACCGGTTTGCCGGCGGTGGAGCGCCCGACAGCGACAGCGCCATCGCCAGTGCCTACGCCAACGCCAGCGCTTACGCCATCGCCAGCGTTTGCGCGTCTGCCATCGCCTTTTCCTGCGGCGGGGGCTTTGTAAGTATTGACGATACGCGGCCCCGGCATCAAAAAATCCGCGACCGCCTTTTCCAGGCACGCGCCTGCATCCCTGCGGCCGATGCGCATTTCGTACGTGGCATGGGTAATGATGGACATGACGTTCTCTTTTGACCTTTTTTCGCGCGCAGCGCTGACATGAAGCCCCGCAGGCAGTTTTTTGTTGAGCCTGTGCATGGCTTCTCCTGCGTCCATGCCGCCGCTAACGTTTATGCCGCCGCTTGCATCTATACCGCCGCCTATGTCCATGCCACCACTAACGTTTATGCCGCCGCTTTCGGCGCCCCCGTCGATGTTAATATCCAGATACTCGGCCGCGCCGGTGACGCCGACCTGGAGCGGGAGGCCAAATACCATTTGCGCATGGGGGTTGAAACCCGACGTGTAGCAAATCGGTATCCCGGCGCGCCTAATCGCCCTCCCGAATGTCCGCATCAGATCCAAATGGGACAGGTACATCATTTCCCTGCCGCGCGAGAACTCCAGCCTCAGATACATAATATACCTTGTTAACCTGCCAGTCGCCGCACCATCTGCCTAGCATGCGCTCAACTCGCAGCCGAACGCTTGCGCGACGCCGCACACCGCGCAGCCGTCGCGGCAGTTCGCGGTCAAGCTGTTGGCATAGGCGCGCTCCCTTTCGGCAATTAAAAACCCTTTGTCAATTCCGTAGTCCATTATATCCCAAGGCAGCTGTTCGTCAAGGCCAATGCGCCTGCCCGCGCATCCGGCCAGCGACAAGCCCGCCGCGTCGAACGCATCCGCCCACACGTCGTAGCGGAAATGCTCGCTCCAGCCGTCGAGTTTCGCGCCCCCCCTCCAGGCTAGATACAGCGCCTCGCCAACGTCCCGCCCACCCCTTGCGATGGCCGCTTCCAGGGCGCTTTCGCGGGCCTCGTGCCAATTGAACTTAACATATTTCATCTTGAGCGCGTTTTTTAAGTAGTTCTGTTTATTAATCAATGTGTCGACATCGTCCTGCGCCTCCCATTGGAACGGCGTGAAGGGCTTTGGCACAAAGGACGCCGCGCTGACGTTTATGTGCAGGTCCCGCGCCCGCCTCTCCCTGGGCGCCTGCCTGTACAGCGCTACGATTTTTCGCACTAAATCGGCGATCCCGTCCAAATCCTCCATTGTTTCCGTGGGGAGCCCAATCATAAAGTACAATTTGACGCTGCCCCAGCCCGCGTTAAATGCGAGCGCAGCAGTCCGGAGCATGTCCTCTTCGGTCACGCCTTTGTTGATGGCGTCGCGGAGGCGCTGCGTCCCCGCTTCGGGCGCGAACGTCAGGCCGCTCTTGCGTATGGCGGAGGCGCTGCCGGCCAGGTCCGTCGTAAACGAATCGGCGCGGAGGGATGGCAACGAGAGGTTCACATGCTTTTCGTCCATTTGCGGGGCGAGGCTTGCCGTCAATTCGTCGAGCTGTGTGTAGTCGCTTGTGCTCAAGGACGACAGCGAAATTTCGTCATAGCCTGTTGAACAGACCAACGCGGTCGCCTGTGCGATCAGCCTTTGTGGGTCCCTCTCCCGCACGGGGCGGTATGTATAACCGGCCTGGCAGAAGCGGCAGCCCCGGATGCAGCCGCGAAACAGTTCCAAGATGATCCGGTCGTGTATGATTTCCGTATTGGGCGTCAGCCCGCGCTCCGGGAATGGCGCCGCGTTGAAGTCCTTGACGATGCGCTTCTTTACTGTATGCCCGCGCCCCGGCGGGAAGATCGGAACATATACACCGCCGATTTTAGACGCTTCATGCAAAAAATCCCGTTTTGATATATCTTTCGAATCGATTTTCATCTTGCCATACAGATCCAAAATCTCGCATATGACCTCTTCGCCCTCACCGGCGACGAATAAATCAATAAACTTCGACATCGGAGCCGGATTGCATACGCAGGGCCCGCCGGCCAGCACGACAGGCCACCTGTCGCCGCGCTCCTCTGCTACCGGCGGTATGCCGGACAGATCAAGCATGTTCAAAACGTTCGTGTAGCTCAGCTCGTATTGCAACGTAAACCCAATAAAATCAAACGCGGCGAGCGCGTCCCGGCTCTCCAGTGCGAACAGCGGTATGCCACGCTCCCGCATGAGGCGCTCCATGTCGGTCCACGGCGCGAACACCCTTTCACAGGAAGCGTCGCCCCGCCCGTTGATGATGTCATACAGTATGCGCAGCCCAACGTGCGACATGCCGACTTCGTATATGTCCGGGAAGCAGAATGCGAACCGCGTGAGCGCCGCGCCAGGCGCAGCTTCGTGTTTGTGTACGGCGTTCCATTCGTTGCCTGTGTAGCGCGCCGGCTTTGCGACCTGCAGCAGCAATTCTTCCGGGAGATCGACCTTGAAATTTTCTGTTGACATTTTAACCTGCCCAAATTACAATTAAGTCTGTATCGGGGTGTGGCTCAGCTTGGTAGAGCGCTGCGTTCGGGACGCAGAAGCCGGAGGTTCAAATCCTCTCACTCCGATTTTTGCTGCCCGCGTATTATATGGATGCGCCCACGCGAATGCGCTCGTCAGTCTGCGCTCGCCCGTCTGCGCTCACGCGTCCACGTTCGCTCGTCTGTGCTCACCCGTCTGCGCCCACGCATCTGCACTTGTCCGTCTGCGCTCACCCGTCTATGTACGCCCGTCAAGTTTTCTTCGCGTCCGAGCGCAGTTTTGCAAAAAAACGCTTCAATATATCAGCGCACTCGTCGCCTAGGACGCCGGGCGTTACCGCCGGGCGGTGGTTCAGCGCTTTTTCGGCGACGACGTTGAGCACAGTCCCGCATGCGCCCGCTTTTTCATCGGCAGCGCCGTAGACGACCCTGTCCAGCCGCGCGAGCACTATTGCACCGGCGCACATCGCGCACGGCTCCAGCGTGACATACAGCTCGCATCCGCACAGCCGCCATAGGCCGAGCTTTTTACACGCCCTCCGGATGGCGGTCATTTCGGCGTGGAGCGTCGCGTCCTGTTTTGTCTCGCGCTCGTTGTACCCCCGAGATATGACGCGGCCGTTATGCACGACGACGGCGCCTATGGGCGCCTCCCCCCTGTCGAACGCGCGACCAGCGCATTTGAGCGCTTCGCGCATAAAACGCTCGTCCAGGGCGTTCATGATGATGCCGGCAAATCCAGCGTTAGGCCGACCGGGCAGTGGTCGCTGCCTCGCAAATCCATATATACCGCCGTATCTACGACCTTGTCTACAAGAGACGCCGACACGATAAAATAATCGATGCGCCAGCCGACATTCTTTTCGCGTGATTTTCCAATATATGACCACCAGGTATATACGTCGCGGGCATCCGGATTAAAATGCCGGAACGTGTCGCAGTACCCGGCGCCCAACAAATCCGAAAATTTGCCCCGCTCCTCGTCGGTAAAGCCCGCATTGCGGTGGTTGGTCTTGGGGTGCTTTAAATCAATGTCCTCATGGGCTACATTTAAGTCCCCGCACAGCACGACCGGCTTGCCGCCCTCGGCTTCAAGCCCCGTAATCCACGCGCGGACATCGTCTTCCCAACGCATGCGGTACGGCAGCCGCGCCAGCTCCCCCTGCGAGTTCGGCGTATACATATTAATCAGAAAAAAATGACTATATTCCAAAAGGACAATCCGGCCTTCTTGATCGTGCTCGTCGAGGCCGATGCCGTATGAGGCCCTTTCCGGTTTGAGCCTCGTGAAAACGGCCGTCCCGGAGTAGCCCTTCTTTTTCGCGCTGTTCCAATACTGCTCATAGCCCGGATATTCGATTTCCGCCTGCCCGCGCTCCATCTTGGTTTCCTGTATGCAAAAAATATCCGCTCCGAGCCGTTGGAAAGCACTGTCAAAGTCCCCCCTGCCGTAGCAGGCGCGCATCCCGTTCACGTTCCATGATGCCAGTTTAATCATTTTATGCCCATCCGCCTTATGTCTATCCAACTAATTTCCATCCGTTTTATGTCCATCCGTCTTATTTCCATCCGTTGCATGTCCATCAGCCTTATTTCCATCCATCTTATTTCTATCAGTCACATGTCCATCAGCTTTATTTCCATCCGTCGTATGTGACGACCTCGTCAATGCCCTTCCTCGGGCGCGCGGGCGGTTCCCCGTCGGCGTACCCCAGCGGGCTCACGGCGACCACATTGTTTTCGGCGGGGATGTTCAGCACCCGCTTCACCTTGTCGTTGTTGAAATAGCCCAGCCAGCACGTGCCAAGCCCAAGCTCGGCGGCCTCCAGGATCATAAACGAGAGCGCAATCGAACAGTCAACTGTCGCTGCGGGCTGGCCGCAGTACATCATGCGCTCGTCGCCTATGGCGCAAACCACAAGAGCCGCTGGCGCCTCGGCTACAAAGGACTGCCCCCCGCACGCGGGCGCCAGTTTTTCCAACAGCCCTTTGTCGCGCACGACGATAAATTTCCACTGCTGCGCATTGTTCGCGGCCGGCGCCAACCTCCCTGCCTCCAGCACGCGCATGAGTTTGTCGTCCTCCACAGGTTTTGGCAGAAATTTTCTAACGCTCCGCCTTTTTTTGATTACGTCCAGAACCGACATAGCCTGACCCCCTTATATGGTATAATTCATATTGATGTAATATTCCAAAATTGTCAAGGGGAGCGAATTATTGATTGAAGGTATGGATAAAAAATCTGACGGCGTACTGTACCCAATGCCCCTCTCCCCCGCGTTCAAGGATTATCTGTGGGGCGGGCAGCGGCTGGTTGATGAGTTCGGGAAAAACACGGATCTCAGGCCTGTCGCGGAAAGTTGGGAGCTGAGCTGCCATCCGGACGGTCGCAGCATCGTGGGCGACGGCGCATATGCAGGCATGGCTCTCGCAGACGTGCTCGAAAAATATCCGCAGTTCGTAGGACCGGTGGGTAGGCTGGGAACGGGCAGACGGTCCGGCGGCGGTGCGAGCGGCGGCAGCGCGGACGGCAGCAGCGCGAACGGCGGCGCGGGCGGCAGCGGTACGGGCGGCGATGCGAGCAACGGCGCGGGCGGCAGCGATACGAGCGTCAGTACTGGCGCATTCCCCATCCTTATTAAATTGATCGACGCTAAGCAGAACCTTTCGCTGCAGGTGCATCCCGACGACGATTACGCCCGGCTGCACGAAGGCGGCAGCATGGGCAAGAATGAGGCGTGGTACGTCATCGACTGCGAACCAGGCGCCCGTTTGATACTGGGGCTGAAAGAAGACGCGCCTACTGATAAAATACCAGAGTTGATAAAAAGCGGCGCTATTTTGGAATACGCGAACAGCGTTCCGGTCAAGCCAGGGGACTGCTACTATGTACCTGCCGGGCTTTTGCACGCCATCGGCGGCGGCGCCCTCATAGCCGAGGTGCAGCAAAGCTCCAATATAACATATCGGGTACACGATTACGGGCGCGTCGGCGCGGACGGCAAGCCGAGGGAGCTGCATACCATGCAAGCGTCCGCAGTCGTCAACAGCGCCCTGCGGGCGCGCAATGGCGCGGACGGCGCAGTTGTGCGAAACTGCGGCGGCTGCCGCGCCACGAAGCTGGTCGACTGGCGGTTCTTTAATCTGGATTTGCTCGAGTTCGGCGGTGGCAGTGGCGGTATTGATGGCGGCAACGGCAGCGATAGCGGTGGCGATGGCGCGGTTAGCTTGGAGTGTGCAGGATCGTTTCATGCCCTGCTCGTCATACAAGGGGAGTTTACCATAGAGGGCGGCGACACAGCGCACCGAACGTTAAACGCCGGGAAAGGCGCATGCGTGTTCTTGCCGCACGGAATAGGCAGCTACACTGTGCGCCCATATGGTGGCGGGGGCGGAAGCAGAAGCGGTAGCGGCAAAATTCTACTGACAACGCTCTAATAGTTTGTAACAATTACTGTTTGAATATATAATAATACACTAACAAAAAAAGAGCGAGCAATGACGAACAGCACAAAACGCGCTACCGGCGCGGGGAGCGGCGAAAACTTAATAACGCTATCTGAAGTCACTTTTTCGTATAATTATATGCGTGAAACCACAGATGGAGGAGAGGCTGCCAATTACGCGGATTACGCGGCTGCTAAAGCTGAAACGCCTAATGCCGAAACGGTTAAAGTCGCGACATCTAATGGTGAAACGGTAAAAGCCGAAACACTTAATACCGAAACGGCTAAAGCCGTGACGGCCAATACCGCCGGAGGGCAGGGAAACATAATGGAACCGGGCGCTGGCGTATATGACCGCGACAAGGCGGTCGAGGACGTCAGCCTATGCATCGAGCGGGGCGAGTTCATCGTTTTTTTAGGCAGAAACGGCTCGGGCAAATCCACGCTCGCAAAATTGTTGAACGCATTGCTGATACCCGATTCTGGCGTAGTGACGGTCAAAGGCATGAATACGTCCGACCCCGAAAACGTGTGGGAGATAAGGCGCTCCTCCGGTATGGTTTTCCAAAACCCCGACAATCAGATAGTCGGCACCACGGTCGAGGAAGACGTCGCGTTCGGCGTCGAAAATATTGGGGTCCCGCCGTTAGAAATACGGCGCCGCATCGACATGTCCATGGCCGAAACCGGGGTGCTGGAGTTTGCCCAAAGGCCGCCATACCAACTGTCCGGCGGGCAAAAACAACGCGTCGCCATCGCCGGCATCCTGGCGATGAAGCCGGAATGCGTCATCCTCGACGAAGCGACGTCAATGCTGGATCCCGACGGGCGGCGGGAGGTCATAAAGTTAGTCCGAAAACTGAACGAGGAAGAGAACATAGCGGTGATCCTTATAACGCACCACATGGACGAGGCGGCGCATGCAGACAGGGTTTTCGTAGTCGACGACGGGCGCGTGGTCATTTCGCGCCCACCCAGGGAACTGTTCGGCGACAGCGCCTTGATCCGCTCCATAGGCCTGGATGTGCCGCAGATAACGGAAATATTCGACATTTTACGCGAAAGGGGCTTTACGGAGCTGCCCGCCGGCGTGACCGGCGCCGACGAAGCGTACGCGGCCATTATGCGCCTATTGAGTGCAGGCGTTGGTACCGCTGATTATACAGACGATGCCCATTAAACTGGATAATGTTGTATATACATATATGAAAAAGACCCCGCTGGTCCACGAGGCGCTGCGCGGCGTCAGCCTGACAATAAACGACGGAGAGTTTGTCGGGCTGATCGGGCGCACCGGTTCCGGCAAATCTACGTTGATCCAGCATTTTAACGGGCTGCTGAAGCCCGACAGCGGTTCTGTGTCGGTCGACGGCATCAGCACCACCGGGGGCTCGCTGCGGGAGCTGCGCCGAAAGGTCGGGCTTGTCTTCCAGTTTCCTGAATATCAACTGTTCGAGGAAACGGTATTCAAGGATATCGCATATGGCATATCGAAGCGCGGGTACGGCGAAGCGGACATAGCCGAGCGCGTCCACAGGGCTGCGGCGGCCGTAGGCATCGGGGGGGCGCTGATGGCCCGCTCGCCGTTCGAGCTGTCGGGCGGGCAGCGGCGGCGCGTCGCCATCGCGGGCGTGCTTGTTATGGAGCCTAAATATCTGGTGATGGACGAGCCGGGCTCGGGGCTGGACCCCGGCGGACGGGACGAAATTTTTTCATATGTAGAAAAACTGCACTCCGAACTGGGCGCCTGCGTCATATTGGTGTCCCATAATATGGAAGACGTTGCAAGGCTGGCCAAGCGGGTCGTAGTCATCGACGGCGGGCAAATCATCATGGATGGCCCGCCGGAAGCCATATTCACGCGCATAGAGGCGCTGGAGCGGGCGGGCTTGCGCGCCCCGGATATTCAATACTTGCTGCGCCGCCTAAAAAGATCCGCCCCGGAGATCGACATGGGCGCCATGACGGCCAGTAAGGCCGCCGACGAAATCGAAAAGCTGCTTAGGGGCGCTGGGATAATGCCCGCCCGGCGCGCGGAACCGACGCAAAGCGACGTCGGTGCGGTGCATGTCGCAACCACCCAGACTGGGGGTACGCCATGAACCTGAACATGTCGCTAGGCCAATATTATCCGGGCAGTTCCATCCTGCACCGCGCAGACCCGAGGACCAAGATTTTGGTGTCGGTTTCCTTTATGATCCTGGCCTTTGTCGCCGGGAGCTTTTATGAGTTCGCCATACTCGCGCTGTTTGTCGCATGCGCGGTCGCTGCGTCCGGGATTCCACCGCTCGTAGTGCTGCGATCCGTGAAGCCCATTCTCCCATTAATTATCTTCGCCTCCGTGATCAACATCTTCATGGTTCAGGGGGAGCCATTTTTCAGGCTGTGGATCATCGCGCCCACCCGCGAGGGCCTCCAATTGGCGTTGAAAATGGCCGCCCGTATTTCAATGATAATACTGGGTGGCTCTTCGCTCATGATTTTTACAACGACGCCTATCATGCTGACGGACGGGGTCGAGAGCCTGCTTAACCCCTTAAAGCGCATCCGCGTACCCGTCCATGAGCTGGCGATGATGATGACGATTGCGCTGCGGTTCATCCCGACCCTGATTGAAGAAGCGGACAAGATAATGCGCGCGCAGGCATCGCGCGGCGCCGATTTCAACGAGGGCAAGCTGCTTGATCGCGCCCGATCGTTTATCCCAATCATCATACCGTTGTTCGTCAGCGCGTTCCGGCGCGCGGACGATCTTGCGAACGCAATGGAGGCCCGCTGCTACCGGGGCGGCGAGGGCCGCACCAAACTGCGGCAGTTGCGCATGACATGGCTCGACGCATGCGTTCTGGCAGCCTTCGCTGCCCTGGCTGCAGTTTTTATCGCCATACGCATGAGGGGCGCGTTTAACCAATATTTCATCCTCATTAAATAGTTATGTATAGAAATATCGCGCTGCTGCTCGAATACGACGGGACTCTCTTTCATGGGTGGCAGAGCCAGAACAACGCGAACACGGTGCAGGACGCAGTCGCTTCCGCCCTGCAATGTTTGGGTTGCGCGCCGGAGCGGCTTGTTGGCGCGAGCAGGACGGACGCCGGGGTGCATGCCCGGGGGCAGGTGGCGAGCTTTTTTACGAGCTCGCGTATACCGGCCGAAAAATTCGCCTATGCGTTAAATACCGTCCTGCCGTCGGGCGTGACATGCGCGCGGTCAGCCGAGGCGCCGTCCAATTTTCACGCGCGGTATTCCGCCATCGGCAAAACGTACTCCTACCTGATACTCAACAGGAGGCAGCCGTCCGCGCTATACATGCGCTGCGCTTGGCACATACCCCTGCCCCTCGACGTCGCCGCCATGCGCGAAGCGGCGGGCGCCATCGTCGGCGAGCGGGACTTCCGGGCGTTCATGTCGGCGGGCAGCCCGGTTAAATCCACCGTCCGCAAGGTCGCCCGCCTCGACATAGAGGATGGCTTGCCCGACGATATAATTAAGCTCACCATTGAGGGGAACGGCTTTTTATACAACATGGTCAGAATTATTACGGGCACCCTCGCCTATGTGGGCCAGGGTAGGCTCTCGTCGGGCGACGTCAGCCGCGCCGTCGCGTCGGGGGACAGGCGCGACGCGGGCAAGACCGCGCCGCCGCACGGGTTGTACCTGGACTATGTTGACTATAGGGAAAAAATTTTTGCGGTTATGAGCCAGAATAAATGAGATTTGCCTGAGCTTGTTTTACGTATCTGTCGACGCGTTCATTTACGACAGGCGTGGTCGCCTCGTCCACATATTCCAGGATGAACGGTATGTCCGGCGTAATCCTGAAATAATTCATAAAAAATTTCACCCAGTCTATCTCTCCGTCGCCGACTTTCCTACCGTAGCAGTCGTTTACTTTCCTGTCTTTCCCATGGAAATACGCTATGTGCGGGGCAAGGTATTTGAATGCGTCGTCCTCGTCGGAATTCGCGATAAAGTTCGCCATATCCAGCAGCGCCTTAATGTTCGTCAGTCCCGACTCCTGTTCGATCTGCCCGATGAAGTCCCTAAGCCTCTTGGCCGACGGGATCACGTCGATGACGCATGCCTCCAGACAAATGGCGAGTCCGCGCTCCCGCGCCTCGTTGCCGAGCGTTATGAAACTTTCCTTAAGCCGTTGAAAATCCGACTCATAGGCCTCTGTCGTTATCCCGCGCCACTCCGCCCGGAACCCCAGCTCCGTCGAGAGGTTTTTTATCCCGGCATGCTCTGCGAAGTCCATGCAGCGCACAAAAGTTTCGATGCATTTGCCCCGGAAAGCGTCGTCCGGCGACAGCAGGTTTGTAAACACACCGAGCGCCGTTACCTCGATGCCATTCGCGCGCATTATATCCGCTTTTTCTTTCACCAGCCCCTTCGTTATGCCATTTTCGTCCAAAGCGGACAGCCCGTTGTACGCCCACCCGCCGAAGTCCGGATGGGACATGCACAGCTCGGTGCAGTTGAACCCGTTCGCCGCCATGTACCGCGCCGCCTCCGCAATCGTCTTCTTGGGGTAGCTCCTAGAAACCACGCCATACTTCATATGCCAATCTCCTTTCAATGACATTTACAATCTCATTTCATAAATATCTACCAATTCATTTCAATGGCATTCGCCAATTCTTTATCTAAAACATTTACAATCTCATTTCAATGGCATCTGCCATTCACCTATAAAACGCACTCGCCGTTCTCCCCTCACCGCCATATGTACTAGCCAGCCATGTCATTTCGCACTATGAGTATATCAAATGCTTTAAAAGTAGACTATTCTATATGGAAAATTAGTGATATAATTAATTATCGTTAATTTATAACATTTTGGTTCGTAGACCATGCGGCATCGCGTAGATGTGAGGGTAAAAATGATAAGGACATTGACAGCTTATACCTCGGAGTTGGATGACGAAAAGTCGGCGGTCAGCCAAATCTTGTCGCAGCTTGACTCCGGCGGCGGGCTACTAAAAAACACGATAGGTATTGTGGCATGCCATTATGAATTCGTATTATCCGACATTTACAAGGCGGTGTGCGGGGCGCTGCCTTTTGAAGTCGTGGGCACGATATCATCAGCTCAGTCCGTCCACGGCGAATATGGATCGCTCATGCTGACCCTCATGGTCATGACCAGCGACGACGTCGAGTTCGACAAGGTGATGACCCCATCGCTGATGGACGAGCCGTCACGCGCAATAACGGACAGCTACAAAAAGGCCTGCAGGGATGAAAAACCCGCCTTGATCCTGACGTTCGCGCCCTTTATCCTCCAAAACAGCGGCGACGATTACGTGAACGTGTTGACGGAGGCGTCGGGGGGCGTCCCGTGCTTTGGTACCATTGCGGTCGACGACACGCTGGAGTTCACTAATTGCTATGTGCTGGCGGACGGCGTGTACTATCGGGACATAATGGTTATGATCTTGGTATACGGCGACATAAAACCGAAATTTTTCGTGGCCAATATCTCGGAGAGCAAGATTATCGGCAAAAGCGCCGTCGTCACGAAGAGCGCGGGGCCGGTGCTCATGGAGGTGAACGGGCGCCCGGTGATCGACTATTTCAGCGATCTGGGCCTGGTCGACGCAAGCGAGACGCAGTACGCGCTGTCCTCGCTCCCGTTCCTGCTCGACTATAACGACGGCTCCCCCAAGGTTTCCAAGATATTCGTCACGCTCACGCCCGAAAAGCACGCCATCTGCGCCGGCTCCATGCCGCAGGGGTGCACGCTCTTTATTACATCCACGGACAAGGACGACGTGCTGTTGACGACAGGCGCCGCCGTAGACAAGATTTTGGGCGACATCGACAACGCGTCGACATTATTAATTTATTCATGCATCAGCCGGGCCATGACGCTTGGTTCGGAGCAATTCATGGAAATAGAGCTCGTGAATGACAGGATCGGCAATAAGCTGCCTTTTTTGTTCGCGAACTCGGGCGGGGAAATATGCCCGACGCAGGTTTCGAACGAGACGGCCATCAACCGTTTCCATAACAACGCTTATATTGCCTGCCTGATTTAAACGTAATTTCAACTTGATATGAACGAGATTTAACATGATTTGAACGTGATTTATATACGTGTTTGGGGTGAAATATTTGTCGCATACGGCTATTTCGCCGGAAGAGGCACACCGGCCGCTTGTCGATGAAAGCAAAGGACTAACCGACAACTACAAAAACCTTCTCGACGAAAACCTTTATCTTACAGACGAAGTGGACAGGTTGAACCGGGAAGCTAAAAAGCTCGCTCGCGAACTTAGGGTGGCGAACAGTTTCCTCGACAAAGTGACGAAGGCCTCAGTCGCCAAGGACACGCTGAACGACGCACTCGCGGACGCCAACATAAAGCAGCGCGCCTACACGGACCTCCTGCTCCAGAGCTGCCCTAACATAATAATGCTGCTGGACGGCGAGGGGCGCTTCATACTGTCGACGCAGGCTTATATGTCCGCCACCGGCACCCCCAATTTCGAATACATCAAGAACTTAAAATATACCGACGTGTTCCCGAAATACCTTGCCGCACATGACATGGACGCTTTTACGGCGGCATTCAACCATGTCGTCGCTTCCGAGGAGACCGCCCATCTGGACGCGATGATCGATTTCGCACGGACAGGCGAGCAGCGCTACTATACGATAGAGCTGCGCCGAGCCGGGTCGACGGCGCCGGCAAGCGGCGGGCCAGCGGCGCCGGCAGGCACAGGTGACGGGGCCGGATCAGGATCCGCTTTCGCCGCTGCTTCCGTATCATTAACAGGATCATCGGCAGGCGCCTCAGCGAGTTCTATGGCGGGCATCCTGGCCGTCATGATTGACCTTACCGACTTCATGCGCGAAAAGCAACGGGCAGAAGACGCCAACAACGCGAAATCCGAGTTTTTGGCGACAATGAGCCATGAAATCAGGACGCCCATGAATGCGATTATCGGCATGAGCGAAATGCTCGATCGCACCGAGCTGAATATTGGGCAGAAAAAATACGTGTCCGACATTCGCAAGTCTTCGGGCGCGCTGCTCACCATTATTAACGATATCCTTGATTTTTCCAGGATTGAGGCGGGCAAGCTGGAGCTTGTAAATACGAATTTCAACTTAAAATTGCTGCTGGATAACCTGTACTCGATGTTTTCCATGCTGTGCCGCGAAAAAAAACTGGAAATCACGTTCAACCTCGACGATAGCCTGCCGGACATCGTATATGGCAACGAAATACGGATAAGGCAAGTGCTCATCAACCTTTTATCAAACGCGGTGAAATACACTAAACACGGTTCGATAATATTTGGCGCCACGATTGAAATCGGCGAACTGCTGTTCGATGTGAGGGACACCGGCATCGGGATACGAGACGAGGACAAAGAAAAATTGTTCAAGCCTTTCGAGCAGCTAGACGTGCGAAAGAACAGAAACGTTGTCGGCACGGGGCTGGGGCTTGCCATAACATACAATTTGTGTCGATTAATGGGCGGCGACCTCTATTTTGACAGCGAATACGGTAAGGGCTCCACTTTCTATGTGCGCATCCCGTATATCGAAGCGAACGACGCTTTTACCGACGACATCACCGGTGACGACGAGTTCAGCGCCCCCAGCGCGAACATTTTAGTCGTAGACGACATCGACATCAATCTGGCTGTCGCAGAAGCGCTTCTGAGCGCGTTCGACATCGCCCCGGTTTTGGCCCAAAGCGGTAGAGAGGCTGTGGACTACGCAAAAAACAACCGTTTCGACATCATTTTCATGGATCACATGATGCCTGAAATGGACGGTCTGGAAACGACGCTGCGCATCCGCGAGCTGGGCGGATGGAACAGGACCGTGCCCATCGTGGCGCTGACGGCCAATGCGATTACCGGCGTCGAGCAGTTTTTCCTGGACAACCACATGAACGATTTTTTACCAAAGCCCCTAGACATCAAAGCGCTGAACCACTGCCTACGAAAATGGCTGCCCATAACCATCCAAGAAGAGCGCGAAACATAATAAAGCGCAACAGCTCCCCGGCGCGCCGTCGACATATTTATACAAACAGATAAATAATCATTTGTTGGTCATCCACCCCAACTGTCCGCCCCTTGTGTATTTGTAGGGACGGTCGCCCCGACCGTCCGCCCCCGCCCCCGACCACCGACCCTCCATTGCATCTTTCTCGTCATATAAAGTGACAATGCACACCACATATGTTATACTTGTGTACATGCTCCCGAAGGCATATTGTCATAAAGCCCGCGCAGAAACGGGCCGCCATGTGTGTCCATGCCCACGTAGGAAGCATAAAATATTTTTATGTAATATACGCAATGCATCATTTTAACATGGAGAGGTATCGAAGCGGTCATAACGGGGCTGACTCGAAATCAGTTTGTGTGAAAGCACACGTGGGTTCGAATCCCACCCTCTCCGTCTTACATGAATAGAAAATCACACCACAAAATGATCGGTGTGATTTTCTATTTATGTTGGATAAATCCGAACCCTGCCGCTCGCCGATAGCCCCGGTGGACGACGGGTTCGGTTTTGTTCGTTTTGTGCAGTGGTGACCCACATTAGGAGGGCAAAGATGATACAGAACGCATTGCCGCAAACTCTTGGGACAGAAGTATATGCTGAGATTGCGGAGGAAGTATGCCTTGACTATTTGAGTTTCATCCGCGCCAAAGCGGTGGAGAATGAGCAAAATCCGGCGAAGCTAAAATGGAATTGTTAAGGGGGAGAACACGAATGGACGAAAAAACCAGATGTTTTGGCGACAGCGAAATATATATCGACTATCACGACAACGAATGGGGGCGTCCTGTCCACGACGACAACAGGCTTTTTGAAATGCTCATACTGGAAGGGGCGCAGGCAGGTCTTTCTTGGATTACCGTCCTGAAAAAGCGGGAAGCGTACAGGGAAGCATTTGACGGCTTTGACCCTCATAAAGTCGCTGCCTACGACAACACAAAGATTGAAACGCTTATGGCGAACGCGGGAATCATCAGAAACCGATTGAAGATAAACGCGGCGATTATAAATGCAAAGCTGTTTTTGCAAATAATAGAGCAGCATGGCAGCTTCAATGATTTTATCTGGGGCTACGTGAATCACGAACCAATCACAGGTCATTGGGAGAGCTTCAAGGATATGCCTTTGACAACGGCTGTATCCGATAAAATAAGCACGGATTTGAAGAAAATGGGCTTCAAATTTGTCGGCTCTACCATCATCTACTCGTTCATGCAGGCAGTAGGCATGGTGAATGACCATCTAAAGACATGTTGTGTTTTTGAAGAAATAGTAAAGAGAAAAAGTAGCTTATGTAGAATTTGCTGATAGGGTTTTCGTTGTATGGTTTGATAATCGCTGTGCTTCAAGCCTTGCCAAACATTATCTGGGCGTTGTTCCCGCCATCGGTCAACTCACTTGATGGAAATGCCTCGTCAGTACTTGTCATCGAGTACGGCGAACACATCCTCGGTGTGGCAATAGTCATAATGCTGTTATTCTTGTTGCGGTGTGGACAGGATAAAACGCTGCCGAAAGGCATGACCGCAATAGCGGCATATGCTGCCATAGGGCTTTACTGGATTTGCTGGATTTTGTACTTCTATGCGGTTCAACCGCTTCCAATAATCTACGCGATGGTTGTGTTGCCACCGATTGCGTTCTTTTTCGCCGAAGCCGCTAAAAGAGTATATCCGATTTCAGAGGTAAGCGCGGTGTTCCTCGTGTTTCACCTATTGGTTACTCTGGAGAATTTTCCAGTGGGAGTGTGAGGCATGCTCCCAAACCCTCGAAAGCCGACAGTCGTCGTTTGCTGCGCTCCCTGTGGTCACTTTATAAACAACTTTGTGTCGCCCGCCGAGTTTCTTGTTTCGAAATATTCCTGCCGATGGCATGTGGAAACAGACATTTCGGAAGTCGTAAAGTTTTTCAATGTCAATGCGCTTTCATCGCCCATGTTTTTGAAAGTGCATTTTGATATGGTTATGACTATGGTCGCCGACACCCTGTACTGGCGGCTGACAAAAAACTTGCGCGGATTTGAAAAATGCGACGCCAACACAATTTTTCGCAATTTTGTTCATGGTAAAGGATATGTTAATATAAATAATAACAACGAAATTGCAATCCCATATCCAAAGCGCGCACATAACCCATTATAAAGGGTTGCAAATTGGCAGCAAGCACATCGAACCATACTGTGGTTAGATGATGTTTAACTAACTTTTATATTTAAGTGAATTATTTATCATTATATCGTATGACGGTTATACGCATTGCGAAAATCGGTGTTGAAATGAAAAACTCTGTAGGTGTTGACCTTGATGTCTACACTAAAATAGCTGAAAAAGTCAGGACACGTATACCAGTTCAACCAATAGCAGAGGAGCATGGCGAAGAATGACAAACAAACAACTCAAAAATTTAAAGGACAGGCTTTGGCAGGGCGCTGACCAGCTCCGCGCCAACTCCGGATTGAAATCCACCGAATACGCTACGCCTATCTTGGGTCTTATATTTTTACGATTCGCTCAAAGCAAATACAGCCAATACGAAGCTGGCATTAACGCTGAATATGAAAAAAACAAAAGCTCCCGTGCAGAGCGCCCGATTCATGAAATCGCTATAGAGAAATGTGGCTTTTATCTGCCGGATGAAGCAAAGTTTGACTATTTGTTGAATCTGCCTGAATCGGTTAATCTCGCAGAAAAGACAAAGACTGTAATGGAGGAAATCGAAAAATACACCACAGAGCTTGCCGATACCCTGCCGAAAGACGTTTATTACAACATCAACAGTGAAGACGACCCGCTTGTACTGGCGAAGCTATTCAAAGTGTTCAAAGACATCCCCACCGATGTGAGCCTTGATATATTCGGCGAGATCTACGAATTTTTCCTCGGTGAATTTGCTCTTGCGGAAGGACAGGGCGGCGGCGAATTCTTCACGCCGTCAACTGTTGTTCGCTATATGGTTGAAGTGCTTGCACCTACTGATGGCGAAATATTCGACCCAGCTTGTGGAAGCGGTGGTATGTTTGTGCAGACTGCGCATTATATCGCGCAACACGCCGAAAAAGGCAACGAAATAAATCTCCGTGCTTATGGCGTGGAAAAAACCGGGGCGACAGTCAAGCTCGCCAAGATGAATCTTGTGCTAAACAACATCCGCGGCAGCATCACCGAAGCTAACTCCTATTATCGTGATCCATATGATTGCTTTGGGCGTTTCAACTATGTCATGGAAAATCCGCCGTTCAACGTGGATGAGGTGGAACTTGACCAAGTGAAGCCCCAACCACGCTTTAATACATATGGCGTACCACAGAATAAAACGAAAAAAGCTAAAGGCGACGCTAAGGAAACAGTTCCAAATGCCAATTATTTATGGATTAATCTGTTCGCCACATCGCTTAATGATAACGGTCGCGCCGCGCTTGTTATGGCAAACTCCGCATCCGATGCCGGACACAGCGAAAAGGATATCCGCATCAAGCTGATAGAAAGCGGAGTTATCAGCCAGATGGTGACGCTACCAACGAATATGTTTACATCTGTGACCCTACCCGCGACGCTGTGGTTTTTCAACAAAGCCAAGCCGCACGAGGACGAGATTTTATTTATCGATGCTCGCAATATATTTACTCAAATCGACCGTGCACACCGTAAGTTTTCCGATGAACAGATAAAAAACCTCGCCATTATCAGTCGTTTGTATGAGGGCAAAACCGATGAATTCACCACACTGCTTGACGAATACCGCGCCGAGCTTACCGCCGCGCCCGAAACGTCCGATGATGAAGATATACAGCCCAAATTATATTGGCAGGAGCAGATTAACTGGCTGACCTCCCGATTCCCAGAAGGTAAATACGTTGACGTTATCGGGTTGTGCAAAGCGGCGAGGCTCAACGGCGAAGACGGCATCATCGACCAAGACTATTCGCTCAACCCCGGCCGCTATGTCGGCGTTGTCATTGAGGACGACGGCATGACCGAGGACGAGTTCAAGGCGGAGATGCGTTTGCTCAACGTTGAACTGACCGCGCTCAACGCCGAAGCCCAAAAATTGGAAAGGACGATTGCTGATAATCTGCGGTCGCTGGTGGGTGGAGTATGAGGCTTGATAATGTTGCAAAAATATACAGACCCAACACTACATCCAGAAGTCATATGACTGGAATGGATGGCTTGAAATGTGTGCACTACGGAGATATTTATAAGAATTACTCTGGTAGGGAAGTAAAAAGTTCTGACATCTTAAACTCCATTTCCATAGATTTTCCCGAGCAAAGAATAATAAAGCAAAACGCAATTATCATCGCCGATGTGTCTGAAACATTAGATGATTGGGGGCATGTGACCTTTATTAAGTTCGATGGGACTCCTTTTATAAATGGCACTCATACGTTCGCTGTTGTTAGCGATTGTGATATTACATTGAAGTATATGTTTTATTACTTGAGATATGACGTAAACATAAAAATGCTCAGACGGTTTTTAACTGGTGTTACAGTGTTTCAAATGAGCATTAAGGCATTAAGTAGCTTTAAGCTTGAGCTGCCATCGCTTGCTGACCAAACCTTCATCGCCGACATCCTCTCTGCTTACGATGATTCCATCGAAAACAATAACCGCCGCATTGCCCTGCTCGAAAAAGCAGCTCGGGAGCTTTACCGTGAGTGGTTCATTCGGTTTCGCTTTCCGGGGCATGAGAACGTAAAGTTTGTGAATGGATTGCCGGAGGGGTGGGAGGTTAAGCGATTAGGGGATATTTGTTCTCTAATAACACGAGGAATAACGCCTCAATATGTCGAAGAGGGTGTGCTTGTTGTCAATCAAAAATGTGTACGCGATGGGGAAGTTGACATTTCTCTTTGTCGAATGACATATTCAAAAACCAGGATTACAAAAGAAAAATATGTCCGTTTTGGCGATATTCTTATTAATTCGACAGGTAAAGGCACGCTTGGACGAACTGCTTTGTTTTGTGCGAGGTTCGATAATATCACTGTAGATACGCATGTAACTATTGTGAGGGTTACGGAGTATATTTCCAGCTTCTATGTAGCTTACTTTATTCAGAATATCGAAAGCATTTTTGATAACTTGGTTCATGGAGCAACCAATCAAACCGAGTTGTATACAAAAGATATAAGAAACCTAAAACTTTATCACCCGAGTAAATTGCTGCTACACAAGTTTGCCAAAATAGTTGAAGAAATTATTGTCAAAAAAAATTTGTTGCAAGTTATATCAAATAACCTCGCTCGCCAGCGTGATTTGCTACTGCCGCGACTTATGAGCGGAAAGTTGGAGGTGAACTAAATCGTGCATACAGAAACGCAACTAGAGCAAATAAAGAGTGAGATTTCAAGGGATATCCAAAGCGCATTAGGGAGTTATCTGCATAAAATTATTTTATATGGCTCGTATGCAAGAGGCGATTACAATAAAGATTCGGATATTGACATCATGGTGCTTGCAGACATCGAAGAAGACAATATGAGTATTTTCAGATCTTTGGCAAATAAGGTGGCAAGCAGAATTAGCTTAGAACACGATGCTCTCGTAACAATTTCAATAAGAAATAGCCCTTTATTTTATAGTCGTATGAGATTACTGCCGTTTTATCAGAATGTTATTAAAGAAGGAGTTGTGATTTATGGAAACTGAAAAAGAATTATCGCAATACAGGATTAGCCAAGCCGAGCAGTGTTTAAAAGACGCGAAGCTACTGATGCAAAATGGTGGATATAAAGGCGCAGCAAACAGAGCCTACTATTGCGTGTTTCACAGTATGAGAAGTCTTTTGGCTTTGGATAGAGTCGATTTTAAAACCCACAAGGGAGTAATTGCTTACTTCCGAGAACACTATATCAAAACAAGGATATTCGACGTCAAATTATCAGATATACTCTCTGACTTATTGCAAATACGCACAGACAGCGATTATGACGATCACTATGAAGTAACAAGAGATGAATTAGAGCAACGTGTAGGAAGTGCCGAAACATTCTACAACCAAGTAAAGGCGTATTTGGAAAGGACGCCAGCCGATGCCTAAAATTATAACTGAAGACATGATAGAAAAAGCGACCATTGAGCTGCTTGTATCGGAGTTTGTTCCGCGCTACACGCGGCTTGATTGTTATACTGAAAAGTCCGAAACCCTGCCCGACGGAACAGGTCGAAGCGATAAGAAGCAAGTCGTCCTGCCGGAAGCCCTTTTTGACAAGCTCCGCGACCTCAACCCCGGTATTCCCGAAGAAGTTATTAAACGCACAGCAGAGGAACTTTGCCGAAACGTCCACGGCGACTCGTTGGAAGTTAACTACAATTGCTATCAAAATATCAGAAACGGCATCCCGGTTACATTCAAGAAAGACGGGCGTGAAACAAAAGGCTTGCTGCGCTTAATAGATTTCAACACGCCTGAGAACAACAGTTTCATCGTGGTTTCGCAGATGTGGATTCGCGGTGAAGTTCATTGGCGCAGGCCTGACTTGATTCTTTTCGTTAATGGCCTGCCTCTTGTGTTTATCGAACTGAAGAATTCCAATATAAACGTCAAGAACGCCTACGATAATAATTTACAGAATTATCGCCGGGATATTCCGTGGTTGTTCAACTACAATCAAATATGCGTTCTCTCAAACGGCATGGAAACCCGGCTCGGCAGCTTCTCGGCGGGATATGAACATTTCTTCGAGTGGTTAAAGCTGTCGGATGAAAAGGAAAACCCCGACCGTAAAGCCATAAAGGACGATTGCATTAGCCTTGAGTATTTCCTGCGTGGGTTATGTAAGCCGGATGTGCTACTTGATTACATAGAGAACTTCGTTCTGTTTGACCAGCGCAAGGGCGGCATCACTAAAAACAAAATAATCGCTAAGAATCACCAATTCCTCGGTGTTAATAATGCTTTCCATGCCTTTGAAAAGCGCGAAGAGCTTCAAGGCAAGCTCGGCGTATTCTGGCATACGCAGGGCAGCGGTAAGAGTTATTCGATGGTTATGCTGGCACGGAAAATTAATCGCAAATGCGTCGGCAATTTTACATTCTTGATTGTAACTGACCGTGAAGACTTGGATGGGCAGATATATAAAACTTTCCTGCGATCCGGCTTTATGAGCGCCGAAGAAAAAGTACAGCCTGCTTCCGGCATAAAACTCCGGGAAGAACTCGCATTAAATAAGGGCATATTGTTTACCCTAATTCATAAATTTCGTTACGATAAAGGAAAAAAATATCCTCTACTACATGACGGCAGGGGCAAGGAGGTTATCGTCTTTGTTGATGAAGCCCATAGGACGCAGTATAAAGACTTAGCTGAAAATATGCGAAACGGTTTGCCTCATGCACATTATTTCGCCTTTACAGGAACGCCGCTTCTTGGCAGTAAGCGTCTTACCAATTCGTGGTTCGGCGACTATGTGAGCGAATATAACTTTGCGGATTCCGTCAAGGACAATGCTACTGTACCGCTCTTTTATGTAAAGCGCGTGCCGGAGGTCGTACTTGGAAACGAATTCCTCAACGATGATTTCACGGAGATATTGGAAAGCGAAAAACTGGCTGAAGCAGAACAAAAGCGGCTTGAAAACACATACGCAAAAGAACTTGAAATTATCAAGCGCGATGATGTTCTGGAAGCTGTAGCGCAGCATATAGTTTATCATTTTCCTAGACGCGGATTTCGCGGCAAGGGCATGGTGATAGCAGTGGATAAATTTACCGCTGTCAAGCTGTACGATAAAGTATCTTTTTATTGGCGGGAAGAAATAAAGAAGTTAAATGCCACCATTATAAAAATTGAGGACGAATCAGTAAAACACGCCATTAAAGAGCTTGTGGATTACATGCGTAAAGTGGATATGGCTGTCGTCATCAGCGAGGAAGCCGACGAGGAAGAAAAATTTAAAAAAGAGGGGATGTCTGTCCTGCTCCATCGCCAACGTATAAACGAAGTTGACGAGCATGGCGCCGACATTGAGGATAATTTCAAAGACCCGGAGCATCCACTGGCGCTTGTCTTTGTATGTGCGATGTGGCTGACAGGGTTTGATGCGCCTTCTGTATCCACACTGTATTTGGATAAGCCGATGAAAGGCCATACGCTGATGCAAACCATAGCACGGGCTAACCGTGTTTTCCCAGGTAAAGAAAATGGTATCATTGTTGATTTTCTCGATGTATTCAAATATTTGAAACGTGCCCTTGCCGACTATGCTGCCGATGAGGAAGGGCTTGTCCCGGTTAAGAATATTAGCTTTTTGCTTGAACAATTAGTCGAAGCGATAGCGATAACGCTAGAATTCTGTACGAAACAAGGTATCGACTTTAGCCGTATAGTTACCGAAGATGATGTATTTCATAACCTCTCGCTGTTTTATGATTTCGCTAATATACTTGTCGGCAACGATGAAATTCGCAATGAATTTAAGGTGCTTTCTAACACGGTTGATAATTTATATGAATCCCTGCGTCCGGATATTTTCAAGATGGATTTTGATGCACGATTTAAAGATGCTATTATGTATTTATGCGGTATAGTGGAAGGTAAAATCAGACCGGAGAAATTGGAAGCGGCGAAAGAACGCATAAGCGAGTTGCTTGACCAAAGCGTCATGGTAGCCGAAGAAGCACGAGCATACATCATCAACGAAAGCGGAAAAGAGATTGACATATCCAAAATGGATGTAGACGAGTTACGCGAAATGTTCAAGCGCACAAAAAATCGAAACCTTGAAATCGCAAATTTACGCGAGCATATCGAAAAAAAGATTGAGCAGATGCTTCACAAGAACGTCACTCGTTCCGACTTCGCGGAGCGGTTCAGAAATATCATCGACGCATACAATGCAGGTGGCTCCCAAACCGATGACTTCTATGAAAAGATTTTGAAATTCATGGAGGAGCTTCGCGCCGAGGAAGAACGGCATGTTAAAGAAGAATTGTCTGAGGAGGAGCTTGAAATATTTGATCTGCTCCGCAAAGATAAACTTACGAAGGACGAGGAACAGCGTGTTAAATTAGCGGCGAGAAAATTATATGCAACATTGACCTCACGCAAGGGTGAACTGTTCGTTGTCGGTTGGCAGAATGACGCGAAACCTAAAGAGCGTGTCCGCTCTGCGATTATTAATTGTTTGAATGACGCTTTACCTGAGAGCTATGACCGCGACATTTTTGCCGCAAAGAGCAATCGTGTCTATCAGCACATCGTTGACCAAGCCTTGATGGGTTATGCTTGGGTAGCTTAAGCTGATAGTTGTTACTAACACCATTCAATAACTGTCAATTGACTGTATAATCACATGCGAACCGGGCGGCTTGCTAAGGCGTTGATGGATTTACAGTCGCGTGAGGATACCGCTTCATAGTTGGCGATATTGCTGTTAAAGCCTACCTGCGGGCGATAATGGAGGATTTATGGGACTTGGTTGGATAAACCCGGAGGATTATTCCTTCAACAGTTTTCTACTCATGGAGCGGTTTCAAATTCGCCTGATGATGGAATCGGGCGGCTGGCGCAATAATAAAGATGAGTGGAAGTACAGCATGGGCGTCGCATTGAACGCGAACCCTGCCGTCAAATGGTACCTTGAGCGCAAATGCCCCGAGTGCGCGTCTGCGTTGAATGAAATTACTGTGAACGCCCCAACGCTCACAGGTGCGGCGGAGATTCGCAGGGCGGAAGTATATGCATTGGCGTCAGTCGAGGATTGGGTCACTCATACGACGCCCGAAGTGATGGAAACAAATTGCCAGTATATCCGCGACTGGGACAAAGAGCGCCTGTATGAGATGGCTGACTTAAAAGACAAGATTGTCCTGGATGTGGGCGCCGGTTCGGGCCGCTTGACTTTTGCCGCCGCCGCCCTCGCCAAAGAGGTCTACGCGAGCGAACCTGTCGAAACGATGCGCGAGTTTATCCGCAACAAGGCAAAGAACGAAAGCATAACCAATATCCGCGTCGCTGAGGCGCTGGCGACATCGATCCCTTATCCCGACAATTTATTCGATATAGTTATGTCTGGCCATGTCGTAGGCGACGATTGGGACGCGGAAATTGCGGAATTGACCCGCGTATGCAAATCGGGCGGCTGGCTGCTCGACTGCCCGGGGGACGACACGCCCAAAAGCGACGGCAGGGTCGGCAGTGAAAAGCTCGACGAGCTTGTTATGCGTGGGTGGGAAAAAATGGAATATATCGGCAACGGCGGCGGCAATGTATGCCGCTACCGCAAGCGGATATGGAAATGATGATACATTGGCATTCAATCCTTTTCCTTTATGAGGAAATCGTTATTGATGACTTTAAATGACAGCTTATCGTTTCCAATACGCCCATACTCGTGCGTACGTACGACAATACCCTCTTTATCAAGCCCGCTTGCGTATTTGCCCTTAGCTCTCTCAATAAGTTCGGGCAAAGAGTAGTTAAAGCTGTCACCGGTTTCCTCTATCGGAACGCTATTGATGCCAAGTTTACCACAATAATCCAAAATCCCGTCTAGCCCGCATTTTATCAACCTGTCGTTTTCGCCAATCCTGATCACGTCAAATATATATAATGTCGGCTCAAAGAGTTTAAGCCTGTTATTTTGGATGCCTGCGCCACAAAACTCACCTTGCAAAGCAATATCCTCTCCGAGTGCAATCAGACTCTCTTTGAGGCCACATCTATTAACATACGCCCACATCGAACATGATTCATTATCTTCTTTGTATTCATTGTTGCGCCCGCAAACACCAACTTTATTGTCCTTGACGTACACGGTACACGATGTGCCATCCATTTTGGTGCTGATGTAGTAAGGCTTACCCATAAAGTGTTCCAGAAAATTTGGCATCGACTGGATGCGAATTTCATCAGTCGTAGGGATGCCATAGGGTTTATCGCCAATGGAAATGCCTGCGCTGCCTACTTGCTCCGGCATTTCCCATTTTCTTACTTTAAGCAGGTCTGTGACATCGTTTTCTACTGCACAAGCGGATACTTCCGGAAATAAGCTCACAGGCAATGCAAGACCTTGTGATATCTCTCCGCGGAACTTAACCGTCTTGACGCGAAACCCCTCACCCATGTAATCGTTGTTGCGGTAGCTTGACTTGCGGAGGAACTCGAACCGCTCATCAATAGGGAGGTAACTGTCGACCTCAAAGTATACGCAGCTATCTCCCTGTTTGAACTCGCCTTTCTTCGCAACGCACTGCCAGCCCTTAATAACCTAAATTCCCAATATTAATTTAACCTATGTCATAAACTTGTTAAAAATTTTAATTAAACCAGTAATTTCAAATCATTGAGGCTTGTATTTATTCTAAAGATAGGTTAAAATACACATAACCTATTCAAAGGATAAAACTATGTCATCAATAACAAAACAACACATAGGAAAATATACATATCTATATGAGTCAGAATCGTATTGGGATTCCGAGAAAAAGCGCCCGGACAATAGAAAAATTAAGATTGGCAAAATCGATCTCCTGTCAGGCGAACCTGTTTACAAGCAGGATTACTTAGACAAACTCAAAGCAGCAGGTCATTCTGTCGACGGCATGAGGCTGTGGGACAGGGGACGCGAAGCCAGAGTCAACATTGATGCGGCGCCTGTAAATGAAACGCATGTTGCATATGAGGTTCTAGACAGCGTAAAGGATTTTGGTGTTGTGTACTTACTTCGGGAACTGTCCGAAAAGATTGGCCTTGGCGGTATATTGCGTTCCGAGTTGCCGAATGTGTGGGAGGAAGTATTTACGCTAGCCTGCTATCTCATAGCGGCGGACAAGCCTTTAATGTATTGCAGCGAATGGGCGGAGTCCAATTCGGGGCTAGGCACGGGCAACATGTCGAGCCAGCGTATCAGCGACCTGCTAGCAGCTTTCGGGTGCGCAGAAAGGAGCGGTTTTTACGGTTCATGGCATAAAATGATACGCGAACGGGAGTATGTCGCCTTGGATATAACCTCAGTATCATCGTATTCGGGGAGCATCGGGGCCTGTGAGCGGGGGTACAACCGCGACGGCGAGGATTTGGCGCAAATAAACATTTGCATGCTGTTCGGGATGGACTCAAAGCTCCCGGTATATCAGACACTGTACAGCGGGAGCCTTAGTGACGTCACAACATTGAAAACCACAATATCAGAATTTGCCGCCATGACTGGGGGCAAAGATATTATGGTTGTTATGGACAAAGGCTTTTACAGCAAGAAGAACATCGACATGCTCATAAATGGGTGCGGCGACGGGATGCAGTTCCGGTTTTTGATATCGGCGCCATTCTCTGCAAATATTGCGTACGATCAGATAGAAGCCGAGCGCGGCAGTATTGACAGGATAGATAATGTCATCCTCACGAATGGCTCGCCAATACGCGGGATCCATAAGCTGTGTTGCTGGGGCAGTTCAATGAGCCTCAATGTCCATGTGTTTTTCAACCCTGAGAAATCAATAAAGGAAAGGAACGATTTGTATGGTTATGTAACATCCCTCATGCGCCAAGCAAAGGCAGACCCGGACAACAAAAAACTTGCTTCGGCCTATGCGAAATACTTGAAAATCACTAGGCCGAGGAAAAACAGCAAGGAAGTCTGCGTAAACATACGCGAGGACGAAGTGGCGTGGGAACTTGAAACCACCGGCTGGTTCGTGCTTCTAAGCAATTTTATTGATGACCCGCAGGTTGCCTATGACACCTACAGAATGAAGGATGTTGTGGAAAAGAGTTTCATGCGCTACAAACAAAACCTCGGCCTTAAGCGTTTACGTGTCCACAGCGATGACAGGATGCAGAACAAGGTGTTCATTGCGTTCATTGCCTTGATCATTGCATCCGCAATCCATGAAACGATGAAAACCAAGGGATTGTATAAACGCATGACATTTGACAGGCTCTTTCTTACACTCGCCAAATTAAAGGCAGCAGTTGTCAATGGTAAGCCTATTTTACGACCGATGACGAAAGAACAGGTTGATATTTTTAAGGCATTTGATATACGAATGCCGGATTATATTACGCTGAAGCCTTCTATACCAAAAAAACGGGGGCGCAAGCCAAAAGCCGCTCCAGCAGCTCCTTGATCCATCTATTATTAATTTATGAAAATCATCTCTGACCTAGGTTAAAATATAAATGGGAATTTAGGTTGGTACGATATGTGATATTTGACATTTGAGATGAAAAACCATGCGCTAGATGACAGACGATGAAAAAATAAAATTAGGTGGTATGAAAATGTATTTTGCATTGAAGAATATTGGAATAGATAATGAAGAAAAAATAAATACTCTGACTTCGTTATCAGATAGATGGCAGTTTATTGATAGAATTGCAAAATATGATGGCTATAATGGTATACAATTTTCAAATCCATTTTATGGTATTCCTATTGATAATTTGCCAGGGTACATAAAAAATTTTAGACTAACCTATCATTTAGATTATACCGCTGATTTTTCTCAAGACTGTGAGGTTGAAAAGTATAATTCTATTATAGAAAAAGGGTTATTTTGTGCCGTGGAAAACCGTGTGGAGGATGTTTCGCTTCACCCGCCCATTGCGTGGTATAAAGACCATCACCGTAGAGATGAATTTCAAATGAAATTTTCACGCATTATTGAAACCTGGTTGCCTATGTTTGATAGCGAAGGCATCACATTATCTGTTGAAAGTCATGTTGGTGGCAATGTTTTTTTACACAGTAGCTTGGAAAAATACGCGGATTTTATTTCGCAATATCCCGAATTGGGTACGTTGATTGATATTTCGCACAATTTTAATGATGGGCGCATTATATCCGATATAATAAAGATGATTAGTAATCTGAAAATAACCGGATTGCATTTAAGCGATGCTATATCCGGCGCGGAAGTCGGTAAAGGTACGCATCTTCCTGTTGGCAATGGTGAAATTAACTTTTCGGAATTTTTAAATCATTTTGCTCATTATGATATATACGGGGCATTAGAAATTAGGGCAACGAGCGAAATTATCAGCGAGAGTCTGTTGAAACTCAAAGCGTGTATCAACCTTGCTTAATAAGCATAACAAACACCCTACCCATTCAAATGACAACGCAGTGACCTTATTATATTAAGTGTCCAAAAATATATTTTTTACTTGACATTGGAGCATGCTCCAATGTTATATTTATTTTATAGCAAATGGGGGTGATGACAATGAAGTGGACAATCAAGCAGGCTGCGGCGGTAACCGGGTTCTCCGCCGATACTTTGCGTTATTATGAAAAGGAAGGCATGCTTTCGCCTAAGCGGCACGAGAACGGGTACCGTTATTACGATGATAACGACATTACGGTTTTGAAAAACATCGCCGTGATGAAGTATGCGCATTTCTCCCTTGCGGAGATGAAAAGCATGGAGGAGCTGTATGCCCGCGAGCCCAACACGGATTGCAACAAGATAGCCAGGCGGATATTGAACGGGAAAATCGTCGAGCTGAACCGGTCAATACTCAACTACCGCAAAATAGTGAAGCTGCTTACGGAGTTGCTGCCGATGGTTGACAGCATTGACGCCTATCTTTGCAACGAAAAGCGGATTGGCGAATTTATCGACCAAATATTCAATGATATACGGTGCGGCGATTGAATATCGCCGACTGCCGACCATATGAAAGGGGCAAAAAATATGGCGACAATTTACTGCTTTACTTCAACCGGCAACAGTCTTTACGCCGCTAACCAAATCGCAAGCAAAATCGGGGGGACGGTTCTGCCCATGAAAGGCGCGGCGGTCTGCGATGACGACGTTATAGGGTTTGTCTTTCCGAATTACTTTTGGGGCTTGCCCCGCATGGTGGAGCGTTTCGCAAATAATATGCGGATAACGAGCCAAAATGCCTATGTTTTTGCCGTTATCACTTGTGGCGGACCGGCGCCGAACACGCTCGGCCCACTTAAAAAAATCTTGGAGCGTAATCATGTCTATTTAAGCTATGGCGCAAAGCTGCGCTCGGTAACGAACTATCTCCCTGGGTATGAAGCCAAAGACAGCGAAGCACTGCGCGCTAAAGTTGCGGAGAAGATTGCCCGGATTGCTAAATCCGTCGCAAACCAAGAAAAAAAGCGGATCGGCACAATGGCGTTTCCGAATAATCAGATACACAAATTCTATCCGGGCGAGGACTGCGACAAGGATTTCAGCGTCGCCCCCTCGTGCAGCGGCTGCGCGGTGTGCCAAAAAGTTTGCCCTGCCGGCAACATAGCATTAATAGTGGACAAACCGGACAAACCGGACAAAGCGGGCAAACCGGACAAACCGGACAAACCGGTCAAACCTGACAAACCGGGCAAGCCCGATTTTCAACATAAATGCGAGCATTGCCTTGCCTGCTTGCACAATTGCCCTGCCGCCGCGATAGACTGGAAGAATAAAACACAGGGCAAGGAGCGTTACAGAAACGCAAACGTTTCGCTGGACGACCTGATCGCTTTTAACAGCCGTTGAGATTGGTTCACAAAACCGACAAGTCCCGGCATTCATTGGCAGTCTGGGGCATATAGCATGGCGCACGCGCATCTCTATAATTTTTTGATCATCCGGTATTCGGTAATTTTGCTGTCCGTGCTTTCTTTTGTCTCGGCCAGTTCAAAGCCATAATGCTCGTAAAGCGGCACGTTCTTGGCCGTATGGGTCTCCAGTATGATTGTGGGTCGAACCGTTTTTACATAATCAAAAAAATATTGAAGCATTTCCCCGCATAACCCGGTACCCCTCGATTCTTTATCTATCGCGAACAACGCAAAATAATATGGCGTGCCATCAATATGCTTTTTAGACCATTTGCTATCGCGGACTTCATTATACGGTCTCATGTTGCGCAAGATGAGCCGAATCTCTGTAAAAGAGCACATCCAAAAAGCTATCCTTAAAATGTCGAAGACTATTGGGACATAGCTGAGAAATTTATTCGTCTTTCCGTTGATGCCGATGATTGCCCCCCGGATACTGCCCATGCCGCTTGCATTACCGCCGTCAGCGATGCTACCGTCGCCGTTGTCGCCGTTACTGTCGCCGCGCATACCGCCCCCGCTGGTAGTACCGCCGTTACTGCTGTCGCGCATACCGCCCCCGCCATTGCCGCTGTCGCAGTTACTGTCACCGCACATACCGCCCCCGCCGGCAGCGTCTCCGCTGCTGTTGCTGCTGCTGACAAAAATATCGGCATATTTATACAAAGCATAGACCAGTTGCCCGTAATATTTTTCAGCGATCAAGAACTTTGCTTTTTGAGGGTTTATTCCGTTCATCGCTGATTGAAAAGGTTCTATTTCATACATATGTTCCGCATAAAAAACCGATAGCGCCCTTAGTTCGTCTTTCCTAATCCTTCGCATTGTGTCTTCCTTCTACGCTGTGCTATGCTGTTTTTTAGTTATGTAATTTTCCGCAATAATTCTTAATTATTATTAATAAATCTTCCTGGGCGTTTCGATTATAGACAAATAATTAATACTTTGCAATGGTTATTTGACCAAATATGTTTTTAATCCACTTATTACAAATAACGCTATTCATGAATTTTGCAATGATTAATTGGCAGCAGTTATGGCGTTTGCTGAATCATCCATAGAATTTGAAATGTATAATAATTTTATCTATAGCTTGATAACACTTAATAATAAACATTAGTTAGATATTTGCATATATTAACATTTGATAAATTTTAGAATTACTTGCATTTGCACTAGTTTTATAAGATAATAAATAAGCAATTAATATTATTCATTTATTCTTTAATCAGGAGGGTTTATGCTAAAGGCAAATTCAAAAATAACCAAAAAGAAATTACTGGCTGCAGTGATGGCCATAGCCATGATGCTGACCGCAGCCCTGCCGATGCTGTCTGTTTCGGCGGCGCCCGGCGCCGGCCCGGTAGCGGTCGACGGCAGGATACTCACCCCAAACCAAACCGGGGACAGCTCCAACTGGGTGGAGATCGCAAGGTACGGAAACAGTTCGTTAATTGTACGGGCGGATTTCATCAACATTATCGGCGGCAATTATTACGGAAATCCCGCATGGCAGTACTTCTCGTACGGGAATGACGCCAAGTATATGACATCGTTCATCCGCGACAGGATAAACCACTGGTTTTCGGGCGTACCCGTAGCGGCCAACTGGGAAGACGTCCTCCCTGCCAGCGCGCGGCTGCGCAGCTACACCTTACAGCACAACGCCGTCAACGCCCTGGGCACGTCCAACACAGTCGCGGCGATGACCGACGGCCTCAGCGTACCGAGCGCCTACCAGGTTGGTATAGGCAATGACATCGCATTCGCGCTGAGCTACAGCGAGTCGGCGAATTTCCTTTCGAACATCCATTTCCAACGCAACAACAACCTGGCCGACCAGCCGAGCAACGCCTACGCGGCTGCTAACGTGCAGAAAATTAACTTACCGGATCCGACGACGAATTTCTTTTTGATGTGGCTCCGCTCTCCGGGCGATTTAAACGGTATGGCGGCAGAACTGGGCAATGAGGGCAGGAACAGGTTCCGCACTTTCCAGAGCGACATAGGGAACAGGACGTCTAAGGGGCTTATATACCCGGCGCTGTGGGTCGATTCGGATATCTTCGGGCCGACGGTCGTGACTTACAATGTCACATATTATCCCAACGGCGGGACAGGGTCCGTCAACGCGTACCCGGCCAACTCGAACACCAGCTATTTGATTATGGATCAGGGCTATACAAGAAGCATGTATACATTTGACGGCTGGAACACAGCCGCCGACGGCTCCGGCGCATCATACCAGAATTTTAACGTGATCAACATCACGGGCAACGTCAACCTGTACGCCCAGTGGAAGCGCGAGTCATCCATTGTTTACGACGCCAACGGCGGCGTCGGCGCGGATTTCGTCGACTACGGCAACAACGGGACATTCACGATCCGGTCCAACATGTTCACGCGCCCGCAGTACGCTTTCCGGGAGTGGAACACGAGCCCCAACGGCACTGGAGCCATACTGCCGGCGGGCCTTACGTTCAGCAACTTCAACGGCACCCTCCGACTGTACGCTATTTGGGTTAGGATTGACTGATGTAGGTTGACTGATGTTGGTTGATTTATGTTGGTTGACTGATGTAGGTTGATTGATGTTGGTTGATGTAGGTTGGCTGACACTGTATGATATATTGATAGTGATGTAATACGATTGATCTATAAGGGGTGTCCGCTTGCGCGGGCGCCCTTTAATTTGCTCGTAGCTTGATTTATATCGGTGCATAATGAATAATATAATGGATATATTCAATCGTTCAAACGTTCAATCGTTGCTCGGAGCTCGGAGGCAAGTGTGAAAAATAATAAAACAGGCAATGTTGGGCCGCGACCGCCATGCATATTTCATGCGCTATTTATACACTGTTGGCGCATGACGGTTGGCATGCATTGTGGGAATATAGAGAAAACAAAAACGTCATTGGGCGTAAATGCCGTCGGCACTTGGAAGGCAAGGCGCGTATTCGCTGTCGCTCTGGCTGCCATCATGATCGTCGCGGGCGCGGCGCTCCTTTCCGGGTGCGGCGATAAGGGCTCGCCACAGGATGATGGGGCAGCGGCAACCGCAGACGCAACGGCAACCGCAGACACAGCGGCAACCGCAGACGCAGCAGCAGCCGCAAGCGCGGGCGGCGCGGGCGGCGGCGCGGAAGCGGATGGCGCGGATGGCGTAGACGGCGTTAGTGATGTAGGCGGCGCAAACGGCGCGGAAGGCGTAAGCGGCGACGGGGGCGCGGCACAAAACGCGCAGGGCGCGCAAACGACGACAGCCGCCGCCCGGTCGAGCGAGAACCCGGCACAGCAGAGGACGCAGACCCGTACGCCCACCCCGGCGCCCACACCGACACCAACACCTGCGCCCACTCCTGCGCCCGCCCCGATTCCTGTGACATCTACCCGCGACACCTTCCCAAGGGTTCCACTGCGCCTCTCGCGCGAAGAATACCCCAGGGTGGACGGCTCCACTGCGACCATCCCGCTGTCTGTAATGCTGGCCCGCGCCGTCACGGGCATGGGCCAGGCAGAGGCTGATTCCTTCATCACCCATACACGGACCACACAATCTTTTTACAACCTGGCCTTTGACGGCGCGGATTTACTGATAGTATACGAGCCGGCGGAATCTGTATTCACAGATCTGGAAGAGTACAATGACATCGACAAGTCCTCATTCATCATGGAACCGATTGGAAAAGACGCGCTCATCTTCCTCGTCAACGACCAAAACCCCGTGCAGACATTGAACCACGCGCAACTCCTGGCGATCTACACGGGCGCCGTCACTAAATGGTCCAGGCTGGATTCGGTTAGAGACATGACGCCGGCTGAAGTGATTGCCGCTGCGCTCCGGCCCCCGTCTGTCCTGCCTGCCAAAACCAATGCAGCGGACGATGAAATCGTTGCGTTCCAGCGAAACAAAACGTCCGGCAGCCAGGTCATGATGGAGAACCTGGTCATGGAAGGCGCCCAGATGGCGGAAGCGCCGAACAAGCTCGTCGTCGCCGAAATGTCGGGCCTGGTCGAGAGCGTCGCCGAGTACAACAACAGCGGCAACGCAATCGGCTACTCGGTATACTATTATTTCAACAATATGTTTAACCTGGAAGGCGTGCGCGCGCTGGACGTCGACGGCATACCCTGCAACAACGAAACAATCCGCAGCGGCGAATACCCATACACACAGAGCTTCTATGCCGTTATCCGGGCAAACGAGCCTGCGGGCAGCAACGCCCGCAAGCTGTTCGATCTGCTGACAAGCGTGGACGGCCAGGCGCTCATCGAGGCGGCGGGCTATGTGGCGCAAAAAGGCACCTACGGTGGCGTATACAGCCCTGCTGTGGACGACGGCGACCGCCCCCTGGACACGCTGTCCACCATAAAGCGCCCTGCTGCGGGCTCTCCCGACGACGTGGCATTGGGCGGCGGCGAAGCGCAAAATATCTTCCCCATCGCCTTTGGCGGCTTGCACGGGTTCATTAACGGCGACGGGGAGCTGGTCGTCGAACCGATTTACGATGCTGTGGAAATGTTGCAGGTGTTTAACGGCGGCGAAACAGTAAACACTGTCAACGCCCCCCTGTATTATAGCGCCATCATTTACAAGCGCGGCGCAAACGGGGTGCCGGATATTGAGAACATAGATTATTCCGCAGTAATAGGCCCCTCCGGCGAAATAGTCCATGAAAACCGCGACTCGGGGTCTTTATTTTACGCGATTGATTTAGCCGATAATAGCCTGTCAGGCTACCGCCGCGACATTGTTGGGCATCCGCAGTTTGTCATAAATGGGGACGGCAGCGTGTTGACGCTTGATACCAACGAATATTTTTCGATGCTCGCCGGCGTCAGCGTCGGCGATTCCTACAGGTGGGTATATAATTACCTGGATGAGGGGTACTATCTCATTGACAGCGCCGGGGCTCGCATAAACGACTCAATATATGTGTCGTTAATCACATACAATGAAGATGTGTTTATTTTCTTCCCTGACTATAAATCAAGAGACAAAAAGCTGGTGGCGATCAACAATGTTGGCGAAGAGGTATATAAGTTCCCCGACGATATAACAGACGTGTCATGGCTTGGGTCTTCCGGCCTGTTCGCTTACTCGTCGAACGAATACATACTTGTCAACGAAATGCAGTACAATCTCTGGGGCTTGATGGACACGGACTACAACAAGCTGACCGATCCATTATGGACAGACATCTCCCCGACGCACAGCGGCGCGGCGTTTATCGTGGACGACCGCCATTTAGCAAACAGCCAAGAACGTGCGATAACGCTGATTGATAGAACGGGCAAGCGACTGACAGAGCGATATTATTCGTACATCTATCGCTCAGATTATCGGCTGGTGCAGCCCGTGAGCGGCGCGCCCGGCGGCGCGGCGGATGCATCGAGCGAGGCGGGCGGTGGTCAAATTACCGAGTATATGCTGGGGCAGTACACCGCATATGACAACGGCAGCATGAGCGACGCCATGGAAGTCATCGACATAAACGGCAATGTCATATTCAAAAACAGCGAAGAGCTTCAAATCCACTGGGTATATGGCGATTATGCGGCGCTTAGCCTGCAGGGCGATAAAGGCAACGGTGCTGTCGGGCTTAAATATCTTGGCGACGACGCGGATATTTTGTACTCGCCGACGAACGGCTGGCTGATCCAGCCTCTGTACGACGGGATGCAATCGAGCATATACGCGAATTTTGGCAGCAACTATATCATTGCCAGTACGCATTCCAGCGAACGCGCGGTGGCAGTGCCGGTGGGCGAGGGCAATGTAGTGTATAATCTTGAGCGGGGCGAGGTGGCATTTAGCGGGGACTATTATTTTGTCCGTTTCGAGGGCTACAGGTACACAGGCGCGTCGCATTTGGCAAACACAGGCGGCGGTGGCGGCGTTGACGGCGACGGCATAAGCGATGGCATAGGCGATGGCGCTATCTTTTACGCCGAGACCGCGTCGATAAAAGGCTTCCTCAATGAGCGCGGCGAATGGATCGTGCGCCTGTCGCGCTATGACACGCTGGATGCCGACGGATAGTGGGCAACGGGAACAATGGGACGTTCACGATCCAAAGCATCATGTTCACGCGCCCGCAGCACGCTATCCGGGCGTGGATATACAATCGTTCAATCGTTGCTCGGAGCTTGGAGGCAAGTGTGAAAAATAGCATAACAGATAAAGTTGGGTCACGACCGCCATGCATATTTCATGCGTTATTTGTATGTTGTTGGCGCATGACGGTTGGCATGCATTGTAAAAATATAGAGAAACAAAAAACGCCGTGTGGGTTGTGGGGTTTGAATGCCGTCGGCGCCCGGCGGGCAAAGCGCGTGTTCGCTGTCGCTATGGCAGCAGCCGTGTTCGTCGCGGGCGCAGCGCTCCTTGCCGGGTGCGGCGATAAAGACTCGCCCCCGGATGATGGGGCATCGGCAACCGCAGCCGCAGAGGTAGCCGCAGACACTACGACAGCCGCCCGTCCGAGTGAGAACCCGGCACAGCAGACGGCGCCAACCCGGACGCCTACCCCGGCGCCCACCCCGGCGCCCACCCCGACACCAACACCGGCGCCCACCCCGGCGCCCACTCCAACGCCCACCCCGACACCAACACCGGCGCCCACTCCAACGCCCGCCCCGATCCCTGTGACATCTACCCGCGACACCTTCCCAAGGGTCCCACTGCGCCTCTCGCGCGAAGAATACCCCAGGGTGGACGGCTCCACAGCGACCATCCCCTTGTCCGTAATGCTGGCCCGCGCCGTCACGGGCATGGGCCAGGCAGAAGCCGAGTCTTTTATCAACCATACAAGGACATCGCAGTCTTTCTACAACCTGGCATTTGATAGCGTTGATTTGCTGATAGTATACGAGCCGGCCCAATCGGTGTTCGACGAACTGAATGAATACAATGGCATTGACAAGTCGTCATTCATCATGGAGCCGATAGGGAAGGACGCGCTTATCTTCCTCGTAAACGATCAAAACCCTGTGCAGACATTGAACCACGCGCAACTCCTGGCGATCTACACGGGCGCCGTCACAAGATGGTCCAGGCTGG
>WRLR01000020.1 GCA_009777515.1 Oscillospiraceae bacterium | reverse complement strand
CACCCCGACGGCGGCTCCAGCATATCCACGGGCGTCCCCTCTATGGGGACAAGGCGCTCCTTGACGTCCGCGTCGAGGCGCGGCATGCTCCGCAGCAGCCCAATGGTGTACGGGTGCTTGGGGTTATAGAATATATCGTCAACCGGGCCGGTTTCAACCACATGCCCGGCATACATTACGGCGACGCGGCTGCATATGTCCGCGACCACGCCCAGGTTGTGGGTGATAAAAATAATCGCCATCTGCGTCTTCGTCTGTATCTGGCGCATCAGCGCGAGGATCTGCGCCTGTATCGTCACATCCAGCGCCGTAGTCGGCTCGTCGGCGATCAGGAGCGCGGGCTCGCAGATGAGCGCCAGCGCTATCATGATCCGCTGGCGCATCCCGCCCGACAGCTCGTGCGGATACTGTCTTATGCGCCTCTCCGGGTTGTTGATCCCGACGAGGTCGAGCATCTCGGCGACGCGGGCATTGGCTGCGGCGCGGCTCACATTGCGGTGGGCCCACAGCGCCTCCCGTATCTGGTTGCCTATCGTGTATACGGGGTTCAGGCTCGTCATCGGGTTCTGGAATATCATCGATATCCTGCCGCCGCGCAGGTCCTGCATCTGTTTTTCGTTGTAGCCGAGGACGTCCTCGCCTTCGAGCTCGATGGACCCGCCGATGACGCGCCCGGGGCTCTGCAGCAGGCCCATGATCGCGTATGCCCCGACGCTTTTGCCGCTGCCGCTCTCGCCCACTATGCCAATGACCTCGCTCCGTCGGACGTCATACGATATCCCGTCGACGGCCTTGACCTCGCCCGCAGGCGTGAAGAACGACACCTTCAAGTCCCTGACCGAGAGCAGCGCATCGCCACTACCGTCGCCAGCCATACCGCCCATGCCGCCGCCGTTGCTGCCCATGCCACCCATGACGCCACTGTTGCCGCCCATGCCGCCGCCTATATTATTTTTATCGTTACCAGCCACTTTATTCGAAGCATCCATAAGATTATCTATGATTCATTATGATATATTTTAACGATTAACGATTAACTAACTATTAACTAACTATTAACTATGATTCATTTTTATTTTCATTATTATTTTGATTTATTTTTTCAGTTTCGGGTCAAGCGCGTCGCGCAACCCGTCGCCGAACAGATTGAAGCAGAGCAGCAGCGTGAGCAGTATCAGCGCCGGGATCACGAGCCTGTACGTGTATGTGTACATCCCGCCGAGCGCGTCGGAGCACATGGAGCCAAGGCTCGTCAGCGGGGCCTGTACGCCGACGCCCAGATACGAGAGAAAGCTTTCCAAAAATATTGCCGAAGGTATTTCCAGGCAGGTCGCCGCTATCATGGAGCCTATGCAGTTGGGCAGCAGGTGGCGCCGGATAATGCGGGCGTTGCTCGCGCCCAGCGCCCGCGCCGCCGTCACATATTCCTGCTCTTTCAACTGGAGAACATGCCCCCGGATGATGCGCGCCATAGTGACCCAGTACAGCAGCGCGAACGCGATGAAAATCGCGATCATGCTCGGCCCAAGTATGATGACGAACCTGGCGACAGCGCTGCTGCGGTTGACGTTGACAAAGTCGTCGAGCGCGGGCTTTAGGGTGACCGCTATCAGCAGCACGACCAGTATGTCAGGGATGGACGATAGAATCTCGACGATGCGCATCATGATGTTGTCGACCATTCCGCCCAACAGGCCCGAAACCGCGCCGTAAACCGATCCGATCAACAGCACCAGGAGTGCGGCGAACACGCCTATCATGATGGAAACGCGCGCGCCGGTCATCGTCCGCACCAATGTGTCGCGACCATGCGTGTCCGTGCCAAAAATATGCGGGAAGACCGCCTCGCCGGCCGCGATTTTTGTCAGTTCCGCCTCGCTGTACTCCATCGGCGCCAGGTTCAGGCTCGTGCGTATCTGTTCGTTGTACCTGTACGGTATGAGCAGGGGGCCCACGAAAGCAAACAGCACGAGCAGCGCTATTATGCCGAGCGCGACCATGGAGACCGTGTTGCGACGCAGGCGCCGCCACGCGTCCGCCCAGTAGCCCACGCTGGGGCGCAGCGCTATGAACCCCTCTTTTTCGTCGGGGCTGGACAGCTCAAAGTCATCTGCTGTATATATTATTTTATTGTTATCTATTGCGTCTTTTGCTTCGTCCATGTAAGTTTTTTAGTTCGCTTCCTCCGTAATGTCTATGCGCGGATCAATCAATTTATATAGAATATCGACTATGAACGTCATCAGGATAATGAAAAACGCGAGGAACACCGCCGTCCCCATGATTACCGGGTAGTCGCGGTTCTGGACGCTCTGGACAAAATAGCGCCCCAGGCCGGGGATGCTGAACACCGTCTCGACGACGAAACCGCCGGTCAGGACATAGGCGATCATCGGGCCGACATAGGAAATGACAGGAATCAGCGCGTTGCGGAGCGCGTGCTTGAATATGATGGCGCGCACCGAGAGCCCTTTGGAGTACGCGGTCCTGATGTACTCCTGGCTGAGGGCGTCCAGCATGGCCGCCCTGGAGTAGCGCGCGATGTTGCACATCGGGTTCAGGCCGAGCGTGAAGCACGGCAAAATGTACGCGTGCCACGGGGCGTGCCTGTCCACTATGCTCGGGAATATTTTCGGCAGGTTGCCGGATATGACGACAAGCAGTATGCTGGCCGTGACGAACGCGGGGACGACGACGCCCATCGTCGTGACGACCCGCAGCACGCTGTCCGCGAGGCGGCCCCTCCGGTACGCCGCGAACGAGCCGAGGGCGACGCCGAACAGCGTGGCCCAAAGGACGGCGAACGAGCCGACCTTGACCGACGTCGGGAACATTTCCTTAATAATCGTCAAAACGGGGCGGTTCTTTTGCATCTTAAAGGAGACGCCCAAATCCCCGCGCAACAGATCCGTTACCCATGTGAAATATTGCTGATGAAGAGGCTTATTCAGCCCGTATTTGGCGTTCATCGCCGCCAGAACCTCCGGCGCCAGCGACTTCTCGCTCAAAAAAGGGCCGCCGGGGATCAGGTTCATAAGATAGAATGTTATGAGCGTTACCGCTATTAATGCCGCGATGCCCAGCAAGACCCTTTTGATAATGAAACGCAACATGAATCAACCAACTAATAATGTGAATTTATATATTTTAGTATACTGCCGCCGCCATGTCAAACTGCCCTGCGCAAACCAAACGTAAAACCAAACGCATACCAAACGTAAACCAATCGCAAACCAAACATAAACCAAACATAAACCAAACGAATACCTAACTAAGGCTTTTTTATCGCCTCGCTTTTTCTGTGTAAATAATAAAGCATGAGGGTATATATACAAGCGTATCTGAAATATGGGTGCGTAAAATGAAAAAAATCCTAACATAATGGTGGTCAAATGAAAAGAGTCATGGTTGTTGATGATGCCATGTTCATGAGGGCGTCGCTTAAAATGATGCTTGAAAAGAACGGCTATGAAATCGCCGCGGAGGCGGAAAACGGAGCGATTGCGGTACAGAAGTACAAAGAAATTAAACCGGATTTCGTCACAATGGACATTACGATGCCGGAAATGGACGGTCTCCAGGCGCTCAAACAGATCAGGCAATTCGACTCCGAAGCGAAGGTCGTCATAGTGTCCGCGATGGGTCAGGAGCCTGTTGTGAAAGAAGCAATTCTATCCGGCGCCAAAAGCTTTATCGTCAAACCTTTTAAAGAAGATTTCGTTTTAAAAACACTGAGTTCGCTATAATTTGCTTTCCATGGGCAGCCGGCGCGGCCGGCGCGGCTGGCGTCCCTTGTATTCGCCGCGCGCTCCTTTGTGTAGCATAATGTGGCGCTGCTTTAAACGACTTTCTGATAGGGAGTGATTGGTATGGCTGCAGACAATTCGTTAATGGACATGTTTGTGTTCGAGACGACACAACTGATCGATCAACTGGAAAACATCATGATTGACAGCGAGAACAGCGGGATCAGCGGGAGCATAGACGAGATTTTCCGTATTATGCACACGATCAAGGGCTCCGCCGCAATGATGATGTTTGACGACATATCACACCTGGCGCATAGCATCGAGGACCTGTTTTTTTTCCTGCGGGAGACGAACCCGACCTATGTGGACTACGCGAAGCTGACGGACCTTGTTTTGGACGGGATGGATTTCATTAAAAACGAAATCGACAAAATCCAGCAGACAGGTTCGTCCGACGCCAAGTCGGACGACATGCGCGACACGATCCGAAACTATCTCGAGGAGCTCAAGGACAGCCAGGGCGACGATGTCGACGGCGCGGTAGGCGCGGCGGGCGATGTCGGTTCGGGCGCTGCGGGCGCAGGCATGGGCGCCGACGCTGTCGCCGGGGCCGGAGTGGACGGGACGTATGTTGGCGACGTCGACGACGCCTTTTCCAATCTGGGCTTTACCGGCCAGGACGGCTACGCATATATAATAAACCTTCTTTTTGAAGATGGCTGCGGCATGGAGCATATCCGCGCGTTCGAGCTCGTGCACAGGCTGCATAACATAACGACGGATTTGAGGCACATACCCGCGAATATCGAAATCGAGAGCGCCATGATGGAGATACGCGAAAAGGGGATTACCCTCATTTTTGCATCCGAACTCGAAGACGAGGACATCAACGCGTACATCGAGCGCACGCCGCTGATACGCTCCTTTGACATCCGCTCGAAGCCGCTAAAACAAATAAAGAATGCGGGGGCGGTCGCCCTGATTGACGATCTGGATGTGGCCAGCATCTTTTCGGCCGCAACTGCGACGCAGGCTGCGGGCGCCGTTGCGCAAGGCGCGGGCGCGACAGCCAACGCCGGAGCGGCGGTCGGAGCAGGAGCTGGCGCTGTCATGGGCGCGGGCGGGCAGCCTGCCGCTGCGCAAATTGCAGGTGCAGGCGCTGGCGCGGGCGTAGGTATGGGCGCGGGCATGGGCGCGAGGGCGGCGGCTTCAGGCGCGGCAGGCAGTGCGGCCGCGAGCTTGAGCCCGGCATCGGAACATGCGGCGCCGCGCCCCGACGCGCAAGCCGCCGGCGGCGACGCCGGGGGAGGCGCGGGGAAGCAGGGGATTATCAGCGTCAACATTTCCAAGCTCGACACGCTGATGAATCTGGTCGGCGAGCTGGTCACGTCGGAGTCCATGGTCAGCCAGAACCCCGATCTGGACGGCCTCGCGCTTGACAACTTCAACAAAGCCGCGCGCCAGTTGCAAAAAATCATCCATGAGCTGCAGGACGTCTCCATGTCCGTGCGCATGGTCCCCCTGTCGCTCACGTTCCAAAAGATGCACAGGATCGTCCGCGATATGTGCCGCAAGCTAGGCAAGGAAGTCAACCTGGAGATAATCGGCGAGGAAACCGAAGTCGACAAAAACATCATAGAGCAGATTACCAACCCACTGATGCACTTGATCCGCAACTCCGTCGACCACGGCATCGAGATGCCGGATGACCGGGAGCGGGCGGGCAAAAAGCGCGCGGGGACCGTCACGCTCGAGGCGAAAAACGAGAGCGGCGACGTCTGGATTATCGTCAAGGACGACGGGATTGGCCTGAACAAGCAAAAAATATATGAAAAGGCCCGGCGCAACGGGTTAACGACGAAAAATCGCGAGGAGCTCAGCGACAAGGAGATAAACCAGTTCATACTCGCCGCAGGGTTCTCCACGAACGAAGAGGTCACCGAATACTCCGGGCGCGGCGTTGGTATGGACGTCGTCGTAAAAGGCATCGAGAACGTGGGCGGCAGCGTGACGCTCGACAGTACGGAAGGCTTGGGGATGCAGATTGCGATAAAGATCCCCCTCACGCTGGCGATTCTGGAGGGCATGATTGTAAACGTGGGCGAGACGAATTTCGTCATACCCATCACATCGATCAAAGAGAGCTTCAAGGCAAACGAGTCGTACAATATCGCGGAGGTCAACGGCGAGGCCATCATTATGATCCGGGGCGAGCCCAACCCGATAATCAAGCTCCGCGACAGGTTCTCGCTGAAAAGCAAAGTAGAGAACTATTTCGACGGGATCATGATAATGGTCGAAAACGAGACGCGCAGGGTGTGCCTGTATGTCGACGCCATACTTGGCCAGCGGCAGGTGGTCGTAAAGCCCCTGCCCGTATATATAAAGGAAGTGAAGGGCATCTCCGGGTGCACGCTGCTCGGCGACGGCTCCATCAGCCTGATCCTCGACGTCGCCGACTTTTTGTTTTAATGTCTGTGATTCTGTGGTTTGGTCATAAATTATGCTATGGGAGGTATCGTAGATGAACGATGAAATAGACAACAGCCACGTCGAGTTTGAAGATGAGCCCGAAGAGTCGCTCGATGAAATGTATTTGACATTCATGCTGGCGGAGGACGAATTCGGCATCAACATCAGCTATGTGACGGAAATAATCGGGATTCTGGCGATAACCTTCGTGCCCGACCTGCCCGTTTTTGTAAAGGGGATCATTAACCTGCGCGGGCAGATCATCCCCGTCATCGACGTGCGGTTGCGCTTCCAAAAGGACCCGATGGACTACAATGACAGGACGTGTGTTATAGTGCTTCAGATAAAGGACCTGTCGATAGGTTTCATTGTCGACTCGGTGGCGTCCTGCTGCGCCATACCCCATGAGAGCGTAATCGAGCCGCCCGTCGCGCAGCGCAATTTCCACCAGAAGTACGTCAGCGGCATCGGCAGGATGACGGACAAGATCGTGCAAATCCTGAACTGCGAAAAGCTAATAAGCGAAGACACAGGCATAGAATTCGACGTAGCGTAGACGCGCCTCAAACCAATTCGTATGGCGCGATGTCCAGTCAACGCAGTTGGCTTTATCGCGCCGCAAAATTAATCGTAGGGCGCGATGTCTTCATCGCGCCTTGTACCCGGGTATGGCGAACCATTCCTATTTTGGGCTGAACGCCCACATGCATCACATATTATTACGCATATTGTTGTATAATAATGCCAGGCGAACAGCTTGGCATTTTTGTATGTTTTTATATTTTAATAATATTTGCGGTGGGCATGGATAATAAAAGGGACGGAAAAAGAACCGGCGCAACTGGCGGTACCGGCGGCGGCACCGGTACCAGCGGCGGTCGCGGTTTCAATAGCGGCGGTACCAGTGGCAGTCGCGGCGGCGGTACTGGCAGCGGCGGGCGAGGCAGTGGCGTTCGCGGTTACGCGACAGGTGTAAAACTGCCGCCGCCGCGCATTCGACGCACGCGCAGGGACAACGCTCGCGTCCTGATGCTGCTGATCGCCGCGCTTGCCGCGATCATCTATGCGTTCTTTTATATCAGGGCCGAAACGAACCGCCCGCCAGCGGGCGCGGCGAACGTGGGCTACGGCGCGGTTGAGGGCAACCGCGCAGCGGTCTGCTTCATCGACGTCGGGCAGGGGGACTCCATTCTAATAACGGGCGGCGACGGAGGGGCGGTGCTGATTGACGCGGGCGAGGAGGCATATGCCGATGCGGTGCTACGGCAGCTCGACGCGCGCGGCGTCACGAAAATCGACGCCCTGATAGGCACCCACCCGCACAGCGACCACATTGGCGGGTTGGCCTCCGTCATCGATTCGTACGAAATAGGCGCTCTATACATGCCGAGGGTGACAAACAATACAAAACAGTTCGAAAAAACCATCACGGCGGCGGCCGAAAAGGGGCTGCGGATTACCGCCCCTTCGCCCGGCGACGAGCTTGTTGTTTCGGATGGGCTGAAGCTGATGTTCCTGGGCCCCCGGCCCGGCGGGGAAGGCAGCATCAACGACAACTCCATCATTATAAAAGCGGTGTTTTCTGAGGGCCCGTCCTTCCTGATCACGGGCGATGCGGAACGGGACGCGGAACGTTTCTTGCTCGACTCCGGCGCGGATCTCCGCGCGGACGTGCTGAAGGTCGGGCACCACGGCAGCGCGACGTCCACGGGCGCCGATTTTCTGTCAGCCGTGAACCCCGTGTACGCCATCATACAGTGCGGCGGCGACAACCCGTACGGACATCCTGACGCAAGCGTTTTGGAACTGCTGGCTGAGCGCGGCGTCTCCGTGCTGCGCACCGACATATCGGGGACAGTCACATTCGCGCTCGCCGAAAGCCCTGGCGGAAACGCCGCCGGAAGCGCCGCCGGACGCAACGCCGAAAGCGCCGCCGAGCCATCGCCCGGCGCCAATGCTCCCAGGGAATATTCCATCTATGTCGAAAGAGGGGAACAAAATGAATAAAGCACCGCGACATACCCCGGACATCGGGCCGGGCCGCCTGATAATCGACCGCTTCGAAGGCGATTTCGCCGTGTGCGAGGGCGACGGGGAACCCACGCACGTCAATGTGCCAAAAAGTCAAATCGATTGTCGCGCCGGCGAAGGCGCTGTCATCTATTATTGTAAAAAACACGACCGATACCATTACGACGCCCAAGCCACCGTGCGCAGGACCGCCTATATCCACGACCTCACAAAAGATATGTGGCAATAGCTCGGAACGCGCGTGCGGCGCACGATATAGTAATAACGCAGAACGCGCGTGCGGCGTCCTATGTAATAATAATTCCGAACACTGTTGCGGCGCCCTATGTGGCCGTGTGCGCCAACTGCCTTTGATACAATGCGTAGTAGTCGCCGCGAAGCTCCATCAGCGCGTCGTGGCTGCCGCTCTCCACGATGCGCCCGTCGTTCACGACGAGGATGTTGTCGGCGTTTCGGACGGTCGAGAGCCTGTGAGCAATGATAAAACACGTTCTGTTGCTCATCAGCTCCTGCATGGCCTGCTGGATGTGCATCTCTGTCCTTGTGTCGACGCTGGACGTCGCCTCGTCAAGGATGAGGATTTTCGGGTCGGCCAGCACCGCGCGTGCAATGGAGATGAGCTGGCGCTGCCCCTGGCTCAAGTTTCCGCCCGACTCCGATAGCTGCGTTTCGTAGCCGTCGTGCAGGAGCGCTATGAACCCGTCAGCCCGCGCCGTCGCCGCAGCCCGCATAATCTCGCCGTCCGTGGCCTCCAGCCTGCCGTAACGGATGTTGTCGCTGATCGTGCCCGTAAAAAGTACCGTGTCCTGTAGCACGATGCCGATGGCGCGGCGCAAATCGTCTTTTTTCATATCGCGGATATCAGCGCCGTCGAGCAGTATCGAACCGCTGTTTATGTCGTAGAAGCGCGTGAGCAGGTTCACGACCGTCGTTTTCCCGGCGCCCGTCGGCCCGACCAGCGCTATTTTCTGCCCGGCTTTTACGTCAATGGAAAAACCCTTCAACACAGGCTGCTCCGGGTCGTACCCAAAATACACATCCTTGAATTCCACATTGCCCAAGACATCGTCCTTTGCCGCTGCCAGCTCCCCGCTGTCGTCCTCCGGTTCCTGGTCCATTACGTCAAATACGCGCTCCGCCCCGGCTATCGCCGACTGGATCACATTGAACAGGTTGGCCAGCTCGTTAATCGGGCGGGAGAACTGGCGCGAAAGGTTGATGAAAAGCTGGATCGTCCCGATGGATATGCTGCCGCACAGGATCGTCAGCACGAGACTCTCCGATATCGCCCCCTGAAACATCATGAGGACGCCGCCCGCTATGGCGACGCAGGCAAACGACAGATTGTTCAGCACATTCATCAGCGGCCCTATAGCGCCTGAGAAGATTTGTGCCAAAATGCTTTCGCGCCGGAGCTGCGCGTTTATGGCGTCGAACTGCTCCACCGACTTTGCCTGCCTGTTGAAGGCAATGACCGTTTTTTGGCCGGTGACCATCTCCTCGATATGCCCGTTCAGCTCCCCGAGCCGTTTTTGCTGGTTGCCGAAATATACGCGGGTTTTGGACGATATTTTTTTTGTCACGAATATGCCCGCCGGAACTATCGCGAGGCTGATGATGGTCATCAGCCGGCTGTAGTACAGCATCATGGCCAGCGAGCCGACAATGGTGATCACGCCCGAAAAGAGGGAGGACATGCTCTGGGATATGCAGTTGGAAATGTTGTCGACGTCGTTGGTCAGCCTGCTCATGATCTCGCCGTGCGTGCGCGAGTCAAAAAACCGGACCTGCAGGCCCTGCAGCTTGGCCATCATGTCGGCGCGCATGATTTTTACCGTTTTTTGCGAAACCGACGCCGACAACAGGCCCTGCACCAGCGTTATCCCTGCGGTGACGGCAAACAGTACGCCCATGTATATCAAGTTGAGCCTGAGCCTCGCAAAATCAATCCCGACGCCCTCGCCAAATGTGATCGTGTTGATGGCTTCTTTCTGCAGCACGGGCATCACGAGCGACAGCGACGAGGAGGCCGTGACCATTGCGATTAGCCCGATCAACGCGTATTTTTGCGTACCGATGTACACGATAATGCGTTTTAATGTTTTCCATATATGCTTCGGCTTTTCCACTAGGAGCCCCATCATGCCCGGCGGGGGCCGCCCGAAGAAGCGGGGCTGGTTTTGCCCCTGCTGCGGGCGTTGACCTTGTGGCTGTGTCTGTCCCGGCGTCTTCACCGCTGCCGTTCCTTGGCGGTTATCATCATTGCGGCCGTTCCCATTTTTCGAACTGTTTTTATCCATTGGCGACGCCCCCCAGGCCCATTTGTGATTCGTATATGTCGCGGTATATCTCGCTGCCGGACAGCAGTTCGTCATTGGTCCCGGCTGCGGCAATCTCGCCGTTGTGTATGACATATATCCTGTCAGTATTGACGACGGACGCTATGCGCTGGGCGATTGTAATGCGGGTCGAACGGGATGCGTGGGCGCCGCTGTCTGCCTCTGCGCCGTCGCCCGCGCCCGCGCCAGCAACTGCGCCCGCGCTCGCTCCGCCCCTATGCAGCGCGTTTATCGCCGCGTTCAACCTGCCCTCCGTGCCCAGGTCCAGCGCAGACGCGCTGTCGTCCATTATGAGAATCTTTGGCTTTTTCAGCAGCGCCCGCGCGATGCAGGCGCGCTGCTTCTGTCCGCCGGAGAGCGTGAGCCCCCCTTGGCTGAGGAGGGAATCATAGCCGTCCGCCATGGCCCCGATGAACTCGTCCGCCTGTGCCGCCTGCGCCGCCTCGACGACGTCGCCGTCGCTCGCGCCAGGGTCGCCCCATCGGATATTTTCAGCAATCGTGCCGCTAAACAGCACCGACTCCTGCAGCACGAAGCCGATCCGCGAGCGAAGCGCGGTCAGGCTGTAGTCCTTGACGTCGACGCCGTCGATCAGTATCCTGCCGCCCGTGACGTCGTAAAAGCGCGGGATGAGGCCGACCAGCGAGCTTTTGCCGGAGCCAGTCGCCCCCAGCAGCCCAACATGTTCGCCCGGTTCAATTTTTAGCGATATATTTTTCAGCACGGGCTCGCCGGAACCGCCGGAATAGGAAAATGACACGTTGTCAAACACGATGCCGCCATGCTTTATCGCTTCGTCATAGCTGCCGCCCGCAATGGCCGGGTCCGTGCTCAGCACCGCACGCACCCTGTCCGCCGACGCCTTGGCGCGCGGCACGGAGGCGAATACCATGCCCAGCATCATAAAACTCATCAGTATCTGCGTCATATATGAGATGGCGGCCATGACGTCGCCGACGCGCATCTGGGTCGCCTGCACCTGATAACCCCCAATGTATATCACGGCGATGACGACCGCGTTCATCATCACCATCATGATCGGGCTGACGATGGCCATGATCCTCATGGCGTATAGACCGCTGTTGGTCAAATCTTCGTTGGCCGTGCCGAATCGCTTTTTTTCATGCTCGCCCCGCACGAATGCTTTGATCACGCGGACGCCGGACAGGTTTTCTTGCAATATCGCGTTCAGCCTGTCGAGTTTTTGCTGGATGGCGGTGAAAACAGGCGTAATTTTTCTGAATATTATAATAATGGTGATGACAATAAACGGGATGCATATGAGCAGTATGACGCCGTACCTGATGCTGATGGACAGCGCCATATAGATGCCGCCGATGCACAGGAGCGGCGAGCGGACGAACATCCGGAGCGCCATGCCGATCATGTTGACCAACTGCGTGACGTCGTTCGTGAGCCGCGTGACAAGCGAGCCTGTGGAAAACTTGTCGATGTCGTCGAACGAGAAATCCGCGACCTTCCGGAACAGATCGCCCCTTATGTCCGCGCCGTAGTTCATCGATGCAAGCATGGCGAACACGGTGCAGCCAAAGCCGCCCACCATGCCTATGATGGCTGCGGCGAGCATTTTTATGCACGTGGAGAATATGACGCCCATGTCGGCGCCCAATATGCCGTCGTTGACCACGATCGCCATCATGGCCGGTTGTTGCAAGTCCATAAACACTTCAAGCGCCATCATGAGCGGAGCCAGTATAACGTAGAGCGCGTAAGGCTTTAAGTATCTTGTCAGCCGCAGTTTAGCCCCCCGCCGTAATAATGCTCCGTTTTTTACATCCCTAGTCGTCAAAATAGCTGCATCCTTTCTAATTAACAAGCTTCATTATTTATTATTATGCATTATCGCATCTATATTTATCAAATTTTACTGAATAAGTTTAAATAATCTTTACACAATATTCACATAAGAAATAAATGAATATAAAGATATATTATGTTGCAAAAATAATGACAATTAGTTATAATACCCCAAAAAGCGGGGTGATATATGTATAATTTATTGCGGCTGGTTGTTTATCTCGGTCCAATTTTCTGGTTATGGCATTGGCGTTGCGATTTACATTAACGAAAGGATTGAATTTAATGAAAAAATGTAGAAAAGTTATTGCGTTGTTTATCGGCTTGCTGCTGTGCTTCTCCATGTTTACAATGCCGGTAGCGGCCGCACGGGTGAATTTCCCGCTCAGGGCGCTCAACGGCGCGTTGGTGGCCGACGCGAACACCGAATATATCACCTCATTTTCGCAGGATCCCGTCACGAAGATGATAACCGCGACAGTGCAGGTGAAGCATGGCAGCATTTACAGCAGTGAGCCGCTGGCGCTGCACGGGCTCAATGTATCTATGTCCTACAGCGCAAAGGTCGCGCCTTATTTCAAGTCTGCCAAAACGCTGTTCGCTGCCGGCAGGACGAGCAACAGCTACTCTGAGTTCGCATGGTACAGCAAACCGCTGTACGAGCCATTCAACATAGTCGGGTCCGCCTACATCAGGAGGGACTATTTCGGCGGCGGGGTCGTCAGCGGCACGTTCACATGCGCGCACCCCGACTACACTCTAAAGGTAGCGCCCGGCCAGAAAATCGACGTCGTGGAGCTGTATTTCATGCCAATAAACGGATATGACAGCCTCGATCTTGGCATGTTTGGCTATACGAACATAGTGGACAGGAACTATTTGCTCAACAGCACGCCGTGGATTGGCAACGGGACGCGCTTTATGCATTATTCCGAATCGGGCGCGAGCGCATATCAGGACTATGTGGTTTCGCCCACGTCGTTTAAAATGGAAGCTGCAGGCGCGGCGGCGAACGGTTTCCCGCTGATAGCGCTCAACGGCGATTTGGTCGCGGATCAAAACACAAAATATATCACGCAGTTGTCGCAGAACCCCACGACAAAGCTGATAACCGCGACCGTTCAAATTTACAATGGCAACGCGCAGCGCCAGCTTTCCATAATGGGGATCAGCGCCGCCATGTCTTACAGTGGCAAAGTGGCGCCGTACGACAAAGCCACGGGGTCGTATTTTAGCTCCGGCGGCGCCGTCACCAGCATAGCCGAGTTTAAACGATATAGCACTGCGCTGATCAATGGGTTCGACTTGTTCGGCTCTACGCTAATCAGGGGCGGCGCAGGCGGCGGCTCGATTGGCGGGAAGCTCTCCATTTACGAGCCTGACAAGATATTGAAAATAAATCCCGGCCAGACGGTCGATATCATGGAAATGTATTTCATGCCGGTAAACGGCAATGACACGCTTGATGCCTCGATGTTTAGCTACTCGCTGATAGTTGAACCGGGATCACTGCTGAACCTAAGTCCCTGGCTGGCGCACGGGACACGCTACCTGTACCACACGGCGTATAAGACATCCACGATTGAGACATATGTAGTGTCGCCCGAGTCTTTTTCCTTCGTAATCAAAACACAAGTAGTAGACTAATAGCGCCCGGATTTTCCGCTAGTAGATTAATAGCGACCGGATATTCCGCTTAGGACATCCCACTTGGTACATCCTACTTGGGACATCCCGCCCCAGAAATCCCGCTCAGACATCCCGCTATACATTTTGTTATAAACAACCGCCGCAATAATGTTATGCACATAAAAAATGGTTTGCGCAAAGGTAATGTTGGTATATATGTATTAGACTATACAGGAAAGGAGTGTTTCCGTTGGTCTAAACAGTTAAAGTCCGTTTGTTTGGCGGCCGTGCGGCATTACCGGTGAACTTGATTGTATTTGGCTCGGGTTCCGCGCAAAGTCGTAAAGACCCGGGCGTCAGCGGCAGGTCCGAACAGGCGGCGCTGTGCAAGACGAGTTGGAAAAAAGAATGGATAACGAAGAAGCAGTAAAGTGAGGGCGGATGCCGGAATTGGAGCATCCGTCCTTTGCTGTCTTTATTTATTTTTTGTGATAAAATGTTTTGGATACATTAATAACCATAAGGCGCGGGTGATTACGGGTAATTACGGGTGAATATATGGTGCTTGATAATTTGAAGACGTTTGTTGCGCTGATGGAGCGCTATGGCTTGGACGCTTACATCGTTACGGACTCCGACCCCCACTCCAGCGAATATACCGCCGGGCATTGGAAGGCGCGCTCGTGGCTGTCCGGGTTCACCGGATCGAACGGCACGTTGGTCGTAATGCAAGGTGAGGCAGCGCTTTGGACGGATGGACGCTACTATATCCAGGCGGAGCGGCAGTTGGCCGGCTCCGGCATCACGCTGATGCGCGGGGGCGAACCGGGCGTCCCGGACTGCTATGAGTGGGTTGCGGGGAAACTGGGAGCAGGTGCGGGGCAGGGGGGCGGTTCGGCGCCGAAGAAGGTTGGCGTGAACGGCAGGACATTTTCATGCGCCGCGTATGACGAGCTTAAAAAGGCCCTGCGCCAAGGTTCGGGTGACGCAGGGGGCGTCGAGATCATCGTGGATTTTGACATCGCGGGCGAGGTTTGGACCGAAGGGCGTCCAAGCATGCCCGACGGGCGCATATTCTGCCACGATCTGCGCTATACGGGCAAAGCGGCGCAAGACAAAGTATCGGAAGTCAGGGCCGAGCTTGCGCGGCGGGGCGCGTCCCACACGATCATTTGCGGGCTGGAGGACGTCGCCTGGCTCTTTAACATCCGGGGCTCCGACATAGAGAACCTGCCGGTCGCGTACGCCTACGCGTTCATTGCCCCCGATTACGCCGAACTGTTCACGGATACGGCAAAGATTGACGACGAAGTGAAAAAAACACTGGCAGGGCAGGGGGTGCGTGTGGCGGACGCGGTGGATATCGCAGCGAGGCTTAGCGGCCTGGAAGCGGGCGACAGCATAAGCTGCGACGCCCGCAAGCTGAGCAAGTGGCTGCGGCGGCGCATTCCGGACGCGGTGCGCGTCATTTACGCAGACGAGCCTACGGTTTTGCTAAAGGCGATTAAGAACGACGCAGAAATCCGTGGGCACCGCGACTGTCAGCTCCAGGACGGCGCGGCGATGGTCCGCTTCATGATGTGGGTAGAGCGCGAAATCGGCGCCGGCGCGGACATCGGCGAGCGGGACGCGGCGCTTGCGCTGAGCCGCTTCCGTGCGCAGGGCAAGGACAGCCGGGGCGACAGCTTTAACGCGATTGTCGGCTATGGACCGAACGGCGCCATGATGCACTATACCCCAGGCAAGGACGGCGGGGCGCGTATAAAAAATGCCGGGCTGATGGTCGTGGACAGCGGGGGGCAGTATCCAAGTGGAACCACGGACGTCACCCGGACCATCGTGTGTGGCGTATTGACCGACGAGGAGCGTTTCGATTTTACGCTGACGCTGAAATCGCACATCGCGCTAGCTTCCGCGCGCATCCTGTACGGGGCGACCGGCGGCCATATCGACTCCATCGCCCGCAAGGTCATGTGGGATCACGGCATGGACTACAAGTGCGGCACGGGGCATGGGATAGGGTGCTACCTGAGCGTCCACGAGGGGCCGCAGTCCATCAGCATGAGGTCGGCTACGGGCGCGCGCCTGGAGGAAAACATGATCGTTTCCATCGAGCCGGGCGTCTATAGGGAAGGGAAGCACGGCGTGCGCACGGAGAACCTCGCGCGCTTAACCGAGGACTGTGTCAACGAGTTTGGCAGGTTCATGCGCTTCGAGATACTCTCGTTTTGCCCCATCGGCCTGGCCGGCGTCGACGCGTCCATGCTGGACGCGGGCGAGCGCGAGTGGCTGAACAGCTACCACCGCGATGTATACGAAAAAATATCGCCGCTACTGGACACGGGCGAGCGCGAATGGCTCGCCAACGCCACAAGGGAAATATAAGACGAATACGCCACATGGCATATACCCATGCGCATTGCGTAGGGCGCGATGTCTTCATCGCGCCGCCTGCACCGCCCGCGCCGCCCCATCCATGTTGCCCCTCGCTGCCCAAATATGAATCATATTCATTATATAAAGTATATAAAGGATGGTATACAATATGGAGTACAGGCAATTTGGCAGTACGGGGCGCGAGGTCAGCCGGCTCGGCTTTGGGGGCGCAGTCGCCGGGCTGAAAAATTATCTGGAGCCGTTCGACCCGGACGACAAAGACAGTTATGCCGGCGTCGTCGAGGCGATTGGGAAGGCCGTCGAGCTGGGGGTCACGTTTTTCGACACGGCGCCCGGCTATGGGGAGCGCCGCAGCGAAAGGATGTACGGCGACGGCCTGCGGGGCGTCGACCCGGCGTCAATATTCCTCGCTACCAAGCTCTCCGGCAAGACAAGGGACGACATATTACGCTCGGTCGACGAGAGCCTGAAATGCCTGAAAAGGGACTATGTCGATCTGATACAGATTCACGGCAGCTCCTACAGCCCGGAACAGGCGGAGGGCATCATGGCGGAGGGCGGGGTGCTCGAAGCCATGGAGGAATTGAAGCGGCAGGGGGCGACGCGCTTCATAGGCTTTACGACGGAGGACAACAACGACGGCATGTTCATGCTGATGAAAAGCGGCCGGTTCGACTCCGTTCAGATGTGCTACAATTTTATCAACCAGCACGCGTATGAGCCTAGCAGGCCGTTCGGCAGCCTCTATGAGGCGAAAAAGCGCGGCATGGGGACGCTGACGATGCGCACCGCCACGTCGGACACGTTCCAGCGCTGGGTGCGCATGGTCAACCCGGGCAACACGTTCGACTACACGCCGCACCTGATACAGTTCGTGCTGTCCAACCCGTTGGTCGACGTCGCGCTGGTCGGCATGCGCACAAAGGAGTTCGTAGTCCGCAACGTGGACATAGTCAACGACATGGCCGGCAGGATCGACCTGAAAAGACTGCATGAACGCTATGTCTAATCCGAAAAATATAGGGGCGGATTCCATATCCGCCCGCGAGTTATACCGTTAAATGCAGGGGCGGATTTTATATCCGCTCGAAATTATTACAATTGGATTTGCGGGCGAATGTTATTCGCCTAAACATAATAAATGGGGGGTTATATTATATGAAGATCACTTCTGTCGAGACATACGCGGACAAGGATCAATGCCTTGTCCGCATCCTTGCGGACGGCGCCGGGGGCGCCGAGGGCTGGGGCTTTGCTGCCCCGTTCAGCGCGGACATCACCGCCCGCTGCATCCACCGCTTTGCCGCGCCATATGTGCTGGGCAAGGACGCGGGCGACTTCCAGAACTACGCGGACGAGATAATCCGGCGGAACTACAAGTTCCTCGGCTCGTTCGTCGCGCGCTCCGCCGCAGGCGTCGACACCGCCCTCTGGGACATGGCGGCCAAACAGGCAGGCAAGCCCGTGGCCGATTTCATCGGCAAAAAGCGCGACTCCATACCTATATACGCGTCCAGCATGCGCCGCAACCCGCAGCCCCTGCAGAGCGAGGCAGACAGGCTGCTGGGCTTTTGCGAGCAGTACGGGTTCCGCGCGGTCAAGCTCCATCCCGGCATCCCGGTGAACAGGAACGTCGACTTCTACCCGGGCTGCTCCGAGGAGCTGGTGCAGAGGACGCGCCGCACGCTGCCGGAGGGCATCGACATCATAGTCGACGTAAACGGCAACTTCTCGTCCGCGCGCGCCATAGAGTTCGGGCGCTTCTTAAAGGACAACGGGGTCTGCATGTTCGAGGAGCCGTGCCCGTATTGGGAACTGGACGAGGTTAAAAAGGTCCGCGAGGCCTGCGCGCAGTTCGGAATGCCTGTCGCCGCAGGAGAGCAGGACTACATGGACACGGCATGGGATCGGATGATTGAGGAGCATATTGTTGACGTCGCCCAACCCGATTTGCTGTACATCGGCGGGTTTACACGCGCCCTGCGCGTAGCCGCCCGCTTCGCCGAAAAGGGCGTACCGGTCACGCCGCACACGTCGAACCGCTCGCCGATCTACCTGATGGGCGTGCATTACATGTCGGTCATCGACAAGCCGTACCCGTTCCTAGAATGCGGCGTCGAGTTCACCGGCTGGGAAGAAGCGGCGTATACGAGCGCCCCCGAAATCGTAGGCGGGAACGCGCAAATCCCCAACGCCCCCGGATGGGGCATGCAAATAAAAGAAGACTGGCTCAAAAAAGCCGAGTACCAGATGAGCAAGCTATAGACGGATCAGGGGGACGGTTCTCTTAATCCGCTATATATTTTACGGATCAAGAGAACCGTCCCTCCGATCCACTGAAAGTTTCAAGGGAGGTATAAAATGGCTTCCAAAAAAACAGTTCGTAAAATCATTATCGCTGCCGCGCTCATGTTGGCTATAATATCGCAGGCTGTTGCGGGCATGGCGGCTTCAGGCGGCATTGCATATACCAACAGCAAATATGGCTTCAGTCTGACGCTGCCGACAAGCTGGGCGGGGTTGTACCGCATGGAAGAACGCGATAGCGGCGTGTCCTTCTTTAATATTAAAAATGAAAATGCAGGGTACGGGGGGTTCCTGTTCGGCATATTTGTCTCCGACCAAGTGGAACCGATTGATTGGGGGTACAGGGAGATCACGAGGAGCGGCGGGCTGTACTATTACTCCGCGAGGCCGTCAGACGTACAGTTCGCGTACGAAAATACGGCGCTGACGAACGAATACAACGCAATGGAAAAAGACATCGATTCAATTATCAGGACCTTCCGCCTGGCGCCGGCAAACGCCTCGACCGGCACTACTTCTAATGCAGTAGCCAGCCCGACGGCCTCAACTGTATATATCAACGGCAGCATTGTGGCTTTCGATGCCTACAACATCGATGATTTCAATTACTTCAAGCTCCGCGACATAGCGTTTGCCATCAATGGCACCGAAAAACAGTTCGAAGTGGGATGGAGCGAAGCGGCCAACGCGATATCGCTGTCCAGCGGGCGGCTTTACACGGTGGTCAGCGGCGAGATGTCCGGCAGAGGCTCCGGCAACAAGGTTGCGGCGCCGACAAACTCAAGAATTTTTCTCAATGGCACGGAGATTTATCTGACCGCTTACAATATCGACGGCTACAATTACTTCAAGCTCCGCGACATCGGGGAGGCGATAAACTTCGGCGTGGATTGGGACGAGGCGCGCAACGCTATCACAATTAATACGGGCAAAGGCTATGACGCCGCCGCTGCCAGCAGCCCCGGCGCAGGCACTTCGGACCGCGCAAGCATCGTGCGCGACTACCAGTCCGAGCTGGTCGGGCAGCTTTGGCACAGGAGCGACGTATTGGCAGCCGGTTGGTCCGACAGGTTCTTGCTGGCGCCGGACAAAAAGTTCATCTATGCTACCAACCAGATGGATGGCGAAACGCGCACGCGCGCTATCAGCGGCACATGGGAAATCGAGGGCGACTACCTGGTCTTAAACTTCCGGCAGGCCATCGTTTGGGAGGGCGGTGAAACCATCCCCGCGACTGGTTCTACAGCGACCGCCACGGAGATCGTCAACGCCACGCTGGCAGTGAAGACAATTACCCCTGCCGAGCAGCATAGGATACTGATAGGCAACTACATATACAGCGCGGGCGTCCCGCACCCCTGGTCGGTCAATTTTGAAACGTCCGACAAACTGTTCGAAGGCTGGTGGCATAAGTACGAAGGGGAGTACGACTATAATCAATTAATCGCCGACTACAACGAAATGGCTGGCGCATAGCCGTAAATTGGAATCGGGCGGTTTATTTATGACAATGCCCCCGTTGTTTCAAGATGATGGCGCAATGATTTTAACATGGTTTCTACGTCGGTGATGAATGCGGCGTTGTGTTTGTTTATGATGTCGTGGCGGCCTGTTTTGGCGGCGGTTTCCAGTTCTTCGGCGCGCTCGCCTAGTTGGTGTGCGTAGATGTTGTAGCAACTGCCCTTTAGGCCGTGCACCGATATGATGTAGTCCTGGATGGATTCCGGGTTTACGTCGCGCATCTTGTCGAGCAGCGCGGGCGTGTGTTCGGCGAATGTCTGCAGCAGGTGCTTGACGGTTTTTTCGTCTTTGAATGTAGCTGCCAGTTTGGCGGTATCGAGGCCGTCGATGCGCCATGCGGACGGTTCGGCAGGGGGAGTCGCTTGCGGAAGCTGCCCATTCGGCGCCTGTTTCGCTCCTTGCGAATCCTCTGTCTCCATCCTCTCTGGCGGCTGCTCGCCCCTTATGCCGCCTCGCACCCATTGCCGGATGATATAGTCGAGCTTGATTAGGTCGATGGGCTTTGAGAGGAACGCCTGGAAGCCTTTGTTAAGGAAGATTATTTCATTGCCGGTGAGCGCGTTGGCCGTCAGCATGATGATCGGCACCGTCTTCGCGTACTCCGTGCCGATCTCCTCGCGTATGATCCGCGCGGCCTCCACGCCGTCCATCCCCGGCATCATGTGGTCCATGAAAATCGCCGCATATTTGACTTTTTCGGCTCGCACCGCGTCAACGGCATCCTCGCCGCTCGTGACGCAGTCGATTTGCATGCCGTAGGGCTTCATCATGCCTTTCGCGACCTCCAGGTTGATGCTCACGTCGTCCACCAGCAGGACATTGGCGCCGGAGATCGGTATGCGGCGCAACCTCGCGCCGTTCGAGCGCTTACTGTCGGAATAGCTGAAATTGCGGAGACTGTGGGCGACCTCGGGGCTGATGGTCTTGTCGGACAGGTGCTTTTGCTGGATGGTCACGGTGAATGTGGAGCCTTTCCCGTACACGCTGGCCACTTCGATATGTCCGCCCATCATTTCCGCCAGCTTCTTGGTCAGCGGCAGGCCGAGGCCTGTGCCCTCGATGCTGCGGCTGCTTTTGGACTCCAGCTTGATATAATCGCTGAACAGCTTGTCCATATCATCCTCGCGGATGCCCATGCCGGTGTCGCTCACAGTTATGGTCATCCAGACTGTGTCGCTGCCCGCCTCGCGGCTGCACTCAACGCGCCAGGCGACGGTCCCCTCCCTGGTGTATTTGAGGGCGTTGCTCAGGAGATTGTTGCAGATTTGCTTTACGCGCAGGCTGTCGCCCCACAGTTTTGCCGGCAAGGACTCGTCGATGTCGAGGACAAGCTTGATGGGCTTCTCCTCGATGCGCATGACATTTAGCATCAGCGTGTCGTTGATGAAGCTCGCCAGCTCGTACTCGTCATAATGTAGCTCCGACTTGCCGGACTCGATTTTTGATATGTCTAAAATATCGTTGATGATGTTGAGCAGTGTCATGCCGGCGGTGTTGATTTTCATCAGGTCTTCTGCCCAGCCTGCGCAGCGGCTGTCGTTCTCGCAGTCGGACAGCAGCAACTCGGAAAAGCCCAGGATGGCGTTCAGCGGCGTCCGTATCTCGTGGCTCATGTTGGCGAGGAATTCGCTCTTGGTGCGCGAGTTGGCCTCCGCCGCCTCCTTTAGCGCCGCTATCTCCGCAAACGGTTTTATAATGTAGTGCGAGCCGGCCAGCGCGGCGGCTATTATGAGGACGAAACCGATTGCTCCAATTTCCACAAGGCTTGATACAAAGTCCGCTGCCGGGCCCTCTGTGAGCGAAACTGCTAACGATATGTCGGTATTGATATATTGATCGAACTTTGATCTGACATGCATGGCGCCGAGTGATATGCTTAAAAAAATAATGAGCACGTTGGCGCAGACGATAATAAAAAACGTCCGTATTCTGATTTTCATTGTCCCATCCCCGTGTTGTAGAACCGCATGATGTCGAGTTATCAGTACGCTCCACTAGGGCGACGCTTAACCCCGGCGGGCATATGGCATTGCATGTGATTTTATCGCGACCACCGGCATGCAATTTTTGCATGTGGCTATGTCGTGTCTGCCGGTATTGCACATCGCATGCGGCCGGAGGTCGGCGACATAAAGCGCTTATGCCTTAATATACCCGCTTTGAACCCAATTTAATACATTATGCTCAAAAGGCGATGGGATTTTTAGTTAAAATTTTTGTGATTGTATTGCGTTTAGATTACCGCTTTATCCAAATTGTTTTTTATGGCTGCAAGAAAATCCGCAGTGTTTACGACGTTCGGCTCGGTGATCTCGCATAGGCTTTTGAGGTCGTTGGTGATCGTCCCCGACTCCATGGCGCCCAGGCAGGCCGCCTCCAGCGCATCCGCGAACTGCGTTAGGCGCCCGTTACCATCCATCTCGCCGCTTTTACGCAGCGCGCCTGTCCATGCGAAAATCGTGGCTATGGGGTTAGCGGTCGCTTCCCCGCCTTCTAGGTAACGGTAATAGTGGCGCGTGACGGTGCCGTGCGCGGCTTCATAGAAAAAGCACCCGTCCGGGCTCACCAGCACGCTCGTCATCAGCGCCAGGGAGCCGAACGCGGTGGAGACCAGGTCGCTCATGACGTCGCCGTCGTAGTTCTTGCACGCCCAGATGAAGCCGCCTTCGGAGCGCACGACGCGCGCGCAGGCGTCGTCGATCAATGTATAGAAATACTCGATGCCGGCGTCCTTGAACGCGGTTGCGTACTCGCTTTCGAATATTTCGGTAAATGTGTTTTTGAAATACTGGTCGTATGTCTTCAAGATGGTGTCCTTGGCGCCGAACCAGAGGTCCTGTTTTTGGTCGAGCGCGAACCTGAAACATGCATGGGCAAACGAACGCACGGACTTTTCATGGTTATGCATGGCCATGAGCACCCCTGGGCAATCGAACTCGTATACGGTTTCGCGCCTCTCGGCGCCGTCCTTGCCGGTGAATAACAGCTCCGCCCGGCCTGGGCCATGTACTTCGAACTCCAACGCTTTGTAGATGTCGCCGTAAGCGTGGCGCGCGATAACTATCGGCTTTTTCCAGGAGCGTACAGCTGGCTTGATGCAGTCGAGGATTATGGGCGCGCGGAAAACGGTGCCGTCGAGAATGGCCCGGATAGTGGCGTTCGGGCTGTTCCACATTTTTTTTAGCTTGTATTCTTCGACACGCTGGTCGTTAGGCGTTATGGTGGCGCATTTGACGCCTACGCGGAGGCGGCGGATTGCCTCGCCCGCCTCGACCGTCACCCGGTCTTCTGTTTCGTCGCGGTAGGGCAGCCCCAAGTCGTAATATTCGGTGTTCAGCTCGATATAGGGTTCCAGCAGCTCCTTTTTTATCATGGCCCAAAGGATGCGTGTCATTTCGTCGCCGTCCATTTCGACGATTGGGTTATTCATAACTATTTTTTCCATATGCCCCCCCTGTTAATAATTTTCCGTAGGTTACGTTCTATTGGTTCTTCGCTGCGTAGTAATTCATCAGGCAGCCTTGTAATATGATGTCGCGCTCCTCGTCCGTGAGTGCATCTATGCACAGCGGGAGCGCTTTCACGCTGTCCGCGCCAACCGCACTTTTTATGTGGTAGGCGTCAAATTTCAATTGGCTCTCGCCGGGGGCGGCGCCCCGCGAAAGGACGCCACGCACGTTCGGTATGTATATCCAGTCGTCCGCTTCCGGCTCGAAGGCTTCAGCGCCGCCGCCGCCCAGGGTGAACGGCAGCATGCCCCAGTTTATCAGGTTGGAGCGGTAGCGCTTCGTCGCGTACTCCCGGCAGATGTTGGCGCCGCCGCCCAGCACGCGCTGGCAGGACGCCGCCTGTTCGCGGGCGGAGCCGTCGCCGGGCTTGTGGGCGTACACCGCCGATGCGATCTGCGTTGCGGACGGTGAAACCGCTTTGCCCAGGTAGGCCTGCGCGGCGTCCAGCGCGGCCAGCGCCTCGGCTGGTAAGTTTATGCTGCCGACGCTTTCCACACGCACCGCTTCGAGGGCGCGCGTGGCCTTGGCCCGCCCCACGTATTGGGGGTCGCGCCGCGACAGCGCGAACTCCGCAAGTTTTATAGGGTTGGAGCGGTAGCTGGATGTTTCGCCCGACGGTATGAGCTCGTCGGTGGTGGTGACCGGGTCGAGTATGACGCTGGCGAGCCGGAGCAGGAGGTTTTCCCCGAGCGGGTCGATTTTGGGCCAGTCGGCGATATTTGGCCCCATAACCAGCTCCGCCCCCGGCTCGGGGTTCCCGAATCCATTGTACACCCTATTTTTATATATCTCCTGGTCGAAAACGCGGCTCGCGTCAAAAACGCGTTTCGCGTCGTCAATGGTACCGCCCGATGGGGACTCGTATTCGATGTCCGCAGCGGAGGTCAGCTGCCCGCCGTTTTTCGCCGTCGCCGCGATGGAGCGTGCGTCCATCAACGCGACAGCCGCGAGCTGTCCGTCGCCGGGCCTCGAGCCTTCGCGGTTTATAAAGTTCCTGGTCGTGTGGCGTATGGAAAAACCGTTGTTCGATGGTACATCGCCCGCTCCGAAGCACGGGCCGCAGAAGCACGGCTTGAACAGCGCGCCAGCGCGGATGAGGCTGCCCTGGACGCCGTCGTCAATCAGGCGCAGGTTGACGGGCATGCTGGACGGGTAGATCGACAGCGAGAAATAGCCGTCGCCGACCGACGCGCCGTCCAGGATGGCCGCCGCCTCACGGATATTTTCGTACATGCCGCCCGCGCACCCGGCGATGATGCCCTGATCGGTCATCAGGCGCCCGCCCTCGGCCTTGCCTGTCAGCGACAGGTTCACCTTACCGCCAAACTGGCCCGCCGCCTCCCGCTCCGCTTCGCGCAGTATGTCCGGGGCGTTGAGCTTCATTTCGCTAAGCGTATATGCCATCGACGGGTGGAAGGGCATCGCTATCATGGGCTCAGCTTTTGCGAGATCGATAATAATCATGGCGTCATAGCGCGCGCCCTCCGCTGGGGCGAGGGGCTTGTATGCGCCCGCCCTACCATGGAGCTTATAAAATTCTGGTACTGTGTCGTCGTCAGTGCGCCACACGGACGAGAGGCAGGCGGTCTCGGTCGTCATCACGTCGATCCCGAAGCGGTAGTCCATGGGCAGGGCGGCGATGCCGGGGCCGGCAAATTCAAGGATTTTGTTGCTCGCGAACCCGTTTCCGTACACCGCTCCGCAGAGCGCAATCGCGATGTCATGTGGCCCAACGCCGTGCGGCGGTGCATTATCGAGCCAAACCAGCACCACCTCCGGCGCGTTTAGATCGTATGTGTTGTTCAACAGTTGCTTTACCAGCTCCGGGCCGCCCTCGCCAATCCCCAGCGTCCCCAGGGCGCCATAACGGGTGTGGCTGTCGGAGCCGAGGATCATCTGGCCGGAGGCGGCGAGCGCCTCGCGCGCATACTGGTGGATGACGGCTTGGTTCGCGGGGATATAGATGCCGCCGTACTTTTTCGCGGCGGACAGGCCGAACACATGGTCGTCCTCGTTGATCGTGCCCCCGACCGCACACAGGCTGTTGTGGCAGTTCGTAAGGGCGTAGGGGATTGGGAAGCGCTCCATACCGCTGGCTCTGGCCGTCTGCACTATGCCCACATACGTGATGTCATGGGAGATGAGGGCGTCGAATTTAAGTCTCAGCTTGCCGCTCTCGGTACCCTGGTTATGCGCGTCTATTATTTGGTATGCCATTGTGCCACTTGCGCCAGTTCCGCCGGACATATCGCCCGCATGAGAGATGTCTGCAGCGTCAACAGCAACAGGGGCGCCGTTCACCAGCGCGACCGGGCCGTCATGCAGCGTTATCTTCTGACCGTTCCCGTCCATACCGCCTTGCGTTCCCAATGTATCCTTCATTAATTACTCCCCCTCTGTAAGTTCTTCGCCCTCGTAGCTTCTACCGGTAAAAAACAGTCAAGCCATGCCACCCCCGCCTACCAAACCGTCCCTATCGGCGCCGCAGATCAGGTCGGCTCATCGGCCCCTCCGCTCAGGTCGACTTCGCTGTCTCCGCCGCCTGCGCCACCCGCGTCGCCCGCTTCGCTTTCGCTGGCTTCGCCGCCTTCGCCGGCCCCATCGATTTGCGATAGGCTCTCGCTGCGGTTGATGCGACCGAAATACTTCCGGTCGTACATCTCGAACTTGGCCCGGAACTCCTCCGACGGGTTGTTGCGTATGCCGCGCAAGAACTCGTGCCGGTCGTTCAGCACTATCTGCCCGGAATAGCTGATGACATGCACGCCGACATTGGAACAGTGGTCGGCTATCCGCTCCAGGTTGTACAGCACCTCCACGAACGGGAACGCCGCATCCAATGAACAAATCCCCTCCCGCAGCCGCTCGCTGTGCTTTAGTTTAAGCGACTCGACGAGTATGTTCACGACGGCCTCCAGCGGCTCGATAATCTCGGCCAGGCGCAGGTCCTTTTCGATGTAGCCGTCCACCGCGAATGCGATAATTTCGTCAATAGCCTCGCGCATGGTAGCCAGCTCGTACAGCGCGGTGGGCGAAAAGGCGAGGCCGTTGTCCCGCATCGTCTGGGCGCAGTCGCATATATTGTCCGAGTGGTCCCCGATCCGCTCGAACTCGTTTACGACTTGCAAGACCTCCGACAGCGCTATGTTTTCGCTCTCGGTGAGCTCGTTCATGGTGATTTTCAGCAAATAGCTGTCTATCCGGCCCTGCAGCCGGTCGATCATGTCCTCGACCTCCCGCGCGCGCCGGAGCTCGTCCGCGTTGTAGCGGGCGAGGAGTTCCATGGAGCGCCCAAAGTTCTCCGAGGCCAGGTGCGCCATCCTGACCACGGCGTCGCGCGCCTGCTGGATGGCGTATGCCGGGGAGGACAGGAAGCGCTCGTCGAGGTAGCTGATGTCGTCGCCGACGCTGTCCTCGATCTCGGGGATATACGAGCCGTCGGCCGCCTTGGCCCGGAACATCATGCGGACGAATTTTTCCAGATGGGAGGCGAACGGCGCCAGCATGAGCGTGGCGCTCAAATTGAAGAGCGTGTGGAAATTCGCGATTCCGCCCCTTGAAATCGGCTCGTCCCAAAATGGCAAGCCGACCACCTTTTGGTAGATATATATCACGATTAAAATGATCACGGTGCCGATGGTTTTAATCGTCACATGGAGCATCGCCGCGCGCTTGGCGTTGCGCGACGTGTTAATGCTGGCGATCACGGGGGTGATGCAGGTCCCGATGTTTTGGCCCATGACGATGGGGAACGCCGATGAAAAGGTGATGGCGCCGGTTGTCGTAAGCGCCTGCAGGATGCCGACCGAAGCGGAGGACGACTGGATTATCGCGGTCAGCACCAGCCCGACAAGCACGCCCAGGATAGGGTTTTTGAACATGACGAACAGCCGCGTGAAGTCCGGGTTGTCGCGCAGCGGCGACAGGGCGCCCTCCATGGCGAGCATGCCGCTGAACAATACGCCAAAGCCCAGTAGTATATGCCCCAGTTCGCGGCGGGACTGCTTTTTGCTGGTTATATATAACGCGAACCCGATACAGGCCATTACAGGGCTGAGCGACGAGGGCTTGAAATAAGCCAGCAGCATGTCCGCGCCCGCCTCAATGTCGGCCAGCCTGATGATATGCGCCGTTATGGTCGTGCCGATATTCGCCCCCATGATTACGCCGATAGCCTGGCGCAGTTTCATGATCCTGGCGTTGACAAGCCCGACGATAATCACCGTGGTGGCCGATGACGACTGAATGATGGCGGTGACTATCGCGCCGAGGACGATCGCTTTGGCCATGTTATCGGTGAGTTTTTCCAGGGCCCGTTCCAGCCTGCCGCCGGAAGCGCGCTCCAGGCCGTTGGCCATGATTATCATCCCATAAAGGAAGAACGCCAGCCCTCCGCCCAGTAAAATAAAATCGAACACCGACATAAGGTGACCCTCGCTATTATGAAATAATGTCAGGCCGCGCGCCCGCGCCTATGCCCGCACACCCGCGCCCGCGCCCATGCCCGCGCTGCCCAGCTCCCGGAACGCGACCGACAGCATGAGCTTTATCCTGTTGAGCTGGTTGACCTCGCTGGCGCCGGGATCGTAGTCGACAGCCACAATATTGGCCTGCGGGTAGCGCCGCTTCAGCTCCTTGATCATGCCTTTGCCCGTGATATGGTTGGGCAGGCACGCGAATGGCTGCATGCAAATAATATTCGACGCGCCCTCGCAAATGAGCTCCACCATCTCCGCCGTCAAGAGCCACCCCTCGCCGGTGGTGTTGCCAAGCGATAGTATTTCGCCGGCTGCCCCAGCCAGCCCCCGTACGCTGCCCGGCGGCGCAAACCTCCGGCTGGCGGCGAGCTTGCGGTACATCACCGAAGATATGAATTCGACAAACCGGATGACTATGCTGCCAAGGAGCCAGACATACCATTTGCCGTCGAGATACTTCCAGTTGAAGCGTGTGCCGTATGCGCAGTACAGTATGAAGCCCATCAGGTCGGGCACCACGGCCTCCGCGCCTTCCGATTCGAGCAGGTCTATGACCCTGTTGTTCGCGCCCGGATGGAATTTTACCAAAATTTCGCCGACGAGCCCAACTTTCGGCTTCGTCATGTCGATGAGTTCGATTTCATCAAATGCCTTAATGATGTCGGCGGCGGTCCTGTTAAAGCCAATCAGCCGGCCCTTTCTTACGCTGTTTTTGCAACGCTCAACATAGCTTTCGCACAACGCATCAACGGAGCCCGGGACCGCCTCGTATGGCCGGGTGGCCAGCACCAGCTTCATCAAAAGGTCACCGAACAGGATGCCCATCATCACCTTCACGAGCATGAGCGGGGTAAGCTTGAACCCGGGGTTCTTTTCGATGGACAGCATGTTCAAAGATATCACCGGGACATGGTCGAAGCCGGAGTCCCTGAGCGCTTTTCTGATAAAGCCGATATAGTTGGTCGCCCTGCAACCGCCCCCCGTCTGCGAAATAAGTACGGACACGCTGTCGATGTCATAGAGCCCGGACTTCAGCGCGGCAATGATCTGCCCGACGACCAGGATAGAAGGGTAGCAGGCGTCGTTGTTCACGTGCTTTAGCCCCTCGTCTATTTGCCGGACGTCGTCCGTCCCCGGCAGTACTTCCAAATTGTACCCGGAGGCGTGAAAGGCCGTTTCCAGGAACTGAAAATGGATCGGCGACATCTGCGGCGCGAGAATAGTGTGGCGCTTTCGCATCTTTTTCGTAAACTTTATCTTATCGAACAGATACCCCATCCCGCCTTGTATTTGTGAGATACCGCCCTGCAGATGCGAAATCCCGTCGGCCAAGTGGTTGATGCCGCCTTGGATGTGGTTAATGCCGCCTTGAATGTGATTAATACCGCCTTGTATGTGCGTGATGCCGCCTTGCAAATGTGAAATCCCGCCCTCGAGGCGCGACGCAAGGTTGTGCAGATGGCCCGCTTTCCCCCTCGCCCTGCCCGCGCCGCCCGCAGCTTCCGACTGACGCTCGATGATCGCGGACTGCAGCGAGCGGATGCGTATCCTCGCAGCGCCCAGGTTGTTCACCTCGTCGATTTTGAGCACCGTGTGCAGCTTGCCGTACGCGTGCAGTATCTCGTGCACCTGATCCGTCGTGATGGCGTCTATGCCGCAGCCGAACGAGTTGAGCTGGATCAGCTCCAGGTTCTTGTGGAGGCCCGTAAAATTGGCGGCGGAATAGAGCCTCGTGTGGTAGGCCCATTGGTCGACCGCCCTGATCGGGCGCTCCAGCGGCGCCAGGTGCGCGACCGAGTCCTCCGAAAGGACAGCCATGCCCAGCCCTGTGATCATTTCCGGGATGCCGTGGTTTATTTCCGGGTCGATGTGGTACGGCCGGCCTGCCAGCACGATTCCCATGACGCCCTTTTCCTCTATAATACGGAGCGCCCTCTCGCCCTCGCCCCTTATGTCGGCTTTGAACCGCTCGTATTCTTCCGACGCGCGATCGACAGCCGTGCCGATCTCCTCAAAGGTGACGGCGGCGCCCCGGCAGTGGCCGGACAGTTCGTCATAGAGGCGCTTTTTCAATTTTTCCAAGTCGCGGAACGGCAAAAACGGGTTGAGGTAACGGACGTGGCTTTCCTCGATCTCGTCCATATTGTTCTTTATAACTTCCGGGTACGAGGTCACTATCGGGCAGTTGAAGCAGTTGTCCGCGCCCTTGTCCTCACGCACTTCATGGGTGATGCATGGATGGAATATGAAGTCGGGGCGCTCGCTGACGAGCGACGATATGTGCCCATGCACGAGCTTGCCCGGGTAGCAAACGGACTCCGATGGCATCGACTCGATGCCGAGCTCGTAAATCTGCTTGGTCGAGCGGGGCGAGAGGAGCACGCGGAATTTTAGTTCGGTGAAGAATGTGAACCAGAATGGGTAGTTCTCATATATGTTCAGCACCCTCGGAATGCCCACGCGCCCGCGCGGCGCGTCGTCAGCCGCTAACGGGCGGTAATGGGAGAAGGTGCGCCTGTATTTGTAGGCGTACAGGTCCGGCAGCGGATCACGCGTCCGCTCGATGCCCGCGCCCCGCTCGCAGCGGTTGCCGGTGATCATTTGGCGGCCTGCGCCGAAGTCGTTGACGGTTAGTGTGCAGCCATTGCCGCACAGTCCGCAGCGCCTTGTCGAGGCGGAAAAATTAAAATGCTCCAATTGGTCGGGGCCCAAGATTGTGCTTCGTACGGGCGCAGATGGGGCAGCCTGACTAGCCTGTTCTGATTGGCATACCCTCTCGCACGCTGTGAGCGCCGCGCCGTACGCGCCCATCAGCCCGGCGATGTCGGGCCTGACGGCCTCGCGCCCTGCCATCTGCTCGAAAGCCCGGAGCACGGCGTCGTTGAGGAACGTGCCGCCCTGGACGATGACCTTTTCGCCCATGTCCTCGGGCTTGCGGATTTTTATGACTTTGTACAGCGCGTTTTTGATGACGGAATACGATAGGCCCGCAGATATGTCGCCGGCGTCCGCGCCCTCTTTTTGCGCCTGCTTGACGCGCGAGTTCATGAACACCGTGCATCGCGAGCCCAGATCCACGGGGCTCCTTGAGCGCACGGCCAGCCCGATGAACGCGTCCAGCCCGAGCTCCAGCGACTGCGCGAAGGTCTCGAGGAACGAGCCGCAGCCCGATGAGCAAGCCTCGTTGAGCATGATGCTCTCAATCGAGCCGTCCCTGATTTTCATGCACTTCATGTCCTGCCCGCCGACGTCCAGTATGAATTCCACGCTGGGCAGGAACTTTTTGGCTGCTTTGTAATGGGCGATGGTCTCTATTTCGCCATAGTCCGCGTTCAGTGCCGTTTTGATTAGGTTTTCGCCGTAGCCCGTCACCGTCGCCCCGGCTATGTATGCGCTGTCGGGCAGCCCCGCGTACAGCGCGCGCAGAGCGTCCACCGTAGAGAGCAGGGGGTTTCCGCCGTTCGGGCTGTAATGGGAATACAAAAGGGCGCCGCCGCGATCCGTCAGGGCGAGCTTTGTCGTGGTGGAGCCCGCGTCTATGCCTAAATAACATTCGCCATTGTGCGCGTGCAGCGGTTTTTTTCGCACTGCGGCTTTTTTGTGGCGCGACTCGAACGCTTGATATTCTACCTCCGAAGCGAACAATGGCGGGAGGCGCTTGACTTCGGCCGCTTCGACCGCGCCGAGCCGCCCCAGCCTGCCCAGCAGTTCGCCCATTTCCACAATGCCACCGCCCGCGCTCATGCCGGTGTTGTCGCCGTTCTCGTTCGCGCTGCCGACTGCGCCGCCGCCGCTGCCGCCGTTCCTACCCGCGACACCGACCTCCGGCGCGGCCAGGGCGGCGCCGATGGCTGCGAACAGGTGCGAGCGATCGGGCAGGATCACCTGCTCGGGCGTTAAGTTCAGCGTGGCGATGAAACGCTCGCGCAGTTGCGGCAAGAAACACAAAGGCCCCCCGAGGAACGCGATATTGCCGCGAATGGGGCGCCCGCAGGCGAGGCCGCTGATTGTTTGGTTGACGATTGACTGGAACACCGACGCCGCTATGTCTTTGCGGGACGCGCCCTCGTTGAGCAGCGGCTGTATGTCCGACTTCGCGAACACGCCGCAGCGCGAGGCGATGGGGTAGATTGTGGAATAGCCGTATGCGAGATCGTCAAGGCCCTGCGCGTCTGTCTTCAACAGCGCGGCCATCTGATCGACGAAGGCGCCCGTACCGCCCGCGCATGTGCCGTTCATCCGCTGCTCGACGCCGTTGGTAAAATAGGTTATCTTCGCGTCCTCGCCGCCCAGCTCTATGGCGACGTCCGTTTGGGGTATGAAATGCTCGACTGCCTTGGCGCCTGCGATGACCTCCTGGACGAACGGCAGACCCAGCCATTTGGAAACAAGAATGCCGCCCGAGCCCGTGACAGCCACAGCCGCCAATTCGCCCTCATACCGCGTGCATGTGGCGTTCAGCAGTTCGGTGATGGTTTTCCTGATATCTGAAAAGTGGCGCTGGTATTGTTCGTATAATAAATTGAAATCACTGTCGTAAACGACTATCTTGACCGTCGTCGAACCAACGTCAAGGCCGATCCGCAGGATATTCCGAGCTGACATCATCCCCCCGTCCCGGAGCAGCAGGTCATATGTAACTTTCCACGACGGCTTTGTAATCCTTGTACGGCCTCGAGCCGACAAGGGCGTCGATCATTTTTCCGTCTTTGTATAGTTGGATCGTCGGTATGCTGGAGATCCCGAACTCGATGGCGATCTCCCTTTGCTCATCGATGTCCAGCTTGCCGATCAGCAGCTTTTCCGGATACTCCCCTGCGAGCCGTTCGAGGATAGGCGCTACGGCGCGGCAGGGGGCGCACCACTTGGCCCAAAAGTCCACCAGAACCAGTTTGTCGGCCATGGCCGTGGCGTCGCGAAAGTTCTCGCTGTTCAATGTTATGATATTCGCTGTATCCATGTCATCACCATATTCCAATAATTATGTCAAACACTGTTAAGCTTGTGTCCGCAGCAATGCTGTAAATATCATTATACCACATTTTGGCTCGAATGAATTATTAGTTTGACATAATATGCGCCTAAGCGCCTGCCCAGACACCTGCCCAGACATCTACCCAGATACCTGCCCAGGCACCTGCCCAGACATCTGCTCTGCTGAAAATTATCGGCGGCTCATTTGGCCGGGGTCTGCCCGTAATACGCGCCGTCCCCGTGCTTTCTGCCGTAGTGCTTCTCCAACAACGCCTGCGGCACGGGCGCTGCTTCCGGGCTGAGCTGTAGCGTCATATATGCGAGGCGCGCGGTTTCCTCGAGATACGCCGCATTTGCCGCCGCCCCTGCGGCCGTGGCCCCCCACGCGAATGGGCCGTGGCTGCAGACGAGGGCGCCGGGCGTAGAAAGCGGATCGATCGAGCGCTCCTGGAACGTTTTGATGATGACGCCCCCTGTGTTGACCTCGTAGTCGCCCCGGATCTCGTGTGGGCGCAGAGCCCGCGCGCACGGGATCTCGCCGTAAAAATAGTCCGCGTGCGTCGTGCCGTAGCACGGGATGGCCATGCCCGCCTGCGCGAACGCGGTCGCATATGGCGAATGGGTGTGCGCGATCCCGAAGATAGGCGAAAAATGCCTGTACAGCTCAAGATGCGTCGGCGTGTCCGTAGAAGGGTTCAGGTCGCCCTCGACCATGCTGCCGTCCTCTATGCATACAACGCACATGTCCTCCAGCGACATGTCCTCATAGCGGACGCCGCTGGGCTTGATGACCATATATTTGCGGTCCGCATCCGCCTGCGAGGCGTTGCCCCATGTGAACGGCGCAAGCCCGTATTCCCTAAGCGCCAGATTGGCGTCCAATACTTTTTGCTTGAGTTTTTTTAACATATGGAAACCTCGCCCGACCTAAGATAATGCGATTTTATTAGGTTTTAGCCTTTGGTGTGGATTTTAGCCTTTGGTGCGGATTTTAGCCTTTGGCGCGGATTCTAGCCTTTGGCGGCTGCCAGGGCGTTGAGGAGCCCCATGCAGTATGCGAAGTAGCTGACGTTCTTTTCGTTGGTATTGGGGGGCGGGCGCAGGGAAAAGGCCAATTCCCCCATATATTCGAAGCCCGGCTCGGACGCCAGCGCAGTTTCGCCTATCGCCAGGCGATCCAGATAGGCGCCGGACGCGCCATGAATACCGCTAAGCGCCTCGAAGATGGCGTAATCCGGCATCTCGTCGACAGCAACGCTGCCATCGGCTACACTGCCGCCCGCTCCGCTGCCGCCGCTTGCCGCGCCGTCGCTACCTCCCGCCGCGCCGTCCTCGTCGTCGTCGAATGGGGACGGGCCGGCCATGGCTGCGATGTAGTCGTATATGTCGTCGTCCATTAAAAACAGCGTGTCGGACCACGCCGCTATGATAGCCGTCAGCTTCATCATGGAGGCTTGCAACATCTCTGGATCGCTGACCGAAGCAATGTCGAACAGGCCGTCCTCGGCGCCCCCGGCGCTTTCGCCCCCGGCGCCGTTGCCCCCGGAGGAAGCGTCGCCGGCATCCCCGTCGCCATCGGCGACGTTGTTGCCCCCGGCGACATCGTCCCCCCCGTAGCCGAGCGCCTCCGCTATCGGCAGCGTGATCATATCGAGGTTGACCAGCACCCTGCCATCCTCATTGAAATCGCCGGCATAGCTCTCCAGCGCGGCCTGGAGCGCGTCGGACTCCGCCTGGGTTATGAAGCGCGACGTCGCGACGACCACGGTCAGATCGGGCTTGGGGCGAAACACGGTGTCGCGTATGAAGACGGCCAGCAGCACTGCCCCGACGCAGACAAGGATTGTGTGCCATTTATAATGGAAGAAGAAGTTGTCTATTTTTTTTCTGCGCTCGGACTGCGGCGGCCTCTTCGCGATAAGCTCGTCCTGCTCGATGAGGCGATCGCGCGCCTCCTGTTTTAGCATCTCCTCGGTCTTAAATACCGGTTGCGCGGCGTCGTCGCCTTTTTTGGACCTTCTGCCCCTGTTGTCCCCATCGCCCCCGGTGTCCCTGTTGTCCATGCCGTCCCTGGCGTCTTTTAGCTCATATTTTGGTTTTCCGCTCATCTATGCACTCCGCGTTCCGCTATGTCCGCGCCCCGTTAACCTATCGTACCCGAATTATAAACAACGGCTTCCGTTAAGTCAAACGCGGAAGCCGGTTTTGGCGCTGTTGTAGCATGAATTTACAGATTATTAATATTATTAATAATTTTCGAAAGCTATAAAAAATCAGGACGGCGCCGTCATTTTGGAAAGCCCGCTTTTGAGCATTTGGACGATCAGCCCAAGCTGCTCCGCATTGCTGCCGACCTGGTCCTCGGTCAGCGCAAAGCCCGAGCCGACCGACTTGCTATATATCAGCTCCTCCGTCTCGCGCACGACGCCTTTGACAAAAAGGGCCAGCAGATCGTCGTCCAAATCGTCGCGGAGCGAGCCCCATTTTTGCCCGTTCGCTATCAGCTTGGGTATGTGCGAGCCGTACAGCTCGCGCACGGTGTTTATCTCGCCCGGGGGAAAATCGATGGCGCCGTCCGTTAAATCGTGCGCGAACATGGCAAGCTCCGGCTCCTGCATCCAGTATGCGACGCGGCCCGGCAGGCCCTCCAGTAGGTATTCGAACAGCTCCATGCCCGCCAGGGGCATCTGCCGGTCCAGCTCGCGAATAAAATTTTCAACCGTCCAGTTTACGCAGTAAAGGAACAGTTCGCGCTTGTCTTCAAAATATTGATATATGCTGCCGTTGGCTATATTGGCGTTTTGCGCGATAGCCCCGACCTTAGAGTTTTCATAGCCGTTTTTGCGAAATTCGTCAATAGCGGCGCGGATTACGCGCTCGCGCTTGTCCTCGTCCAGCCTGAAAAATGTTCTTTTTGGCATTGCCCAATCCTCGCTTTGATCGATTGCCGCTGTTCTCGATGGCAGCAGCCTTATGAAACCACAATCATATTATATGGCCAAAAATTCATGTCGTCAAGTTGCAAATTTTATTGATATTATTCGTTAGTTATGTTAAAATCTTTACCCGCACACAAATACAGCCGGAATATCCGGTATATGCCGTTGTGTGCTGAACACGCTCTTATATGATTAAAGATAATTGTCGCGTGGTATACGTATATATAATGCCATTTGGAGTACAAACGGCATTGGGAAAGGCGGTATCTTGATGGACGATAAAGCGATTACCAAGGTCCTGATAGCGGCGTCTGAGTTTGAACCATTCACGAATATCGGGCATCTTGGGCGCGTCGTACCGCATCTTTCCGTCGCGTTGAACAACGCCGCTAAAAAAATTGGCGCCGCAGCTTCCGCAGGCGCTGCAGCATCCGCTGGCGAAGCAGCTTCCGCTAGCGCCGCAAACGCTACAGCCGCCGCAGCACCTGCGAGCGCAGGCGCCGCAGGCGCCGCCTATGCCGGCGGGGCGGGGCTGCTGGGCGGCGTTGACGTCAGGGTCGTCCTCCCGCGCTACGCGGGTATCCCGAAGCGCTACTTGGACGCGGCCAAGCCCCTGTGCGAGTTCGCCGCGACCCTTGGGCGCAGGTCATATCAATGCAGGATATACAAGACGATATACCGCGGCATAACGGTCTACCTGGTATCGTGCGGCGACTACTTCGAGCAGAACCAGGTCTATTCAAACGTCGTGGACGACGTCGAGCGCTTCTCGTGCTTTTGCAACGCCGTGTTGGCGATGCTGCCGCGCATCGATTTCCTCCCCGACATCATCCAGTGCCATGACTGGCAGATGAGCTACATCCCGACGCTGTACAAAACAAGCAGGAGCCGGCGGGCCTCGGACGTCACCATCAAAACGCTGTTTGTCATCCACAGCATGCAGTACCAGGGCATATGCTCGCGCTACGACATGCTGGACCTGCTCGATCTCTCCAGCGAGTTTTTCACCTCGTCCACATTGGAATTTTATGGGCAGGCCAACAGCCTGAAGGGCGGGCTGCTGTTCTCCGACGGGCTCGCGACCGTCAGCCCGAATTATGCCCGCGAGATCCAGCACGCCTACTACGGCGAGAACCTGGAGGGCATCATCCGCGCGCGCTCCGCCGAGATCAGCGGCGTGCTGTGCGGCATCGACACCACGGTCTACGACCCGGCGACCGACGAGCGCATAGCGGAAAACTATGACGCAGTGACCATTAACGCGAAAAAGCCCAAAAACAAGCGGCGCCTGCAGGAGCTGCTCGGTTTTGAGCAAAATGCGGAGATACCCGTAATAATCGTCATATCGGACGAGCTGGACTACGATAAAGGCGTGGATTTGATAAAATTCGTCTTTGACGACATAGTGGCGCTTGATGTACAATTGGTAATCGCGAGCAAGGGCAAGTCCGACTACCACGACTTTTTTACTTCCAAAGCCTTGGAATATAAAAACAGGGTGGCCTATGTGCGCTACAACGGCGGCGTTTTCTGGGACGGGGAGAAATGGACCGGCTGGGAAGAGCTGAACAAGGGCGCCGGGCAGGTCGGCCTGGACCCGGCCCTGACGGAGACGATGCTGATATGCGGCAGCGACATGCTGCTCCGCCCGTCACGTATAGAGCCGTGCGGGGAAAAGCACCTGATTGCGCTGCGCTACGGCACGCTGCCCATAGTACGCGAAACGGGGGGCCTAAAGGACGTCGTGGATTCGTACAACAGCGAAACCGGCGGGGGCAACGGCTTTTCGTTCTTCAACTATAACGCGCACGATATGCTCTTTACGATCAACCGCTCCGTCGACGTTTTCAGGAACGACAAGGAGGCCTGGAGCCGGCTGGTCAGGGCCGCCATGCGGGTCAGCCAGACATGGGACGACGCCGCCGCGAAATACCTGGCGATATACAAATCGCTCAGCGAGGCGCATTGAGTAAATGCAGTACATAGATTTTAAAACGCTGCTGTATTCCGACACACTGGTTCCGGACGTGTTCATCAACGAATACATGCCGGCGCTGAAGAGCGAATACGTCAAGATATATATTTACTGCCTCTTCCTCGTCGGGAAGAACCGCAGCCCTTCCGTACAGGACCTCGCCCATCAGCTCGACATCCCTTTGGATACCGTCAAAAAGGGCCTCAATTTCATGAACAACCTCAATATCCTCTCCTGGGCCGAAGACGGCATCGTGCTAAAAGATCTGAAAGAGATCGAAATCAACAAATTCTACCGCCCAAAATCCACGTCGACGCCCGAGGAGGCGGCGGAGTCCGGCAAATTGAACATACGCAGGCGGCAGGTGATCGAAGCCATCAACGACACCTTTTTCAGCGGCGTCATGTCCGTTTCGTGGTACGTGGACATTGATATGTGGTTTACGCGCTACGGGTTCACGGAAGACGTCATGCTGCTGTTATTTAGGCACTGCAGGGACAGCGGCGCCCTGACCAAAGCGTATATCGCCGCAGTCGCGGACAACATGCATAAAAAGGGCGTCAAGAATTCTTTCGACTTCGATCGGTACATCAAAGAATACGAAGAGACGAAAGCCGTCAGCGGAATGATCCAAAAAAAGCTGAAGCTTAGGCGGCGGCTCGACGTGTACCAGCAGGAGTATGTGGACAAATGGCTCAACACATACGGATATACATTTGATATAATAGAGCTGGCCTTGCGCAAGACGACGGAGAGGCCCGACGCCTCCTTTAACTTTTTTGACAGCATACTTTCAGATTGGCACAGTCGGCAACTGGACACCGTGGAAAAAATCCAGGCGCACGAGGCAAAGCACAGGGCCGAAAACGCCGATAGGTACAAGCGGGGCGCGGGAGCTGGCGCGGGCGCGGGCGCGGGCGCCCGATGGGCGGGCAATGGTTCCGGCGCCGGGCAGCGCGCGGGCGTCCGCAACAGGGGAGGCTTTAAGCAGCGCGACTACGACGACAGTACGCTGGAGCAATTTGTCACGAGCGATTTCGGAGCGGAAATGCCAGCCGTTCCTGAGGATAATACGGCGAAGAAAGCGGCGGACAGTGGCACAGACGACTCAAATCCTGAGCGGATACAGACAGATAGAGGCGATACTTAGCGAGCGCCGCGCCGACGCGCGCCGCGCGCTTGAGTTGCGCCGGCGGCGCGTCGCCGAGGCAATACCGGAATTTGAGAGCCTGGAATATGACATCAAGGCAGCCGGGCTGGCGTATAACAGGGCCCTGCTCTCCGGCGAAAAGGCCCTTTCTGAGGCGCTTTCGGATATGGAAAGAACAATCGGCGCCCTGTGCAAAAAGCGCGACGGATTGCTTGAAAAGCATGGGTTCCCGTGCGGGTACCTTTTGCCGGTTCCGGTGTGCGCGCAGTGCGGCGACACGGGGTACGTCGCGGCGGAGGGCACAGGCGGCGCAACTAACACCGGCGGCGCTACAAGTGTCGGCAGCGCCACTAACATCGGCGGTGCAATGAATATCAACGGCGCTTATAACACCGACGGCGCAACGAATGTCAGCGGCGCCACAGAGCGCTGCTCTTGTTTTAAGCAACTGCTCTTCAATAGCCTGGAGGCGGCGTCCAACATAGTGGCCGCAGGCGCTGCGAATTTTGATATTTTTGACGAGAGCCTATACTCCGACCGCGCGGACGAGGCAAAGTTCAAGCAGGCCGCGTCGCCCAGAGATAATATATGCAGGATAAGGGATTCGGCAAAGCGGTTTGTCCGCGCTATTAACGACGGCATATATGAAAACCTGTATTTTTTCGGCCAGCCCGGCACCGGCAAAACGTTTATGGCGGCGTCGATCGCAAACGAGCTTATGCGGGGAGGCACGCCGGTGCTGTACCTGTCCGCCCCGACACTCTTCAACATTTTTTCAGAACACCGCATGCTCTCGATACGGGACGATAACTACCGCGACACGCTATTCCGCCAGGTATTTTCATGCAAGCTGCTCATTATTGACGATCTAGGCATAGAGGCCATGACAGAGTCGCGATTTTCCGACTTTATCGCATTGCTCAACGCGCGGCTGGCGCCCGGCGCCTACTCGACTATCATATCTACGAACAAGGAACTGAGTGAGTTTAAATCGCTCTACGACGAGCGCATTCTTTCGCGCGTCATCGGCTCGTTCCATATTATCCGCTTCTACGGGGACGATATCAGGCTGAGGCGGCCAAAGGCTGGCGGAACATGAGGCGGCGCGTGCGATGAAAAGAAAAAGCGGCGGCATATATCTCAACTCCCCGGTGATACTTGGCCTGACGTTTACGTCGGCGGTCGTACTGTTCGGCGATATCATGACGTTCGGGGCGCTCAACAGCCTGCTAATATCGCGCTTCACGTCGTGGCTCGACCCGCTGATGTACCTGCGCTTCTTTACGCGCGTGCTGGCTCATGCGGACGTCAACCACTATTTCGGCAACTTCATGCTGATTCTAGTGGTCGGGCCCATGATGGAGGAGCGGTACGGCGAGAAGCGCCTCCTGACCATGCTTTTGATCACCGCGTTCATGACCGGGCTGTGCAACGCCATATTCTTTCCGCAGTACGCGACAATAGGCGCGAGCGGGCTCGCGTTCATGCTGATACTGCTCTCGTCGTTCGTCAACATGAAAAACGCCGGCCTGCCGCTCACCATGCTGCTCGTCGGCTTCTTCTACATTGGCAACGAGATCATCGGGGGCCTGTTCAGAAACGATAATATTTCACAGTTTTCGCACATCATCGGCGGCCTGTGCGGCGCCGTGTTCGGCTTCTACTTCCGCAGCGAAGGCCAAGCCAGCCGACTGTAGCAATAAAATAGCAAGCTTATTTTGTCCATTTTTTTAAAGTGCGCTTTAAATAGTATAAATAATTTACAAGTTTTTAAAGTATGATTTAAAAAATATAATGACGTTATGTTATTTCGATTGTTTCGCGGCAACGATGAGAGCTTGTTTTCAAACCGTGCCACACGCCCGCCGCACTGCGCATCCCACCGGCCCACCCGCGCCGCATTTTCTTACGGGGCTATTACGCTGTGCGTGCCGCCTAGCGCGTCGTACTCCCGCGGCTGGCCCCTCATGCCGAAGTACACTTCGAGTATGTCGCGCGCCACGGGAGCCGCGTACGAGCCCCACACGCCTTTTTCAATGACCACGACCACCGCAATCTGCGGGTCGTCCGCCGGCGCGTAGCATACGAACAACGCATTGGACGACGAGTTCTGCATCGACTCCAGCCCGGTCTCGGCCGTCCCCGTCTTGCCCGCCACCTGGAACGGGAAGTCATGGAACACGATCGCAGCCGTGCCGTCAATCTCCGTCGTGCTGGCGATCATACCGTCCTTGACGGCCTCGATGTTCAGCGGGTCCACCGGGATGCGCCTCACGTCGGGCGCCGTCTCGCGCACTATCGAGCCGTCGTACCGGATGACCTTCTGCGTCACATAGGGTTTGTAATACATGCCGCCGTTCGCGAACGCCGCCATGTAGCATGCCATCTGCAGCGGCGTGAATGAGTTGTAGAGCTGCCCGATGGCCACCTGCGCGGTATCCGCCGGCCGCCAGTCGTCCCGGAACCTCTCATACTTGAATTCCCTGGAGGACATGATCCCATCGCGCTCGTAGGGCAGATCGACGCCCGTTTTTACGCCGAGGCCAAAGAGGTTCGCCCATTTTTTCAGGTTGTCTATGGTGGACTTTTCCCCTATGTCGTAAAAGAACACGTTACACGAGGTCTCCAGGGCCCTCTTCAACGAGAGCGCGCCGTGCCCGCCTTCCAAGCAGAAAAGATTGCGCTCGCCGATAGTGATGCGGCCCGCGTCGTAGATGTCCGTATGGGGGGTAATCACGCCCTCCTGCAGCGCCGTGATCGCGGTGATCGGCTTGAATGTGGAGCCCGGAGAGTATGTGCCCTGTATCGCCCTGTTCCAGGACCTGTTCAGCGGGTCGTCCCACAAATCGGTGATCGCCTGCTGCGCCTCCCGGTCCTCGGGCCCGCGCAGGAAAATGGACGCGTCGTAAGTCGGCACATTCGCCATCAGCAGCACCTCGCCGGTTTTTACGTCGACAGCCACCGCCGAGCCCGCCTCCGCGTCCAGGAAATTTACTTTGCTGTCGGTTTTGACATAGCCGTTGAACTCCGCCGTGCGGATCACTTCGATGTTGCGCTCGAGCGACTCGATGGCAGCCTTTTGCAGATCCATGTCAATCGTCAGGATGATGTCGCTGCCGGGTATCGCGGGTCTGCCGTCTATGCTGCTCGCCGCCGTCCCGTTGGCATACACCTCTATGCGCTTGACGCCGTTCCGCCCGCGCAGGTAGGCCTCGTTCTGGGCCTCGATCCCGACCTGGCCGATGATGTCGTCGACGCCGTACCCGTCGTCTTTCAGCGCCTCGTACTGGCTCTCCGTAATCGCGTTCGTATAGCCCAGCACGTGGGAGATGTACTCGGCCTCGTGGTACGCGCGCACGGGCTCCGCGTCGATGGTGACGCCGCTCAGTATGTGGCTGTTTTCCTCGATCTCCGCGATGGACATGGGCCCCACGCCCCTGGCGAGCAGTATCGACTGCCCCGCGTCAAACGCGCCCCTCCCCGCGTCGATCAGATAGCGCATCGAGATAATTTTAAAGGCCTCCTCGTCCGTGTACGCGTCGTCGATGGAATAGAACCTTTCCGTGCAAAAATATACGAACAGCGTATACGCGTCTTCGATGAGATCGGCCTCGGGTATCCTCAGCGTGTTTTTCTGCCATGCCAGCGTGTCGGCCAGATCGGCCCTGACGAATACGGGCAGCCCGTTTTCGAACCGCATGTAGCGCTCGATGGTTTTAAGGTACGAGTCGTTGTTTTTCTCCAAAATCTCGCACAACCCTATCAATACACGGTTAAGCTCCTCCTCGCCCTGTTCGCCGCCGTACCTGCCGCTCCTGATGATGTGGACGGTGAAGATTTCCGAGTTCGTCGCGATGGGCACGCCGTTGCGATCCAGTATCCTGCCGCGCGGTGCGACCTCCGTGATGCGCCGCGTGTCGGTGATGGGCTGCGACGCCTGGGTGAACTGCCCTCCCTTGATTATCTGGAGATCGAACAGGCGGACAAACATGGCGAAAGCCATTACGATCAACAATAAGCCGAGCATTGTGTAACGGCTGCTCACAGCACCGATGAGTTTTTGGAATATTTTCATAGTCAGTTGGCGCCCCCCGGACGCAAAATAAAGTAGTATGGTATGCTGCAGAACGCATTCAGAAACGCCGCCGGCACGATGATGCTGCCAATCGCCCGCAAGAGGCTGACGCCGGGCACATGCCCGACGCGCAGCACGGGGATTGCGTACGCAAACAGGTATACCGCCCCTTCGTACAGCACGGTTATGGCATAGACGGCTATGAGGGCGGCGGGCAGGTCGCCCACGGTAGACTTTTTTGGGACCATCCCGGCAATGACGCCGCCGTACAGGAACAGCAGCGCGTGCAGCCCCAATATCTTGCCGCTCTGCGCGTCATGGTACAGGCCGAGGAACAGCCCGGTAAAGCCGCCCGCCTCGCTGCCGAGCGTGAAGCCGGCCGTGACGGCGGCCACCAGCATCAGGTTGGGCAGCACCCCCGCGACGCTGATGTAACGCGCCGCGCTGTACTGCAGCGCCGCCGAGAGCCCGATGAGCAGCAGCAAAGCTATTCTTTTGAAAATCGGTCTGCTTCGTCTTTTCTTCATAATTTATGTGGGGCTTTCGCCCCGTGACTGCTTTATTTTTCTACTTCGCCGGCTTCCATGTCGCTGCCGTGGCCCACTAGTATGAACACCTCGTCAATCCTCTTAATGTCGGCGAACGGGTCGACGACGGCGTACCGCATCAGGCCGTTGCCCGTCTGCATCACCGTCAGCACGGTCCCGATTTCGATCCCCCTTGGGAATATGCCGCCAATCCCGGACGTCTCAACGATGTCGCCGGGCTTGACCTCCAGCTCGTCGGAAAACAGGTCGATCCTGCAGTAGCCTTGCTCCTTTAGCGTCAAGTCCCCGCGCACGACCACCGCCCCACCCTCATGGCCGGCTATCCAGCCGCTCACGACGCATTCCTCGTCTATCAGCGTGATGACTTTCGACGTGCTGACAGAAACGGATATCGTCCTGCCGATCAAAGCCATGTTGGACGTCACGACAGGCAGGTCCTTCGCTACGCCCGCCCGCGAGCCGATGTCTATCTTAAAGACGTCGAACCAGTTGCCGACGTCGCGCGTGATGACGTTGCCGCCGATGAGCGAGTAGTCGGAGAAGCGCCCCTTCAGGTTCAGCGCGTCCTGGTACATGACCAGTTTTTCCCTGTATGCCAAAAGCTCCCGGTTCTCCCGTTCAAGCTCGGTGATGCGCGCCTTCAGCTCGTCGTTTTCATCGAAGATCAGCCCGACATCGCCAAATGTTCGCACATTCTTATTGACGCTGGCTGTTATGGAGTCGACAAGCGAGGACAGCGGCGCGAACGGGGCGGAAACCGTGTCCCCGACCCATTCCATATCGCCGATGTCATTGGATGTCAGTACGATCAACACCAGGCAAAAAAACGTGAAGACCAGTAAGATGAATGCCCGGCTACGAAAAATATTCCTCAAACGGCAGTCCCCAATGCAAAAATATGGCGCCTAACCCATTTCCATGGCGCCTGGCTTATTTCATGGCGCCTAACCCATTTCATTGATGCTTTTTTTGGTTCGACGTGACTAACAGCCGCCTCAGCGAGTCCAGCTCGTTCAGCACGATCCCCGTGCCCATGGCCACGCAGTCGACCGGGTTTTCCGCGATTATGACGGGCATCCCGGTCACATGCGAGATTAAGTCGCTGAGACCGTAAAGCAGCGAGCTCCCGCCAGCCATGACAATCCCCCCCTCCATTATGTCGGAGGCAAGCTCCGGGGGCGTTTTTTCCAAGGTCAGCCGGATGGCTTCGAGTATCTCCCCGAGGGGGTCGCCCAGGGCCTCAATGATTTCAGTGGATGTTATTATAAGGTTTTTGGGGAGGCCATCGATTATGTCGCGGCCCCTGATTTCATAGTTCTCGTCCGCATGGCCCGGGCGCCTGTAGGCCGCCCCAATCGTCAGCTTTATGTCCTCTGCGGTCCGCTCCCCGATGAGCAGGTTGAGTTCGCGCTTGATGTATAGCATTATCGCACTGTCAAACGCGTCCCCGGCTATGCGCAGGGACTGGCTCGCCACGATGCCGCTGAGCGAGATCACGGCGATTTCGCTGGTGCCGCCGCCGATGTTGACGATCATGCTGCCGACGGCATCCTCTACGGGCAGACCCGCGCCCAGCGCGGCTGCCATGGACTCCTCGATCAGGTACGCCTCGCGGGCGCCGGCCTGGATCGTGGCTTCCTCGACGGCTCGCTTCTCAACCTCGGTGATCCCGGAGGGGATGCATATTACGACGCGGGGCTTGAACATGCGGCTGTGCGCGCCGGCTTTTTGCATAAAGTACCGGAGCATCACCTGCGTCATGTCATAGTTGGCTATCACGCCCTCCTTGAGCGGACGGATCGCCACGATGCCCCCGGGCGTCCTGCCCAGCATTTCTTTGGCGCTCTCCCCGACGGCCATGACTTTCATATTTGATTTGTCTATCGCGACGACGGAAGGCTCCCGTATAACAATGCCGCGTCCGCGCACGTGGACGACTGTGCTTGCCGTGCCAAGATCGATTCCGACGTCCCTGGAAAACAGTGCCATCACATTACCTTTTTATTCTTTTGTAAATCGTAGCCCAGCGTGTAAAGCATATCGCAGAGCAGCCGCAGCGGCAGCCCCACCACGTTGAAAAAGCACCCCTCCACGCGCTCGACGAACAGCGCGCCGGCGCCCTGAATTGCATACGCGCCCGCTTTTCCGAGGGGCTCGCCGGTGTCCACATAATGGTTTATCGCGTCCTCGTTCAATGCGCACATTTTAACGCGAGTGAGTTGATACCCTACAAGCTGGGTATCAACCGGCTGGTAGCCGGTAAACCCACTAGCGCCTGGGTGGGGGGCATCATGCAAAGACCCGGCAGGCCGGGTTTCAACTATGCTCCGTTCCGGCGCGTTCATTTTATGCGTTTCGATGAGCGCGACGCCTGTATACACCTCGTGCCATTGCCCGGATAGCGAAGCCAGCATGCGCTTCGCGTCGCCGCTGCCCGAGGGCTTGCCAAAAATGCCACCGCCCGGTGCGACTACAATGGTGTCCGCGCCGATCACGATGACGCGATCGTATTTATTGTGAATGGTTTCATCGCTATTTATCAGCGCGGCGGCTGCGGCGGCTTTCCTGCCCGCTATCTCTTTGACATATGCGCCGGGATCCGCCGTGTCCTCGATTGTTTCGTCTGCGTCGGCGACGCGTATCTCAAAGTCGGCCCCGATCTGGCTCAGCAGCGAGGCCCGCCGAGGGGAAGCGGAGCCCAGGACCAGCCCGATCCGCCCGCTGCCTGCGCTATTACTCGGCTTGCTGGACATGCGTTTTGTCAGCTTGCTGCGCTGCCGACTCGTCATGCGGCGCGTCTTCCGGCGCCGCGTCTTTTGGCGATGCATCTTTAGGCGGCGCGTCTTTAGGCGGCGCATCCTTAGGCGGCGCCTCCTTAAGCGGCGCTTCTTTAAGCGGCGCCTCCTTAAGCGTTCTACTCGCCCTCTGCGATTTTCCCGTGGGGGGCTCTTTTGCGCTAGTTGTGTTGACGGAGGTCACATGAACATTGACATGTGACACGAAAAGGCCT